>DASUKV010000274.1:0-20246 GCA_036278555.1 Terriglobia bacterium
GCTTCGATGATCTGGTTCCGAACCGCGTACCGAACAAGGTCGCTGATCGAGTGAAGACCCAATTTGCGCATGATGTTCGCGCGGTGGGTTTCGGCTGTTTTCACCGTAATATTCAGGGTGGTTGCGACTTCCTTGTTGCTCTCGCCTTCGGCAAGCAGTTGTGTGATTTGCCGCTCCTGGGGTGTGAGCGGCAAAGCGGGTGTTTCCTTCGGCTCCCGTGTTCGCGCAGTGGCATCGAGATAACCGTGGAGAACCATCGTAGAGACCTTGGACGTAAAAAAGGGGCGGCCACACCGCACGGATTCTACTCCTACCATCAGGTCGCGCGCCGCATCCGATTTCAAGAGATATCCCTGGACGCCTGAATCTAACAACTGATAAGCGAGCTGTTCGGAATCGCTCATGGTGAGCGCCAGGATTCGGCATTCGGGAAAATTCTTCGCAATTCTTCGCGCGATTTCAACGCCGTTCAGTCCCGGCAAACAGATATCAAGCACCACCACATCCGGCTTCAACTGGCGCACCTTTTCCAAAGCGCCAAGCCCGTTGTCCGCTTCCCCGCAAACCTCATAGCCCGGTTCGGATTCGAGGACTGCATGAAGACCTCTCCGCACCAGTTCGTGATCGTCCACCAATAACACCCGCGTTTTCTGGGGTGGAGCTGTCACTCCAACCTTTACCTGCGCTGTGCTGCATCCCATGGCTGACCTCCTGCGTACGAAGATTGAAACAAAGGCGTGAGAACAGGGCAATACCGATTCAACTCTAAAGGTTTGTACCGGTGCAATCTGGGGTCCAAAAGCAACGAAATTCCAAACCTATTGAATGCATGGGCCTTGTGGAACTCACAGCGATTAACCGGACAGTAAGTATTTTCTGGCCGCTATGAAAACTTTTCGGGCGCTCAAGAGAGCGTGGCGGGAAAAATCCAGTGCTCAGATCGGAGTTCCTACAGCCCTTCCAAAGCCGTCTAGAAAACTTTGATACACCAGGAGTCATTATGGCGTCAGCCATAGTGCGCGGCAGGCCTATGGCATGTCTGTTGCAAGATCGCTGGGTGTTACCTTGGGCGCATCCGGAACGGTTTCCCGCTCCCGGAGGGGAGGGCTGGAGTCTACCGAATTCACCGTCCTCGCTCCTGAAAAGGGGGAGAGCGCGTCGCGGGTAGCGGGACGGGTGAGGGGGTGGTCTGCGTACAAGGGGGAGGCGAGCAAGGGGAGGGCCGAACGTCAAGCCGAGTCTAATTCCTACAGCGGCTTTCCTGGAAAAGTACTCGTCTTTCTGGATTGCGCGCCTTTCTGGGCTAATCGAGAATTAACTAGAACTGTTCTGGAGAAAAGGAAGACGCATAAAAAGAGTTGGAATGGAGGGTTGTCATGGCAGGCAAAAACACCACGGTATTCGGCATTTACTCGACCTACGCCGGAGTGCAGAGCGGTACCGACGCGCTGAAGAATGCTGGTTTTCGTACTACGGATATTGCCGCGCTGGTCCCGGAAAACCAGGGATCGAAAGATCTCGCGCACGAGAGGCACAGCAAGGCGCCCGAGGGGATCATGAAAGGGGTGATCATCGGCGGCATCATTGGCGGAATACTGGGCTGGCTCTTTGGCAGCGGCACGGTCATTATTGCCGGCCTTGATCCCCTTCTGGTAGCGGGCCCGGTTGTGGCAACTCTGGCGGGCGTTGGGGCGCTCGGCATCCTCGGCTTTATTATCGGCGGATTAACCGGGCTTGGCGCTCCGGAGTACGAGGCGCGGCGATACCGCGGACGCATCAAGCATGGCGGTCTGCTCCTTTCCGTCCACTGCGATGATGACCGGGAGTGGGCGAAGCGTGCCAAAAAAACACTGAAACTTTCGGGAGCCGCTTCAATCTCCGCCGCGAAAGAGGCCGGCGCCGATTACGCCGGAACCGATAAGCCTCTGCCCCGCACCGTGACGGGCGGCAGTCCGGAGTTGTAAACGGAGCGTCAAGGTGGCGCAGCGCGGCAGAGCTGCAACTGAAGGAAGCTGTCATTCCTAGGAGCAAAGCGGGGTAGCCACGGTCAGCGATTTTTCTGACCGTGGGCGTTTGATTTCGATAATAACGGCCCACGGTCAATCACAAACCGATTGACCGTGGCTACTCCGCTTTGCGAGTAGTTCACGTATACCAGGGCCCCGGTGATTCCGCCGGTAATCTCATGAAGAAGAACGGAGGAGAACCATGCTGTACTATGCGGTCGTTTTCCTGATTATCGCTATTATCGCCGCTATTCTCGGCTTCGCAGGAATTGCGGGGGCTGCAGCGGGAATCGCTAAAATCCTGTTCATCATCTTCATCATTCTGTTCATCATTTCCCTGTTCGCGCATTCCAGACGCCGCGTATAGGACGAAAATTTGCACTTCTAAAGGAGGAAATCATGAATTGGGACCAAGTGGAAGGAAAATGGAAACAACTGAAAGGCTCGGCAAGAGAGCGCTGGGGAAAATTGACGGATGACGATCTCGACGTGATCGCTGGCCGAAAAGATCAGTTCCTCGGCAGGATTCAGGAAAGATATGGCGTCACCCGCGAAGAGGCCGAAAAGCAGATTGATGAGTGGAGCCGGTCTGCGCACGCGTGATTTGCAGGGTCAATTTTCGGTCTCGAGCCGCTCTGTAGGTATTTCGATGCTAAGTCCGTTCGCGGGTCATTCAGAGGGAGCCGAAGCACATGTCGATTCAGGGTAAGCGAATGCCGCGATGTCCTGGCCGGTGAATGCAGGGATCCCTCCTTTATCCTCTTCGGCCCTCTGGATGAGCCGGTGCAGCTTTGCCGCCTGACTTGCGGAAGGGCTTTGCCCTTCCGGGAGCTTGCACCCCAACCCAACTTGTTCCCGCTGGGCGCGAAGGCTGGGGCTTCGCGCCCAGCGGGAACATTGAAATACGCGTATTTGTCCGGAAAGCCAGAGGCTTTCCGCAAGTCAGGCGGCAAAGCCGTCTTCTGCACCCGTGGCGCTGTCGAATCGCTTTGGGCCGGAAGCCGGGGCGAGAAAACCAGAGGGAGGATCGCAAATGAAAACAAGTTTCGCTCTTCGGGTAGGAGTCATTTTGCTTGCCGCGTCGGCAGCATTCGCCCAAACCTCCGCCACATCAACAAACCAGGAAAGTGAATCCAACGAAATTATTCCGATCTACCGCATTACGGTTGTCGGGCGAACCGTCAAGGCGATCAGCTACCGCAGCCTGAGCGGATCCACAAAAATCGCTTTCCGAGGCACCAGCCTGATGCCGAAGTCCAGCGGCAAAGCAGAGATTACGAGCAAGCTGAGCGCCACGCGGGTTCAGGCAGAGTTTAAGAACATGGAATCTCCTACGGCCTTTGGTCCGGAATATCTCACCTATGTTCTCTGGGCCATCACGCCGGACGGCCATCCTACAAACGTGGCGGAGATTGTCCCGGAGGATGGCAAAGCCAAGCTCGACGTCACGGTGAACCTTCAGGCTTTCGGACTCATCGTTACGGCGGAGCCTTATTTCGCCGTGAGGATGCCCAGTGACGTCGTGGTGATGGAAAACCAAGTGACGAAGGACACCGTCGGGAAAATTGAGAAAATCAATGCGAAGCTGCAGCTCTTGAGGCGAGGACAATACATTCAGAACGTAAATCCCGGTGAGGTTCGTCCAATTGCGATGTCTCCAAAAACACCGCTGGCGCTTTACGAAGCCGAAAACGCCGTGAACATTGCCGCGTACGCCAAAGCGGACCAGTACGCGAAAGATACTTACCGCAAAGCTGAGCAGCTTCTGAAGCAGGCGCAAGACTACCAGGCGCGAAAGGCCGGCAAAAAACCGGTGATCATGACCGCGCGCGAGGCGGTGCAGACCGCGGAAGACGCCCGCACCATCGCCATCCGGCGCGAGCAAGTGGAGCACCGTAAGCAAGTGCAGCAAGCCGCGGCGGAACGGGCTGAGCAGGCTAAAGCCGAGGCGCAGCAGGCGGCGGCGGAGAAAGCGAAAGCTGATGCCGCTCGATCCTCCGCCGAGGCGGCGCGGGAAAGAGCGCGGGCGGAGGCGGAAAAACAGCAGCTCGCCGCGCAGCAGGCGCAGGCGAACGCCGCCGCAGCCCGGCAACGGGCTCAGCAGGCGGAGAACCAACGCGTCCAAATGCGGAACCGGCTGCTGAACCAGCTCAACTCGCTGCTGCAAACGCGGCAGACCTCGAACGGCCTGGTTGTGACCATGTCTCATGTGTTCTTCAATACCGGGAAATCGGATCTGCATCAAGAAACACGTGTGACGTTAGCAAAGATGGCCGGTATTTTGTTGTCTTATCCCGGCCTGAAGCTCCAGGTGGAAGGCTACACGGATAATACCGGGAGCCAGGAAACCAACGATAAGCTTTCCCAGGCCCGGGCTGATGCGGTGCGAGATTTCCTGGTTCAGCAGGGCCTTCCGGCGGACGCGATCAGCGCTCGCGGCATGGGCGAATCGAACCCCGTGGCTCCCAATGATACCTCGACCGGGCGCTCGCTCAACCGGCGGGTTGAGATCGTAATTTCCGGCACGCCCATCGGGATTCCCACCCGCGCTTCGAACAGTTCCCCTGTCGCCGGCCAGCAGTAAGACCGGTACCGCTGAGCCATTGGCGTATTGAATCAATGACCCACTGATCCAATGCGCCAATTCATCACCGCCCCAGGCAATCCTTTTGTCTCATTCGTCTCAGTTGTCCCGTTGGTCTCCATAATGGAAAGACAAAGAAATATAATCGGGCAGTAGCACGGCGTGACGCTACAGCAATCATGCTCAGAACCCTGCTCTTCTACAAAGCGCCTTGGCTGATGGTCCCGGCCGCCTTGCTTCTTGCCGCTGCGCCGGGTTTGCGCGCCTATTCGGTACTTAGCCACGAGGCTTTAGTTGATGCGGTTTGGCGGCCCGTCATGGTGCCCCTCCTGCTGAGCCGGTACCCCACTGCGACGGCGGCGGAGTTGCGCGAAGCTCATGCTTACGCCTACGGCGGGTGCGTGATTCAGGATATGGGTTACTATCCCCTGGGGGACCATTTTTTCAGCAATCTGGCGCACTATGTACGAAGCGCGGATTTCATTCGATCTCTCCTCGAGAACTCGAGGAATTTGGACGAATACGCGTTCGCCCTTGGCGCGCTTTCCCATTACGTTGCCGACAACACCGGACATCCTTTCGCGGTAAACCTCGCTGTTCCTGCTCTCTATCCCAAACTACGGGCGCAGTATGGGGGGCGCGTCACTTATGAAGATGATCCCGAGGCTCATCTGATGGTGGAATTTTCCTTCGACGTGGTCCAAATCGCCGGCGCCGGTTACCTGCCCCGGACGTATCACAACTATATCGGGTTTAAGGTTGCAAAGAAGCTGCTGGAGCGCTCGTTCCTCGAAACCTACGGCCTCAAATTCAGCCGCCTTTTTCTCTGGGAGGGACTCTCGCTGCGTGTATATCGCTTTGGGGCGAGCGCTGTGGTGCCCAACCTGACAGAGGCTGTCTGGCGCCAGAAGAAGAAGAAAATTCTGAGACTTTATCCCACGATCGTGAACAAGAAATTTGTTTACCGGCTGGCGCGTGGAAATTTTGAGCGGGATTGGGGAGCGAATTACAAACCGCCGAGGTTCTACAAGCGATGGCCCCGTCGATTGAAGTCCAGCGTCGAAAAAGCGCAGGCCGGAATCCTGGCCAGAATCACCGTGTACCTCTTCGAGGTGCTGCCGAAAATCGGACCGCTCCGGACGCTCCAATTCAAGCCGCCCACGCCCCGGACGCAGGCTCTATTCATTGGCAGCTTTGGGGATACCGTCGAGCGGTACCATAGAGACCTCAATAAACTTCGGGCCGGCAACCTGGTCCTCGAAAACAGGAACTGCGACACCGGGAAGCCTACCGTGGCGGGCGATTACTGGCTGGCGGACAAGACTTACGCTCAACTGCTTAAAAAGCTGGCCTCGCGGCACTTTAAGATGGTCACGCCGGAGCTCCGCAACAATATTCTGGCTTTCTACAAAAACCTGAACGCCCCGATCGCAACCAAGGGCGATCCCGGGAAGTGGCGGACGGTGCTGCGGGAGATCAGTACTCTCAAAACCCTCGCGCCGGTCGAAGAAGCAACCCAGGCGGCGAGGCCGTGAATCTACGCTCGTGAGCTGTACTGCCCTAAGGCTCCGGACTTGAATCAGCAAGCCTCTTTTGCGATACCACGAGGTATTTCTGTTCTTTTCCTTCTTTTCCGTCCGGGCCGATCACCCGGATGAGCATCTGGTCTTTCTCGATCCGAAAATGCACATCCTCGCCGACCGGAAGCAGCACCGGCACCTTCTTCTGTTCCTGGCGGATGTGATACTCCATGTCGGTGGAGCGCACCACGTAAACGTGGCAAAGTATTTCTTCTTTCCGATGGCCCTTGGCCTGGCTTCCGCACGGGACGGACGTCATCGTCTCGATTTTTCCTGTTTGGTAAAGGTGCTCCTTCGCCTCGGCCATACCCGAAGCGAAGGCAATGACGATCAGCGCCAGTAACAGTTTCCTCATGTTCGATTCCTCTTGGGCAACCCGATTGCTGTTGATACGATAGACCGGCGTGGAAGCTTTCGCTATCGGAAGAACACTGTAGGAGCGTTGAGGTTTCTACCCAAGCACGGTGAGGCGCTTCGGCGAACTTGCGTGAGTTGCTGACGAGACTCCCCTTACCCGCGCTCGTACCTCGCGCACCCTCTCCCCAAGGGAGAGGGCAATAATCCCTCCTCGACTTCAGCCCTCTCCTTCCGGGAAAGGGTGGCGAGCAGAGTGAGCCGGGTGAGGGATATTCCGAACCCCCGTGGCACACGCTACAGGACTTTTTGCCACAAATACGGGTTTTGCTTGATTGAGCGCTACAAGGGCGCGGCGGTAAGGTGGATGGTAGCGCCGCGGAGGAACAGCGCGGCCGAGGATCGGCGGGGCCTGTTTCCCCCTCCAGGGCTTCCGCCGATCCCACTTCTGAAGTTATCGAAAACCGAAAGGGAGATTAGCCGTCATGAATCCTAGCGCGAAACCCGAGCGGGAGCACCCGTTCTTGTCGGATATCCAGGCGATTCGCCAGCGCGCCCGCCAGCACATCGAGAAGGGCGCGATCACGAGCGGCTATAAAGGAGATCCCGAGACAACCGTACGCATCCTGAATGAGGCTCTTGCCACGGAGCTCGTCTGCGTGCTGCGCTATAAGCGGCACTATTACATGGCGAAAGGTATCCATTCGCAGGCGGTTTCCCAGGAGTTCTTGGAACATGCGGCGGAAGAGCAAGGCCACGCGGATAAAATCGCGGAGCGAATTGTCCAGCTCGACGGAGAGCCTGACTTCAACCCGGAAGGCATGTCGTCACGAAGCCACTCCGAATACGTCGAGGGCGGAACTTTGGTGGACATGATCCGTGAGGATCTCGTGGCGGAGCGCGTGGCCATTGAATCCTACTCAGAGATGATCCGGTACTTGGCGGACAATGACCCCACCAGCCGCCGGCTGATGGAGGAAATCCTGGCGAATGAGGAAGAGCACGCGGAAGACCTCAACACGCTGCTCGAAGCGGTGTCCCGGGAAGAGTCGCAAAGGTGACGCTCCGCGCGCGACGCTTCGGGGCCGTTTTCATTCTTGAAAGGCAGGGCCGGTAATGCCCAACAGGCGGCGATGTTTAGTGCCGGGTTGCGACTGCCGGGGCTATTTGATGGACCCCGAAGGCGGCCAACTCGTCGAAGAGGACCTGAACGCTGAAAGAGGCGGGCTTGAGGGTTGTTGCTCTCTTTGCGGGCATGCCGAAGATGAGCACGAGCTTGCGCCCTCGGAATGATTAACCTGGTTCCTGCGAGCCGGTCCTGCGAGCTTTCACGCCGCCTTGCGGCTTCGTTTGACCCACTCATAAACCGAGATGGCGCTGCCCGCTACGGAGAGAACGACGAGCGCCAGCACTCCCCAAACGACGACCGGAGACTTGCCGAACGCGATAATCTTCTCGCCGATAAGAATCGCCAGCGCGCCTTCAATCGAGAAGCGAACCAGCCGCGCGGCTGCAATCACCGCAAGCAGCCTCTTACGGGGATATTGCAGGGCCGCTGATGCGATGACAAAGGGTGTAAAAGGGAATGGGGGCGGCATCAGCGAGGCGAAGGCGAGCGCCCATCCGGCGTTACTTTTGACGCGCTTCTTGACGTATTGCAAGCGTTTGGCGGGAAGCAGTTTCTCAATCCCCTTTTCTCCTTGCTTGCGGCTGATCAGGTCGAGAACCAGGCATCCCAATACCGAACCCGCCGCGGCCATGACCGCGTAATAAGGCATTAACATATGCTTACTTGAAGTCATGGCGATCACGAGCAGGTCATTACCGAGGGGCATAAACAAAAATGAAGAATCGAGAAGTCCCAGCGCGAGGAGGCCGGGACCTCCTAAATGCAAGAAAAAGAAGAATAGTTGATGGACGATGGTTTTCAAGTAAAGGGCTCCGGGAGTTCGGCCCTTGTTGGGTCAGCCTTCGGGCCATCATGAGCATTCCAAAAGAAAGAACAGGCCGTCAAGGGAATTCAGCCGATTTCAGCGCGGATACAGCGAGATTGCTTCACGGCTACGGGTTCCGCACGATTGATGCGCCATGGGCGTGGGTTTACGCTGAAACTAGCCCCTGTGCGGGTGCGAATCTCTGCTTTCAAAGGAGACACCGATGGCTGACACAGAAAACAAATGCGAGCATACGGCATGTAGCTGCCAGGCTGCTCCCAACAGCAAGTACTGCAGCCCTTATTGCGAATCGGCAAAAGGCAGGTCTGAAATAAGCTGCGGCTGCGGGCACGAAGGGTGTGCCAGCAAAGCGTTGTAAGAATCCCCCTCACCCGCCGCAGCGCGGTTCCCCGCTCTCCCGGAGGGAGAGGGCTGGTGTCGCTATTGTCTGAGGGTCCATTCCGGCGAAGCGCCGGAATTCCTCCCCGATCTGTTCCCTAATGCCAGCCTCAATCTGCTATTGTTAGGAACGTACCATCCACAAGGGCGTTCCCGATGCACGAGCTATGTTATTTATCCGCCACGGAAATCGCGGCGCAAATCCGCCAGCGAAAGATTTCACCGCGCGAGGTCGTGCAGGCCTATCTTGACCGTATCGGCCGACTGAACCCGCAACTTAACGCATTGACATATCTCGATAGCGAACGTGCGCTCGAAAGCGCGCGGGCCGCTGAAGCCGCGCTCGCGAAGGGCTTGGAACCAGGCCCGCTGCATGGAGTGCCGGTCACGGTAAAAAGCTCCATTGACGTCGCGGGCTGGCCCTGCGAGTCGGGAACGCGCCTCCGCGCGGGGAACACTCCTGCCGCGGACGCGCCTTTAGCGGCGCGACTTCGGAAAGCCGGCGCCATCCTGCTAGGCAACACGAACACGCCTGAACTGCTGATGGCTTATGAGACGGATAACCTGCTTTATGGCCGGACCAACAATCCCTGGGATTTGGGCCGCACGCCGGGCGGTTCGAGCGGAGGCGAATCCGCCGCCATCGCAGCGGGGCTTTCCGCCGGCGGGGTGGGCAGCGACGGCGGCGGCTCCATTCGCGTCCCCGCGCATTTCACCGGCATTTGCGGCTTGAAGCCTACTCCCGGACGCATCCCCGCGACCGGTCATTTTCCAGCGTCGCTAGGCCCGTTCACTTTGACCGGCGTCGTCGGACCTCTGGCGCGCACTGCGGCAGACTTGAAGCTTATGTTTGAAGTCATAGCAGGCCCCGATGTTGGCGATCCCTCGTCGGCTCCGGTTCCGGTAAAATGGATTCCGAAAGATGAGATCCGCAAACTTCGCATCGGATGGTTTGAGGATGACGGCCGCACGCCCATCACCCCTGAAACCCGGAATGCTGTGCGGCGGGCGGCGCAAAGCCTTGCCGCGGAGGGGTTCATCGTGGAGCCCTTCCGGCCCGAAGGCTTGGAGCGCGCCCGGCAGCTATGGTGGAATATCTTTGGCCGCGTAGGGGGTATGATCCTCGCTCCGGCGGTTAACGGCTGCGAGAAAGAACTGAGCCCGATTCTGAACGAATTCCTCGCCTTCATTCGGGCGGACGTGCCGTTGACGCTCCAGGATCTGATCGAGACCTGGATGGAGCGCGACCAGCTTCGCATTCAACTTCTGACGCAGATGGAGGAATTCCCAGTCCTTCTCTGCCCCGTTTGCGCCATTCCCGCATTCCGGCACAGTGAGCGCGAGTGGACGGTCGAGGGAAAGAGCGTGAATTACCTCGATGTGATGAGCTATAGCCAATGGTTTAATCTGCTGGGCAACCCGGCAGCGGTAGTGCCGGTGGGACGCTCGGCGGAGGGATTGCCGATTGGGGTGCAAGTGGTGGGCAGGCCTTACGAAGAGGAAGCGGTTCTGGCGATTGCCGCTGAAATCGAAGAGCGGTGCGGCGGCTGGCAGCAGCCGCCTCTGGACTGCGCTGCTCAGGGAGCTTACAAATGACGAGACTTTCAGGGCGTACGGGGCTGCTTGCTACATTCCTGACCGCATCGCTTCTGGCGGGAAGCGCCGCTTTCGTCCGCGCCGCCGCCAACGCGGATATTCCCGCCGCGCAAGGGCCGTGGAAACAGTCGCAGTTGATCGCGCCTCGCGATCTCGTGCACGAGCTTTCGAGCTCCAGCGGCAAGAAGCCCGTAATCGTCTGCGTCGGCTTTCAATTCCTTTACCAGGGCGCCCACATTCCCGGCGCGATTTGGGAAGGCCCGGCGCGCGATGCGGCGGGAATCGCCAGGCTTAAGCACTGGGCGCACTCGGTGCCGAAGGGCGCTCCGGTGATTATCTATTGTGGCTGCTGCCCTTTTGACCGGTGTCCCAACATCCGGCCCGCCTTCGAGGTCCTGCGCAAAGCAGGGCTAACAAATGTTCGCGTGCTGTACATCGAACACGACTTCGCCAAGGATTGGGTCGAGAAGGGCTATGCCGTGCAAAAAGGGGATTAGCGCCGGAGAGCTATGCGTCAAAGGACCCTCACCCGGTCTGCGGCCACCTTCTCCCGCAGGGCGAGGGCGGTAACCTGGACCACACCTATTGCGTCCGGGGCCTCGCCGAATTTTCCACCCTCCCGATCAGCATCCGCATAAACGAGTCCTCGGGAAAAATGGCAAGCTCCTCCTTCATTGTTTTGAGGGCGTTCTCGTAATCGTGGAGCTGAATGTAATTCAGCGCGAGCCGTTTATACAGGCGTGTCGAGTAGGGGTTCAGGGCGATTCCCTGCTTCAGAATCTTTACCGCCTCGTTCAGGTCGCCCGAGCGCGCCAGCAAGTTCGAGTCAATCTCAAAATCGGAGGCGAGCGTCGATCCCGCCGCAATCGCCTGGCTCATATAATCTTGAGCCGTCTGAACATCCGCGGCATTCCCCTTTAGCAATTCTCTGCGGCCCAATGCCGAGAGAGTCAGCGGGTTGTGAGGCTGGTCCTTCGCCAATGCGTCGAGCAGTTGGCCGTATTGCGGTTTGTATTCCGGGTGCTTCTGCATCAGCTCACCATAGGCCTGAAACAGCACGATGGACGGGATGGGCGCACTTTCCTTTCCGGGAATTGCGTCGACGTGCACCATGCCGGGCGACGCCGGTGACGCCAGGTGGAACGCGGCGCTGGGAAACGGCTCGCCGGCATAAGCAATAATCCGGTGGTTCGTCAACGCCGAATGGGAGATTTTCTCCAGGTTCTGGCGTGGCATATGGCACCCCGCGCAATCGTCCGGCGGCGATTTGCGAAGCCGCACGGAAAGAGCCAGGGAGCAGCTTTTTTCGGTATGGCATTCGAGGCACTTTTTGCGGTAATAAGCTGGCGCCTGCGCTGCCGTGGGCTCAACATGAGGATCGTGGCATGTGATGCAGCTCATTTTCCCGCCGCTCGCGCGGTAGCATTTGCTCAGAATCATCAGTGTGTAATGCTGAAGCAGAGGAGTCTCGGGCGGCGACTGTGGCGTAAAGGGAACCGCGAAAATAGCAACCGTCCGGTCGAGCGGCGTGCCGGGGCGGAAATCCGAATAGGTCTTTCCGGGTTGAAGAATGCGCGTGTCCCCTGCCTGATGGCAGATCATGCAGACGTTATTGGCCATCCAGCCAGGAAGATGGGCGGGATTCACAATCGAGGGGTCGATAGGCCCCTTCAATGCCGCGCCTTTCATGCGCTCTTCAACGTGGAGCTGCCCCGGCCCGTGGCAATTTTCGCAGCCGATCGCCAGCTCCTCAAACGCAGGGTTCTTGTAAAGGCCCGGCCGTCCGGAGACCGGTCGTGGACGCCCGCTGTGGCAGATGATGCAGGCCTCGGGCACGGTCCGGTGAAATCCGTAGTCCGCGAACTCATAACCAGGAGACAGGTTCCATGAACGAGTTTTTGTGTAATACGATAGCGGCGCCTCAAACAAATAGTTTCCCTGCTGAATGAGATACCCGATGCCGTTTTCCCCTGCGCCAATCGCATAGGCCATCGGCCGCGTATCCCGAAAAACGTCTGTTCCGTCGGGGGCGAGCTGATATTCGCTCTGATAAAGATCCGCGCCTTTGCGAAAAACTTCGAAATCGCGATTGAGTTTTTCTGAGTGAACGGTCGCAGGGGCCGCCGGAAGATTCAACTGCGACGGCTCGCTGGGCAACTGCATCGAGCGGCCCATTGCGGTTTTCTTGTATTCCTGATAGATTCCGGCGTGGCACGAGGCGCAGGCTTTGGATCCCACGTAGCGGACTTCGGGGCGCGTATTGAGGTAAGCGGTCGCGCTTTGGGAGTGTTGAGGCGCATGGGCCATTCTCGCGGCCTGTCCGAAACCTGGAGCCGTGAAGAGGGAAAATAGCAGAAAACTTCGGCGGAGTTCCCGGCGGCGAAAAACGCTGCAAAGGATGGCAAGAAAACGGCTCAGCGTCCGGTAGAAGGAGAGGGGCTTTCCCGCCAAGCCACAAGCTGTCGCTTGACCCATCGTGCGCCTTTTTGCGTGTGGCACAGCAGGCAGGCGTTCGGACTGTCCTGCTGGCCGAAGCGGAGCGTGTTCCCGGCGTTGGGAATGTCGTCCAGGCGGTGCGTTCGCGCCAGGAACAACAAAGCGTTCATGATACGCGGCATATGGCAGGAGACGCAATGGCTGCCCTCCGAGCCCGCCGCGTGGTGCGTATGGCGGGCCAAGACGGCCTGATCTTTATAAGCGCTGTGGCATTGCGTGCACATCAGGTTCGACTCTTTGGGAAATTTCAGCGACTTGGGATTGGACGCGGCGTTCGCCGCGTGCACATTGTGACAGTCCGCGCAGGTTACATTTCCTTTGCGAAAGCACTGGGATCGCATCAGGGATTCGACAATAAACGATGTTTGCCGGAATCGTCCATCTTTATAAAATCCGAGGTGCGAAAACTCGTCGTAAGGACGGCTCTTGTAGCGCGTGAAAAATTCGCCAGAGGTTGAATAGTTCAATTCTCCGTGCGGCCCCGGCGCGCGAACGGCGGATTGCATGTGGCACTGTGCACAGATGGCGACGGAATCCTGCGCGCTGATCTTGCTGAAATTGACCGGCGGTTCGAGCGGCCGCTTGGCATACGCTTGACCCTTCATCATGGCGGCGGCGTGGCGGGCGGAGGGACCATGGCACATTTCACAATCGATGCCCGGCTCGCGAAACGCCACACCTTTCGGCGCGAAGCCGCTGCCGCTCGGGTTGCGTAATTGGCTGGTGTGGCACACGGCGCAGTTGGCCTGGTAATCCGTCCAGATCGCCATGTTTCCCCATTCGTGAAGGTCAGCCCGGGGACTTCCGGGTCCATCAATCACACTCCAGAAGTTCACCCACTTCTTCAGCAGAGTGTTGTACTGAATTGGGAAAACCTGAATTTCTCCATCCGGAAGCCACGTCGCATAGCCTTGCTCCCATTTAGAGCCGATCGTGTAATCCACCGGGTAGTTGTGCCACCCGCCATGATTGTCGCGTGTTTCAAAATAGTGCCGCCCGTGACGGATGACCATGCGGGCGAACAGCCAGCGATGTTTTCCGGGCGCCGTCCGAAATTGGCCATCTTCAAAAGACGTTTCATCGCCCCCATAGAACTTGTTATCAACCGCAAAATCGCCGATTACGTTCTGCGGCTGATAAGGCCGGAGCATGCGCGCCATACCGGTGTGAGTCCAGGCCGCATAAATATTCGCGTGGCAGGGCCGGCAGGCCTTTGAGCCGGCGTATGCGGGAACTTTCCTGGCTTGGGCGCTCTTGCCGCGAGGCTGAACGCGAGAAAGCTCTTTCGCCTTGGCCTCAAGATTTTGGACATAAGTCTCGAAAGTTCCGGGACGCTTCTGCGGCAGCTCGGCGTAAAGCTTCTGCAAGTGATTGAGCGCTCTTTCCTGGAGCGGCCCGTTTTGCGCTGCGACTGCCGCGAAGCTGACGGACGCCAATCCGCTGTCATTCAAGCCCAGGTCCACAACACCCAGCAAGTAAGCGATTTCTTCGTCCCGTGGATTAAGCTGCCGCGCCTGCGTCAGGTGTTGAGCCGCCTTCTGCAGCAGCGCGTGAGCCTGGGCGGGAGCCGCGTCGAAAGCTTCGCCCGTTTTCGCGCGGCCCAAGGCAAAATAGGCGGAAGCCTGCAAGTCCTGTTTCACCCTCGGCCAGTCGCGTTCCGGAACCGAGCTTGGTCGCGTGAATCGATCCAAAAAGTAAAGCGCGTTCCCAGCGCTTTCTTCCGCCTCGGTCCAGCGTTTCATCTGGGCCTGAACGTTTGCGACGGGAACGAGGAGTAAGGGATCTTCCGGGTAAAGTTGGAGAGATTGCCGGGCCTCCACGAGCGCACGCGAATAGTCGCCCAGGTTGATGTACGCCTTGGCGGCAATCGCGTAGACCTCGGCCAGTTCCCAGGATTTTGGATACTTTGCCAGGAACGCTTCGGCCATGCGCGCGGATTCCTCATGGCGGCGCTTCTTGAAAAGCTCCACGAAAGCTTTGCGCTCCGCCGGATCAGGAATCTCATCCGCGATGCTCGAGGTTTTTCTGTTCTGCTCGGTGACGACGGCATCGAATTCCTGAGCGTGGGCGCAAGCTGCGGAAATGAGCAGAATGGCGGCAACCAGAATGCCCGCGACTAGGGTGCCGGCCGTCCAATACCCGATCTGTCCCGAATACGGGATTTTCCGTCTTGCAGATTCCAGCATCGGAATTGACGTTGCGACCGTGCGCGGGGCCAGCCCCACGTCCCCCACTCCCTCGCCCCCTCCTTGGACAAAAGGCGCCGGGGCGCCGCCCTGATCCGTTGAGCCCTTGCCCTCTCCCGGCGGGAGAGTCGTTGGGGCCGTCCGCATCCTCAATCCCTGCCCTCTCCCCGCGGGAGAGGGTTGCCGCTGGCCGGATGAGGGTTCCAACCAAGCATTCAATCCGTATGGAACACTTCTTTCATCTGGGCCCACCATTCGCCTTCGGCGCGCGTGGGAATCGGCGACTGCATGGGCTCCATAATGGCCCACCACTCCTGGGTTTTCGGATCGGCAGCCATCTTCTTCATATCCGCGGCGTAATCGTCGCCAATATATTCGAAGTACGCAAAAAGCGTCTGATCCTTGAGGAAGATGGAGTAGTTGCGGATGTTGCAGTCGTGAATGGTCTTCAGCACCTCCGGCCAGACGGCGGCGTGGTAGCGCACATACTCGTCAAGTTTCTCAGGGCGCACCCCGAGTACTTGCCCATATCTTTTCAGTTTGCCTGAACTCATCGTTTCGCTCTCTCTATATTGGAATGCCGGACTAAACCGCGCAGCCCGGCTGACTTCGAAAGTTATAACCTCTGGACGGTACAATTTTCAATAAAATCCCAGTCGAATTCCACTCCGATTCCGGGCGCCGAAGGCGGATGGGCGTATCCTTCCGCATCAATTTCAATTTTGTTCTTCATCCCCAGTTCCATGTACGAAAGGGGATAAAGCAGCTCGAAAAAACGGCAATTGGAAATCGCGCAGCAGCAGTGCAGGTTTACCATCTCAAGCGGATGATAGATGGCCGAGTGCAATTCGCACTGAAACCCGAAAGATTCAGCCAGGTGAGCGGTCTTCATCACCGGCGTCACGCCGCCCTTCCAGGAAACGTCCGTGCGGACAATATCGACCACGCCGGTGGCAATGCACTCTGCGGTGGAATAATGCTGACCTGCCAGCACTTCGGTCCCGCAGATGGGAATATCAAGCTGTGCGGCCAGCTTCCGGAGACCGTTGAAATCAACATCGAACAAGGGCTCTTCAAACCAATAGAAATCCAACTTCTCGAGTTCCCGCCCCATGCGAAGCGCTTCTTCGTGATTGTAAGCGGCGACGGGATCGGACATCAGCTTGAAATTCGGCCCCACCGCTTCACGGCAAGCCTGGCAAGCTCTCAAATCAAAATCGTAGCCGCCGGGCGGATGCAGCTTGTAAGCGTGCCAGCCTTGGTGCTTTACCTCCAACGCCTGGCGAGCGTAGTCCTCCGGAGTTTTCAAGACGAAAGAACTGGCGTAGACCGGAACCTTCCGGCGAAATTCTCCCAACAACCGGTAAAGCGGAAGGGTCGCCTGCTTCGCGGCAATATCCCAGAGACAGATGTCAAAAGGTCCGTAGGCATAGATCGGAACATGATTCCACCAACGGTCATAGGTGCGGAATTCCTGCCAGTGCCTTTCACGAGCCAGCGGGTCTTTGCCCTCGAAAAAGGGCTTGAGCGCGGAAGCCGCCACAGCCCCGGCCATCTCCGCGCCCCGCCCCGCAAATCCAAACGAATGGCCCTCCCATCCCTCGTCTGTTTTCATGGAAACGACGAGGAAATCAAAATCCGATTTTCCCCCGGCGCGCATCTCGGAGTCCGCCATGGCTTGGCGCGTATTGCGGCAAACCCGAATTTCTATCGAAGTGATTCGCATCAAGGCCTTGGGCGGGCTGCCGGAAAATCGTCGCCGCTGTTTCCCGGTGCGAAAGTATATCTCATTGTTGAAAAGGCGGCGCGCCTTTGTGTTGCTGGACAAGCTTCCGGCCTGCCGCTATGATTCTATTCTTGTTGAGGACGAAACGCTCATGAAGATCACGGAGAACAAACTTCCGCTGGCCGAGCGCATGTCCCGCCTGGGCACCGAGGGCGCTTTTGAAGTGCTCGCGCGCGCCAAGCAGCTTGAGGCGGAGGGGCGCGACATTATTCACCTTGAAATCGGGGAGCCGGATTTTCCCACCGCTTCGCACATCACCGAAGCGGCCGCGCGCGCGATGCGGGAAGGGTGGACGCATTACGGGCCCTCGGCTGGTCTCCCCCAACTTCGCGAGGCCGTGGCCGAGGACGCAGGGAAGCGCCGGGGCATTTCGATCGACCCCTCCGAAGTGGTGATTACGCCGGGCGCAAAGCCGGTCTTCTTCTATGCCATTTTGGCGCTCGTGGAACCTGATGATGAAGTCCTTTATCCGAACCCCGGGTTTCCGATTTACGAATCGATGATCCGCTTTGTGGGGGCCCGCCCCGTGCCTTACGCTCTGCGCGAACAAAATGATTTTGATGTGGATGCGAATGCTGTCCTCGAAAAGCTCACTCCGCGCACGCGCATGGTGATCATCAACTCGCCGCAAAATCCGACGGGCGGCGTGATGACGCGGGCGGAATTGAAGGCGGTCGCGGAAGGGCTTGCGGACCGCGATATCTTCATTCTTTCCGATGAGATTTACGGCCGTCTGATTTATGAAGGCGAACCCGCGAGCCTCGCCCAGTTTCCCGCCGTCCGCGACCGGACGATTATTCTGGACGGCTTTTCGAAGGCTTATGCCATGACGGGCTGGCGGCTGGGCTACGGCATTATGCGGCCTGATCTTGCGGAGCAAATGATACGGCTGATGATTAATTCCAACTCCTGCACGGCAAGTTTCACGCAGATCGCGGGCGTCGCGGCGCTGCGTGGGGACCAGTCCGGCATAGACCGGATGCTCGAAGAGTTCCGCCGCCGGCGCGAGGTGATCGTCAAAGGGTTGAGCGAAATTCCCGGCTTACGTTGCGCGCAGCCGCACGGTGCATTTTACGCATTTCCCAACATCACCGGAACCGGCATCCCTTCGCGGCGGCTCGCGGAATCGCTTTTGAAAGAAGTCGGCGTCGCCTGCCTTCCGGGTACCGCTTTCGGCGAATGGGGCGAAGGGTACCTGCGGTTTTCCTTTGCGAATTCGGTTGAAAATATTTCGAAGGCCCTCGATCGCATCGGCCATTGGATCAGGAAGAACAGCGTGACGGGCCGCCAACCCCGCCAATGATGGACTCACCTCATGCCTTCCCGGAGCAAACCGCGGGTTGTTTATACCATCGGGCATTCCACGCGGAGCCTCGAAGCCTTCATCGAACTCTTGCAGGAGCATCAAGTCAAGCAGCTATTCGATGTGCGCACGATTCCCCGCTCGCGTCATAACCCACAGTTCAACATTGACGCCCTCCCTGAAGCGCTGCGCAAGGCGGGCATCCGCTACGCGCATTTGCCGGAACTAGGGGGATTGCGTCACGCCCGGCGCGATTCACCGAACACGGGCTGGCGCAACACATCTTTTCGCGGCTTTGCGGATTACATGCAGCAGCCCGAATTTATTGACGGTTTAGAAGATTTGATCAAGCGGGCGCGTTCGCGTCCCTCCGCCATCATGTGCGCTGAAGCGGTGCCGTGGCGCTGCCATCGCTCGCTCATTGCCGATGCGCTGCTCGTGCGCGGCGCCGCAGTAGAGCACATCATCAGTGGGAAGCGCACGCAGCTTCACACCCTTACTCCTTTTGCCCACGTTGATGACCGGCGGATCACCTATCCGGGCGATAAGCTGCTGTTCGAAGAAAAAAGCTCATGACGGAATTCCAGCCTTCTCCCGCCACGGCGGGCGAGGGCGGTAAATTCGAGAAATTCCAGCCCTCTCCCTTGGGAGAGGGTGGCCGAAGGCCGGGTGAGGGGCGGTTCCGAAACGGAGCTTTCCAGAACCTTGCTACAAGCCGAGCGAAAGCTGAGCGGGGCCGGAGGCTGGGGGATTCTCTCGTCGCGTTGAGGTTAGATTATAGCGGGCGCGAAGAACCGCGATGCGGGCCGCGATTTCTTCTTTGTATTGATTGGGAGGATAAGCCGACCGCGCGTAGAGCTTCCGGTAGCGCCGCACGAGCCGCGGAAATTCTTTCTGCAGGAACGGCATAAACTGCGCCATTGCGGAAGGCATAAGGAAAAGCGGCCCGCCATGGATGAATTTGGCTCCGGCTTCCGCCGCGCGCTTTACCAGAGCGTCGAGCCCGGCAGGTGAATCGTTGAGCCCGGGAAGGATCGGCATCGCATTCACCCCCGCGTAAATTCCGGCGGAAACAAGCCGCTCGACCGCGTCCAGGCGTTTCACTGGAGGCGGCGCTTTAGGTTCCAGCAGTCGCGCCAGGCGCGCGTTTAGGGTGGTGACGGTCATATGCACCCCGAAGCGATGCCGTGCGGCAATCACCCGGAGCAGGTCCAAATCGCGCAGGACCAGCACTGACTTCGTGGTGATTGAGAATTCCAGGCCCTCAAATTCCGCAAAAACCTCGAGCAAGCGCCGCGTGATTTCAAACTGTTTTTCCGCAGGCTGGTAAGGGTCCGTGGCTGTACCCAGCGCAATCGGCAAGCCCTTGTCGCGGGCGTGCCGGAGTTCCACGCGCAGCAAGTCCGGGGCGCTCGTTTTCGCATAGATTTTCCGTTCAAAATCCCGTCCATCCCACATCTCCATGAACTCGTGCGTATAGCGCGCATAGCAATACTTGCAACCGAACTCGCATCCGCGGTAAGGATTGAGCCCCCAGGCAAAAGGCATGCTACCTTTCTGCACGCGGCTGAGGAGCGAGCGCGCCGGCAGTGCAAAGTAGGCGACTTCAGACCGCTCCCGGACCTGTGGACTCTCCGAAGCCATCCGAGCGATGCCCAGCAAGGGTGGCTCACCAGAAGGCGAACAACAAGCGAACACATGTTCCATAGCGGCCCATTCGCCTTTTGTTCGTTATTTGTCAAGCGGTATCCGCAGCGCCGCCCCCTTGACGGTTTCACGAGAAATCCACAGGGCGCCACGCTGCGGTCACTTTGCATCCCGCCAGTTCAGTCCTACGCCGATTTCGACGCGCAGGGGTACGCGCAGCGAATGCACGTTTTCCATCTCTTCCTGAACGGCGGACCGGGCGGATTCCAACTCCGCTTCAGGCGTTTCGAACACCAGCTCATCATGCACGGTGAGAATCATGCGAGTGTTCATGTTTTCCTTGCGCAAGCGAGCATGAGTCTTCACCATCGCAAG
>DASUKV010000275.1:0-4930 GCA_036278555.1 Terriglobia bacterium
TCATTCCTCGCTTGTTTTTGTCTTGAGCTCCCCGACCACCAGCCAATAGGAAATCAAGCCGCAAATCAGCACCACGGCGGCGAGCGTGAAGCCGGGGCGATAGGAACCGGTGCGGCTGATCAGAATTCCGGTGAGAAGCGGCGCGAGGATTCCGGCGACGTTCCCGCAAAAGTTCTCGACTCCCGTCCACAACCCCACCTTTTCCTGCGGCGCACAACACTGAAGGATCACAATCAGGTTGCCCGTAGAAAGCCCCACAAGCGACGCACCGATAATGAGCCACACCGCCGTCGACGCCTGGGTGACGTGCTCCGCCGGGATCAGCAACAGCCCGGTAAGAAATCCGGCGGTGAGAATACCCTTTCGCGTCCGCGTCTCATTCCAGCCACGGCGAATAAGGGTGTCCGCGATCCAACCGCCGATGGGCTCGCTCACCCCAAACACCAGAAACGGCGCAGCGGAATAAAGGCCGGCCTTGAGGATAGTGAGATGGCGGACAGTAACCAGATAATCCGGCAGCCAAGTCACAAAAAGATACCAATAGTAGTCAAAGCAGAAAAAGCCAATGCAGATTCCGATCAGGTCGCGATTCAAGAGAAGGTCTTTAACGGCGCTACGGTTCAGGAACCGGCGCCTTTCCGGCTGGCCGCCCGCTTCTGGCGCAAGTCCCGCGGGCAGAACCTCCGCTGGTTTCCCGCCCCGGACCTGAGACGGAAAGATCGCCAGCCAAGGGATGAGCCAGAGGAACGCCACAAATCCGATGAGCAGGAAGCTGATCCGCCAGCCGTAATAGATCAGCAAAAACGGGAGAGCGGCGACTCCCAGCGCCATACCGCAGCGCGTGCCGAAATCGAAGAGGCCGGAGGGCAGTCCCCGCTTTTCGGGAGGAAAGAGCAAGGTCACAATCTTGGTGCCACCCGGCAGATAGATGGATTCCCCGACGCCCAAGATGATGCGCGTCATGATGAGAACCGTGAGACTTCGAGCAGCGCCCGCGAGTCCCTGGGCGAAAGACCAGATGGCGAACGTGCCAGCATAAAGCCACTTCAGGTTGAAGCGGTCGGCCGACCAGCCGATGGGCACCTGCATGAGGGCGTAGGACCAGAAGAACGCGGAAAGCAGCACGCCCTTGCTTTCCGGGCCAAGGTGAAGGTCATGCGCGATGAGCGGCAGTGAGATCGAAATCGTCGCGCGGTCTAAGTAGTTGATGAGCGATGCAACAAACAGCAGTCCGACGATGGACCACCGGCGCGCATTGCTGACTCCCGCGATACCGCTAAAGCGCTGTTGTCCGGATTGGACAACGTTTTCCTTCCCGATCATTGAGAAGCCCCAATCAAAATCAAACTCAGGCAGCATACCTTAAACCGCGTGATGGTCAAAAGAGATTCTGCGCTTGCAAGCCCGGGGCGGAACGTTCCGGGAGATCATCAATTTTCATCGCAAGGCGCTACGGTTTACTACGGCGGCTCGCTAGCGAGGTGCTGGTGCGGCCCTGGACGGGCCAACTCCTGCTGTTGCTGATGATGATGGGATGATAATGCAGGCCTGCGCAAGTCAAAGGGTAGAGGTATAATCAGGAAGATGGCACCCATCATTCATATCTCGGAAGCGGATGCTGCGAGCGACTTCGCGTCCCTCTTGGCCCGTGTGCGCGCAGGTGCGGAAGTGGTGATCGAGCGCGATTCGGAGCCGGTGGCCGTGGTGCGTCCCGCACCGCCCGTGCGCCGGAGTATCTCGGAATCCATCGCGCTTGCTAAGACGCACGCCAGCAAGCTAGGGTATACCCCCACCCTGGACGCGGACTTCGCCGCTGATCTGGAAGCGGTTATCAATAGTCATCGCGACCCGCTCAACCCGCCCGCATGGGAATAATCCTTGATTCCAGTGTGCTGATCGCAGGCGAACGGCAAGGGCGTAGTGTGTGGGAAGTTCTCGAACGTGTTCAGGCCACCCAAGGAGAGACCGATATCGCACTCTCCGCTGTGACTGTAGTGGAACTGACACATGGCATCTACCGCGCTAAAACGGAAGCCAATCGTGAGCACCGGCAGGCTTTTGTCGAGGAACTCTGTGAGGCGGTTGTGGTGCATCCCGTGACAATCGAGATCGCCCGGCTTGCCGGACGAATCGAGGGCCAGCAAACCGCCCAAGGCGTGAGGATTGCGTTCCCGGACTTGCTGATCGGCGTGACGGCACTGCATCTCGGCTACGCCGTTGCGACGCTGAACATTCGTCATTTCCGGCTCATTCCTGGCCTGTCCGTGGTCCAGCCATAAACCCGATTCGTTCGTAACCACACGTCGCGCCTCACGATTTCTAACGGCGCCGAGAAAGCTCGCCTGCGGTAAAGCCGTCACAATGCTTTTGGTTTTCGGAACACGGAGGGCTTATGAAGATTGTTCGGATTGCGATGCTGGGATGCGGGTTTGTTGCCGAATTCTACGCGCAAGGGCTGCGCGATGTGGCGGGTCAGGAAATCATTGTAGCAGCTTCCCGGAACGAAACATCCGCCCGGCAGTTCGCCTCGCGCTGGAATGTGCCGGAAGCCGTTACAGACTTCGACCGGGTGATCGAGCGCGATGACATTGATCTCTATCTAATCGCGCTGCCCAACTTCCTGCATAAAGAGGTTGCCGTAAAACTGGCGCGGGCGCGGCGCAATCAGGTTTGCACGAAACCGCTGGCGCGGACCGGCGAGGAAGCGCGGGAGATATTCCACGCCGCCTCCGGGGCGGGAACGCTTCACGGCTATGCGGAAACAGAAGTGTTCGCGCCGGCGGTCGTTCGCGCTCGGGAAATCGTAAGCCGGGGAAGCATCGGAAAGGTGCTTTGGGTGCGCTCGCGCGAATCGCATTTCGGCCCGCACTCCGCATGGTTTTGGAACCCGGAGCTCGCCGGAGGCGGGGCCTTGCTTGATATGGGATGCCACTGCATCGAGGCGGCGCGCTACTTCCTCGGTAAGGAAACACGCCCGGTAGAAGTGATGGCATGGGCGGGCACGTTGCATCACCAGACGTCGCTTGAAGATAACGCGCTGGCGCTTCTTCATTTTGAAAATGGCTCCGTAAGCCATTTGGAGGTGAGTTGGACCTCGCGGGGCGGGCTCGACCTGCGCAATGAAATCCACGGAACGGAGGGCGCAATCTTCACCGACGTGACGCGCGGAACCTCGGTTGAAGCCTTCACGCTCGGTTCGTCGGGATATGTGGTCGAGAAGGCGGATGCCGACCAGGGCTGGGTGAAGCCGGTGGCGGAAGAAGCCTTTGCGTACGGCTATCAGGCTGAGATGAAGCATTTTGTGGAATGTGTCCGGGAGGGAAAGACGCCGCGTGAGACTTATCAAGACGGGTACATCGTGAACTGTATTATCGATAGCATCTATCGCTCAGCCCGAAGCGGCCGGCGTGAAAAAGTCGCGTTGACTGGCATTTCGTGACACGACTCCGCGCGATATAAGCCCGGGATGACAGACCTTGTGCCTTGTATTGCCAGGCCGTAGATTCTTGGTTTTGGCAAACATTTTGGGACCATGTCATTCTGAGCGACAGCGAAGAATCCCTGGATTTTGTTTTTTTCAAATGCAGGGATTCTTCCTTCGACTGCGCTCAGGACCGCTTCGCTCCTCAGAATCGCATTTCCGTTGGTTGCCGCCATGAGGCCGCGCTGCGTCGCCCATCTTGATAGGGGCGCGGCAAGCAGCGCCCCTACGATGTGGTCACTCTGCCTTCTGCCTTCTGCTGGCTCACTGCCCGGCTCACCCTGCCTGGAGCTCCGGCGCGCCCAGGATTGATGGCAGCGGCGTGATGGGCGCGACGGGAACTCCGTCCCGGAAAGTGGCAAACCGCGACGATGACGACGTTATCCGCTCTCCCGGTGTTAGAACGCCAACCAGATTCAGCGGATCGGCCGCGGAAACCGTTACCATTTGTCCTGTAGCAGCCTGCCGGCGCGTTGCGCGCAGCGATTCTACAGCTACGGGCAGGGCGAACTGCTCGCCCACAAAGCCGTCCACGAATCTTCCTCCCCGGACTTCCCCTTGGTCTTCGAGCCGCCGGAAACCGATCAACAACTCCCGCCACGTAAGCTGCAGAGTTTCACGTGCAAGAATTTCCCGAAACACGATCCCGTAGCGATGCAAAAGCATGCGGCAGGCTGGCTCAACGGCTTGCGTTCGGTCCTGCGACTCGCCTGGAAATAATAAAGCCCAGCGGCCCGTACTGTGGCGCGGGCGGAGGTCACGGCCGCGACCCTGCCCTGCCCGCCGTTTAGGATCAATCAACGCGCGCAGGTTGTCAAAGCCGTCGGCGGTGATAAGCCCCGCCGCCACCAGTTCCCACAAGGCGGTCTCGACTTCCGCCTTCAGCCTCGCGGTCGCGCGCACAATGTCAGGAAAGAATGACGCGCCCCTTTGCCGCAAAAAGCCGAGAACGTCACGAGCGCCAGGGCTGAGGTTGCCTTCGATCACTGAGCTGCTTTCTGCCCGCCGGGGAATCATCCATGCCGCGTCCTCACGAACAAAAAAGGTGATCGGCGCCGCCCGGGAAGGCGTCACCCGGCGGCTCCCCTCCGAACCTTCCACGGTTCCCGGATGCGGTGAAAGCCGTCCCCATCCCACGGTCCCGTTCAGGCAGAGTTGGTCCAGGACTGCGGGGTCGTAATGTGCGATTCGCCGCGGCAGGATTTGGCTTTCCCATACACAGGCAGGAGCTTCGAAGCCTTGGAGCTGCCGGACTGCTTCAAATGTTCCGCGTTCCCCTGCGAGCTGGGTTCCAGGCGAGGCGTGCTGCCATTCAAGCAGCCAGCGCATGAATTGCGCCGCAGTGACCGGTTCGATTGCTTTCCGGAGTTTCCCCAAAGTCAGGCTGTGAATGCGCGCGAGCAGCCGGCGCTCGCACCATTCCAGGTCCGCGCCGCCCGTGAAGTTGCC
>DASUKV010000276.1:0-7091 GCA_036278555.1 Terriglobia bacterium
CATCCTGAAGTGAAGGGCGCCTTCGTGGCGCTCTTGCTTTTCCATCGACGGTTCCTCCTGATGGAACCTGCTTCATGATTGCGATGTGCTGCTCTTTTCTCAGCCTGCACACCAGGCGCTACAACGATCCCTATATCGCTAAGCGCTCGACCGTGAAGGTGCTTTCCGGTGCTGCTTTCGGGCGGGTGGGATGAGCGGGACGGTCAGTTTTTCACAAAGGGCGAAAAGGTATTCCACGCGCTGGCGGTCATTCTCAAAAGGCTGCGGACGGTAGCAGAGGTCAACCGCGCGGTCGAGCGCGGCGTGGGCTTTCACCAGCGCGGGCGGCATGGCTAATGGATCGTATAAATCGGCGAGCGTGGCGTCAGGAAATTGCTTGCGCGTGTCCAGTACGGCCTGCGCCGCGGTCCGCGCTTCCAATATCAGGTTTTCATGATTCAGCCGCGAAGTTGGGGAGGAATGTAGATCACAAATTTTTGAGTATCATCTGCCATTCCTGTAATATACTCCCAGGATTTGATGAGGACCTTTCACAAAACGAAACTCGGTGAAATTGTGCTCGGGGACTCACTGGATTATCTAGCCGACGTACAAGATGAGTCCGTCGACCTGATCATCACCAGTCCTCCATTTGGGCTCGTTCGGAAGAAAGATTATGGGAATGTGGAGAGCCACGAATATGTGGACTGGTTCAAGCCCTTCGGAACAGAGCTTCGACGAATCCTAAAGCAGTCAGGATCACTCGTCATTGACATTGGTGGCGCATGGATTCCCGGTCAACCCACGCGCTCCTTGTATCATTTTGAACTTGCCATCATGCTTTGCCGCGAGCTCGGATTTTATCTCGCGCAGGAATTTCTGGTGGAATCCCTCGAAACTTCCCAGCCCCGGATCCGACGCTCAAGCGGCTTGTGGCTTCAAATGTTCGGCGTTGAAACGTTCTCCTTTCTTCGGCAACGGCCAAGACAATTCTGGGGCCACGAGGCTAAAACGGCACGGTTTGGGTTCCTTGATAAGCCGTAATCATGTAATATGCGAAGCCGCCGTCCTGGGCTCGGATCATGACGTTTTTATCCATCGCATGTCCCTCTAATTGCCGAATATAGGCTTTTTCGAGGTTGACGGTGAGCGGGACATCCAGCAGCCAGTCACCATCCGTATAGAAGCCTGCCCATTTTCCATAATCTGCGGCCTTGAGCGCTTCCTGAATCGCTTCGCCTTCGCTGACAGCGGATTTGATCAGGGGAGTCTGGCCGCCCCTCGAAGCGGTTTGCGCTGCTTTAGCAACATCCATCAGCATCTTGTTGCCATGCAGATTGATTTCAACTTGAGTGAGAATATTCGCCTGGAAAAAATCCTGGCGATCTTCCGCCACGAGCTTTCGCGCCGCTTCGGCCAGTTCGAGCGCTTTTTGCCATCGCGGAACAGCTTCGCTGCAGGCGTTTTCCAGCGCCGCCGCGAATTGCACGATGGTGCGGCCCCCGCGCATGCCGAACTGATGGAAGGGAGCATTGATGTCGCCCTTGCTGAGGTGGACTAGAATGAAGCGCGACATAATTTCATAGAACTGATCGCCCATTCGCGCGTCTTCCGCCTCCCCGTACCTGGCGGGCGCCCGAAAATATGCGCGGTAATATTCATCGATCGCGTTCGCGGCTTTTTCGCCAAATTCCTCGCGGCTCCATTGGTTCAGATAAACAGACGCTTCGTCGGGGCGATCCGCGATCCAGGGCTTTGGGTTCCAAGCCAGATCCATGGTGGCGCGGCTCGTCATTACGACCGGGCGCAGGTTCGATGTGTTAACGATCAGATAATCCGTCGCGCCCGCCTTGGCCGCCCGGCCCAGTTCGTGGCGAATCCTTTCAAGAGGAACCAATTCGCTGAAATGGTTCGAGCGCCAGTCGATCATTGCGGTGTGGTAATACTCGCCTTCGCCCGCGCTGATTTCCCCTTGGTCGCGAATCGTTCCGTGCCCGTCGTCCGGCCACACCAGCGTTACACCGGAAGGAACCTTAAGAAATCCGTCGTGAAGGAAGCGCGCAGTTTCCGCCCAGGCGTTGAGCACAATGGGAGCGTGGGGTTTTTGCGCCCGGAGGATTTCAATCTCCTTGCCGATGGCGTCCTGGATCACTTCTGCCCGGCCCTGCGGGGTTGAGGGCGCATTCTTATCCACCATCCAGAAGGGATAGTCGTTCTGCCCGCGGTAGCCAACGCTCCAGACGATCTCAGCGTTGTTGGGATAGTCTTCGATGGCGCGCTTCCAGGCCGCCTCAAGAAGGCCGGGAGCGCTTTCGAAGGAATAGGGCTTGTCTTTGGGCCAGCGGTAGGGGTCGAGCCCAAGGACGTTCGCGTGATGCTGCGTGACGACCAATCCCCGGTCCACGGCCGCCTCGATTTGGGGCTCATAGGAAAAAATCCACGTGCCAGGAATCACCATGTTCCCTTTGAGGCGCAGGATCGCCTCGAACACGCGATTCCAGGTCTTCAGAGAAATATCGGTCCCGTCGGGAATGCCCGATCTCCATCCGGTCAGCAGGTCTTCGTCGTTGATGAAAAATCCTCGATACCTGAAGGCGGGAGCCTGAGATTCGGCGTAATGACCGGGTACGGAAACCTGCGACTGGCGCTTGGGCGGATGGTCCGTCCACCAATAGAGCGGGTCCACGCCGAGGAATTGCTGCGAAAACTGATAAATCGCATAGATCGCCCCGCGCACGTCTGAGCCGGTTAATACGATCGCCCGGCGCGCCGGAGAGCCGGGCCATGGATTGGTAATTGATTGAATTTGGAAGCGCTCCCAGCCGGCGGGTTTTGTGACCGTTTTGGGGAGATTGTAATCAAAGGCGATCCAAATTGTCACGGGCGAAGCCTGGGACGGCTGGTGCACGATTTGCGCGGAATGCCCGAATACCTTCGAAAGATCGGAGGCTAGATCGCTAGCCGCCTGCTGGATCGGCCCGGGCTCACGAGAATCGATCAGCACCGCCGTCTGGGAATTGACGGTGATCTGGGCGAGAGCCGTTCCACAGGACAGACTCAAAACGAATACACATAACAACAGGCGTGTAATCAAATCGCCTCCTCTGGCGGCGCAGGATAAAAGTAGTAGGGGCGCTGCGAATTGGCCCAAACAAACTTGCTGAAGAAACAAGGAATGACGACCGCACAATGCAGTATAGTACCTTATTCCAAAGCAGCACTCCCGGGAGGACGAAGAAGCCATGGGGAACCGGAAGTTGATCCTACTCGCCTGTTGTTTGGGTCTCTTTGCGCGTGTGTGCCTGGGGCGCGTGCGCGTGCTGGTTGACCAAGTAGGCTACCAAACGCAGGCGCCAAAGCGAGCGATCATCGAAGGAACGGCCGATGACCATCCGCAGGAGTTCACGCTGGTCGATGCCTCATCGGGCGCGGTAGTCTTGCGCGGAAAACTCGCGCCCGATGGGCAAGTTTACAATTGGCGGGGCCGTGTCTTCTGGACCGCTGACTTCTCATCCTGGCGCAAGACCGGTCACTATGAGGTCCGGACGCGGACGAACACCGGTGTCGTCAACTCCTGCCCTTTCGCCATTCAGGATAACGTCCTCGAACGCAACACGATCTCAAATGTGATTTATTACTTCAAGGGGCAGCGGTCAAGCGGCCTGCTGGATCGCGCCGACCGCCATCTGGCCGTGCCGTGCCACCCGGGCCAGTACGTCGACGTGCACGGCGGCTGGTATGATGCCACCGGCGATTACGGCATTCACTTTTCTCAGTTGAATCTCACCTCGTACTTCAATACGCAGCAGGTTCCGCTTGTCGTCTGGAGCCTGCTCGCAAGCTATAACGAGCTCAAGGCTCGCGGCGATTTCAATTTCAGCGAATATGTGCTCGTCACCAAATTTTTCATACGTTCTCAACCTTTCCGGGCGGCGACCCTCCCGCTCGACACAGTGACGGGTGGTTTTGCCGAACAGCCAGCAGGATGTGCCGGGCAACCCCATCGCTATATAGGCCGAAGCACGGACGTGATTAATTAAAGTTCTAATAATTCCAGCCTGATATAATACTATGTTGGTACACAACTATGGCCGTCAGAGTTCTTGTAGTTGATGATGAACTCAGTTCCCGCCAACTGTGCGTCGAGGTTCTTGAGGGGCTCGGCTACAAAGTGGAAGCGGTGGATTCACCGGTGGCCGCTCTGTCCCTGCTCGAGGACGGAGAAATGGATATTGTCGTCTCGGACATTCGCATGCCGGGTGGCAGCGGTCTCGATCTTCTCCGTACCATCAAAGAGAATAATCCGGACATCGACGTCTTGATGATGACGGGCTATGGGAGTATTCCCGAAGCCGTTGAAGCCGTCAAGCTTGGCGCCTACGATTACATCACCAAGCCCTTCAAGCTGGAAAAATTCCGTCTAGTCATCGAGCACATGGTAGAGCACCGGCAGCTTGCGGCGGAAAACCGTCTGCTGCGGGAAGAACTGAAGACGCAGGACGGGTTTGGCGAGTTTGTCGGCACTTCAGAAGCCATGCAGCAAGTCTATCGGATTATCCTGAAGGTTTCAGAGAAGCGGCATCCGGTGCTCGTTCTGGGCGAGAGCGGTACCGGCAAGGAACTGGTGGCGCGCGCCATTCACGCTTACGGTCCGATGCGGGAAAAGCCCTTTGTTCCGGTTGATTGCGGAGCGCTCACTCCAAACCTGATCGAAAGCGAGCTTTTCGGCCACGTGCGGGGAGCTTTCACCGGAGCCAGCCAGGCGCGCACCGGCTTGCTGGCTTCGGCCGGAGGGGGGACCGTCTTCATGGACGAGATCGGCGAGCTGCCGATTGAGCTGCAGGCGAAGCTTCTGCGCGCGCTCCAGGAGCGTGAAGTCAGGCCCATCGGCAGTAACGAGCCGGTTCCATTGCGCGCGCGCGTGGTGGCAGCTACGAATCGCGATCTCGAAGCCGCCATCGAAAAGGGTATGTTCCGCGAGGATCTCTACTTCCGGCTCAATGTGGTTTCCATCCTTGTGCCCCCGCTGCGCGAGCGAAAGGCGGATATTCCGGCGCTGGTCCAGCACTTGATTGCCCGGCACGGCGGCCCGGAAGAAGGCGTGGCCGGGTTCACGCCGGAAGCGCTGGACCGCATGATGAGCTACGGATGGCCGGGCAACGTCCGCGAGCTTGAGAATTGCGTGCAGCGTGCGCTCTCTCTGGGGTCAGGTCCGCGGCTCCAGCTTCGTGATCTTCCACCAGCTCTCTTGGGAAACCTGAAGAGCAAAACCGGGCTCGATGATCCCCACACCCTCGAAAACCTCGAACGCCGCGCCATTCTGAATGCCCTCCAAACCGCGGGCGGCGACCGCCTGCGCGCCGCGAAACTGCTAGGCATCGGCAAAACCACGATTTACCGCAAGCTGAAAGAATACGGGATTGAAGAATCAAGCCCCGTCGACACGCTTCGCGAGCCGTAGGCCTCCTGCGCCAGCCATCCGCACTGAAACTCGCGATTTACAGCGATGCTGGAGGTTTGGCGCCGCTGTCCGGAGCGCGTCTCGGGGATGCTGCAGGAGGGGTGTGGGCTCTTGGGATAGCGGCGCCACCGGCACGGCTCACGCGCGTGCCCGTGGATGAACTTCCGGGAATGCCCGCGGTTATGTGAATATGAATATAGTGGGTGGTATCCGCAGGGCGGGCTAAACGCTCAGCGCTTCAGGACCCAAGTTAACGCTCTGTATGGCGGATGAAATCAAGTTCGGGACCGACGGCTGGCGCGGGGTGATCGGAGACAACTTCATTTTCGCGAATGTCCGCCGCGTGGCCGAAGCGGCAGCGCGTTATGTTCTAGCGTCGGGCGAGGCGCGCCGCGGGATCGTAGTAGGTTGTGACACGCGCTTTCTTTCTCCGGAAAGCGCTGATCTCGTGGCGCAGGTGATCGCCGCGGCGGGCATTCCTGTGATTCTCGCGGACCGGGCGACACCGACTCCCGCGGTGAGTTACGCGGTGGTTGCGCGCGAGGCAGCCGCAGCCTTGATGATTACAGCAAGTCATAACCCCTACCGTTGGAACGGCATTAAGTTCAAGGCTTCTTATGGCGGTTCGGCGGCGCCGGCAATTATCAAAGAAATTGAAAAAAACTTAAGCCCGTCTTCGGAGCTTTTGACTCCAAGCCGGAAAGCACCGGGCGCAAGCGTCACAACCTGCGACCTTGTGAAACCGTATCTCGATCAGATGAAGCGTATGGTAAGGCTGGAACCGATTCGCGCCTCCGGCCTGCGCTTTGTGATTGATCCGATGTACGGGGCCGCGCGCGGCGCGATCGGCGGGCTCTTTGCTGAGGCTGGCATTCCTTGCCAGGAAATTCACGGCGAGCATAATCCGCTCTTCCCGGGCCTGAACCCCGAGCCCATCGAGCCGCACGTCGAGGGCCTGCGGCAAGCGGTCGCGCAGAGCAACGCCCAGGCCGGCTTCGCAACCGATGGAGACGGCGACCGCTTGGGCGCAATCGACGCGACGGGCGCTTTCATCGATTCGCACAAGATATTTGCGATTCTCCTCAAGCATCTTGTGGAGGACCTTGGGCGGCGCGGCGAGGTGGTCCGCACGTTTTCGACAACGACTTTGGTTGACAAAATCGCGCGCAAGCACCACCTGCCACGGCACGTTACTCCCATCGGGTTCAAATATGTCTGCGAGCTGATGCTCTCACGGGACGTTCTGATCGGCGGTGAAGAAAGCGGAGGGATCGGCATCAAAGGTCATCTGCCGGAGCGTGACGGCGTTCTGAATTCCTTGCTCCTCGCCGAAGTGATGGCTAAAAAGGGGAGGACGCTGGGTGAGCTTGTGCGGGAACTCGACGAAGAATTTGGTCCGCATTGTTACGGCCGCGTTGATTTGGAGATTGAGCGCCCTGCCATCGAGCGCACTCTGCGGCTGGTGAAAGAGCGGCGCATCGGCAGCGTCGCCGGGCGCACGGTTTCCGCGCTGGAGGACCTTGACGGCTTCAAGATGCTGTTCGGCGATTCCGCCTGGCTCCTGGTTCGCGCCTCGGGCACGGAAAACCTGCTGCGCCTCTATGCCGAAGCGCCATCACCGGAAGATGTCAAAAGGATGCTGGACGAAATG
>DASUKV010000277.1:0-3079 GCA_036278555.1 Terriglobia bacterium
ATTTGCCGGTCGCGCGCGGAATAACTGGCGCTCAGGGCCGTGATCGCGAGCATGCGCTCCCCCAGGGCCTGATGCGCGGCATAGGCGAGGTAGGCAGAATCGACGCCGCCCGAATAGGCCACGATCAGCGAAGAGTTCTTCGTTAACGCCTCCTGCAACTGCAATTCTTTGGCTTGAAGATCGTCCATCGAAAATTTCCAGTGATCTCAGCATAAACCCAAGCGCGGAGGCGATCAACCATGCCAGCCCACGAATTCAAATGGTGACTACAATCGGCTGCTCCTGCTTATGTTCTACGGAGGAAACGGCTTTCTGATCTTCCGCCCAGAGCCATGCGACAATGGCTTCCTTAATGTTCTCTAGCGCTTCTTTTTCGTCCCGGCCTTGCGAGACACAGCCGGGTAGCGCTGGACACTCCGCAACCAACCAGCCATCTTCAGCTTTCTTAAGCGAAACGTGGAACACCATAATTTCTCTTTCCCGGTTCTCTCTACCAGAGCATTCTGTTTAGCTTAACATGGTAAAGGAGAGTCAGTAGCTAACCATGTCGCGCCGGGTTACCATTCATTCTTTCAAGGACCGAGAGCGTATCATTGGAGGGCGCTTATGAATTACTGGATTTGCAAAGGACGGCCAGACAACCACTTTGATGAAAAACTCGTCCCTGGGCAAAAAGACTGTTGGTGGACTGCAAAAAGACCTAAAGCACTGGCTAAAGGTGACCGCGTCTTTTTCTGGGAGTCATCACCCAAACGGCGGCTGGTTGGATTAGGACAGGTTGCGCGACCGGAGTGCGACGAAAAGGAAGACGGAGACTTTGAGATCCGGTATTTGACACGCCGCTTCGAATCGATGCCTGGAATAGTCGAGCTTCGCGGAGTGCCGTTCGTCAACCAAGCTCAATTTCTGAAACCAGGCCCGGCAAGCGTGCTAACCCCGCTGAACTCGGAGCAAGCCGTAACCCTGTTGACTCTGTTGTCTCTGCGCAACCCTCAAGCTACACTAGACGCGGTTTGGCCGGACCTGATGCATTCCGATAAGGAAAATTTGCCTTCGGAAGCTGAAGCTTTTGGCCTGCTCGCCCGTGAAGGTGGGCGGAAGCTAGCGACACATTTCATGCGGGAGAGAAATCGCCAAATCGTAAACGCGAAGCGGCAAACCTCTCTTAAAGCGATGGGGCGCTTGCGCTGTGAAGTGTGCGAGTTTGACTTTGAGGAAGCCTACGGGTCATTAGGACAGGGATTTAGCGAGGTTCATCACAAACTGCCGCTTTCTAAGGTCGAAAGCGAGATCGAAACCCGGCTAGAAGACCTCGCTATTGTATGCTCGAACTGTCACAGGATGATTCATCGCAGGAATCCCCCTCTGAGTATGGAGAAACTAAAAAACCTAGTTAACAAAGCGCATAGAACCCCGCGGTCTATTTCAATCGGGTCGCACCCATGAGGAAAAGGTCAATCGCTCTTGCGGCTTTGCGGCCTTCAGCGATGGCCCAGACGACGAGGGATTGGCCGCGGCGCGTATCGCCGGCGGCGAAGACTCCGGGGAGGGAACTCATGAAATTGGCATCGGTTGCGACGTTGCCGCGCGTATCAAGCTTCAGGCCCAATTGCTCGATGCATCCACTGCGCACGGGGCCCAGGAAGCCCATCGCGAGCAGCACCAACTCCGTATCCATAACGAATTCAGTGCCGGGAAGGAGTTCGAATTTTGGCGGGGGGCCCACTTTAATGCCGTGCAGTTGGCGCACGCGGCCGTTTTCATCGCCGGTGAACCGCGCGGTCGCCATGGACCAATCGCGGCTACCACCCTCTTCGTGCGAGCTTTCCGTGCGCAATTGCAGCGGCCAGAGCGGCCAGGGCGTGCTGGCATGGCGTTCGAGCGGAGGCTCAATATTCAACTCGAATTGGCGGATCGATTTGGGCTTTTGCCGGTGGCTGGTGCCCAGGCAATCGGCGCCCGTATCGCCGCCGCCGATGATGATGACATTTCTCCCGGTAGCGAGAATCTGGTTTTCTACCGCGTCCCCGGCGTTGCGCTTATTCTGCTGCGGTAAGAACTCCATGGCAAAGTGGATGCCTTGAAGCTCGCGTCCGGGAACCGTCAAATCGCGCGGCTGTTCGGCGCCGCCCGCAAGGAGTAATGCGTCATAGTCGCGGCGCAGGTCTTCCACCGGAACATTCACGCCCACGTGCGCGCGCGTTTCAAAGCGCACGCCCTCGGCGATCATCTGCTCTAAGCGCCGGTCGACAATTTGTTTCTCCAGCTTGAAATCCGGAATGCCGTAACGCAGCAGCCCGCCAATGCGGTCCGCCTTTTCGAAGACGGTCACCAGGTGCCCGGCTCGATTCAACTGCTGCGCGGCCGCGAGGCCGGCCGGGCCAGAACCCACAATCGCCACGCGCTTGCCGGTCCGGGTTGCGGGTAGCTCCGGCACGATCCAGCCTTCGCCAAAGGCGCGCTCGGTGATCGTTTTCTCGATCAGCTTGATCGTGACCGGCGGCTCATTGATGCCCAGCACGCACGCCGCTTCGCACGGCGCGGGGCAGATGCGGCCGGTGATTTCGGGGAAGTTATTCGTCGAGTGGAGGACGCGCATGGCTTCTTGCCAGCGATCTTTATAAACCAGGTCGTTCCAGTCAGGAATGATGTTGTTCACCGGGCAGCCCGTATGGCAGAACGGAATACCGCAGTCCATGCAGCGCGCCGCCTGGGTGCGCACCTTTTCCTGCGGGAATGGCTGATACACTTCGAAGAAGTCGTTCACCCGCTCCGCCACGGGGCGGCGCTCCGGCGTTTCTCGCGGATATTCTTTGAAGCCTGTGATCTTGCCCATTGTTGAATTGCTGATTGGAGATTGAGGATTGCCGATTATCAATCGCCAATCGAAAATCGTCATTCGTAAATTCAGTGTGCCGCCAGCACGCCTTGCGCCGGCCGGCGTGGAACGCCCAGCACACGCTTATATTCGTGCGGAAAGACTTTCACGAATTTGGGCAGCGTCTTCTCCCAATTATCCAGAATCCACTGCGCCTGCGGGCTGCCCGTCAGTTCGCCATGCCGCGCGATTAAGTCCCGT
>DASUKV010000278.1:0-3435 GCA_036278555.1 Terriglobia bacterium
CTCGGCCGCGATCCGGAGGGCATGATGGTGGTGCTGCCGTCGGACCATCTGATTGCCAAACCCGCGATTTTCACCCGTGCGATGCTTGCAGGCGCAAAGGTGGTGGCGGCGAAGGAGGGGCGTTCCGTGGTGCTCGGCATCAAGCCGTCGAAACCCGAAACCGGCTACGGCTACGTTCGCCTGGGAAAGATCGCGGCCCGCTTTCACGGCCTTGAAGTTTTTGCGGTCCGCCAATTCACGGAGAAGCCCCCGCTCGCGGTCGCCAGGCGCTACGTCCGCTCAGGCAAGTATCTCTGGAATGGCGGCATGTTCATGTGGAAGGCTTCGACGGTGGTTCAAAACCTCCGGCGTTTTCAGCCTCAAATGGCGGCGGGGCTTGAGCGCATTGCACGCGCCGGCGGTATCCATTCATCTAAAGCTCTCAAGGGCCTCTACCCAAAACTTGAAAACATTTCGATTGATTACGCGCTGATGGAGAAGATTCCGGACGTTTATGCCGTGGCTGCGGAGATTGGCTGGAGCGATGTGGGAAGCTGGGCCGCAGCCTACGAATTGAGCCCGAAGGACCGCGACGAAAACGCGCTTTCGACGCCAGGCTTGCTCCTGGACGCGCGCCGCAATACGATCCTTTCGCCCAAAAAGTTCGTTGCCGCCATAGGTGTCGAGGATCTGGTGATTGTTGAAACCGAAGATGCGCTTCTGGTGTGTGCACGCGAGCGCTCGCAGGATGTTGGGAAACTGGTCCGGGAACTGGAGCGGCGAGGGATGAAGAAGTTACTTTAAGAGTGGGCGGTTCAAGTTGCTGCAAAAGATTCTGGAGGATGTCATTCCGATTGGGCCATCACTCACCGCCTTTGCCGGCTGGTGTGGAAAGTCTTGCATGAGAGAGTGGTCTATGCGGAGCCTGGCATCGAACCGAACCCCCGAGCCAAACATAATCCCGTTACTGCCTGTCGTGCTATCGATTCATACCTCGACTTGTGGCTGGCATGGAACGCTTGAACGAACCACGACCGGGTCTGATCGAATCGCGTCCTCGCCTGAATGTGTCCACCCTTTCCAATTAACTCCTCGATAGCCCCAGCGCCCGGCGGGGGGCGGCGAGCGCTTCTGTATAAAGTTTGCGCGCCCCGGCCATTCCCCCCGCAACTTCACGGTTGTTAACCAAATCCCTCCTGCGAGCGTTATACCGGTTGAAAGAACTAAGCCATGCTGGCCACGGATAACGGAGACCGGGTCAGAAGACCGGAGAGGAACACGATGAGAACAAGCTTCACGCGATATCACGGCTTTCGGGCGCCAGCAGCGCTGGTGGGAGCATTCTTTTGTATAGCGATGGCCAGTCCGGGATCGGGCCTGGCCTTCCAAAAGGGAAGGGAGGCAGCGGTGAACGCACCCGCGGCCGAACCTGGCGAGGAACAAATTGATCGGGCGCGTGGTGCGTTGGATCGTTTTTTGGACTCTCATCCTGAGATCCAGAGGGATGTAATCGGCGATCCAAACAGAATGATGAACGATCCGAATTACATCCACGAGCACCCAGAGCTTCAGGCTTTCCTTGAGGCCCATCCGCTGGTGAAGGCCGACCCGCGTTCGTTCATCAGCCCCCAGGCGTGGAGGTTCCAGAACCGCCGGACGGACGCCGATGTGCTTCTGGGCTGGTTCGTTCCTTTCTCTGTATTCATTTGCTGCCTGCTCGCTGTACTTTGGGTACTCCGGGTGGCCCTGGAAAATCGCCGTTGGAACAAGAGCTTCAAAATTCACGAGGAAATACACACAAAACTGATCGAAAAATTTGCTTCCGGCCAGGATCTTACGGCCTATATGGACTCTGAAGCCGGCCGGCGGCTGCTCGAGTGGACGCCGCCTTCGATTGAGGCGGGCTCGCGCGGTCTGCCCGTTGCCGCCAACCGGATTCTCTGGTCGATCCAGGCGGGGTTGGTGCTGGGCCTGGTGGGAGTCGGGCTCCTTTTGATCCGCAACCGAATTCCCGATGGCGTCGAGCCTTTACTCATCTTCGGAACGCTCGGCCTGACGATCGGTGCAGGTTTTATCATCTCCGCGCTCGTTTCCTACGCGCTCTCGAGGCGTCTTGGGTTGATGGCCGGCGGCGCTTCAGGCGAGGTGAAGCTGGGCGGGGCGCAATAGTGCCCAATCGTGCAATGAACTCACGCATTGACTACGTCATTGAGGCGGAGAAAGCGTTTCCTGTCTGATTGAAAAATCCTCACACCCGGCCCTGTTCCCAAGGAGAGAAGAGAACGGGACGGGGTATGGCAGAATATGGGCATGTCCATACGGGAAATCACCGTGACAGAGCTGGAAGGTTCGAAGGCCGGGGCGGAGGCGGCTGAGCAGGCTTTCCACATGGACGAGCAGACCTTCCGTGGCTTCTACGATAAAACAGCCCGCCCCCTGTGGTTGTATCTCTTCCGAATCTCCGGCGATGCCGCGCTGGCCGATGACCTTGTCCAGGAGACCTACTACCGGTTTCTTCGCGCCCGTCTGAAGTCGGGTGACGGCGCCTACCAGAAGAACTATCTCTTTCGCATCGCCACGAATCTGGTGCGCGATCACTGGCGCAGCCTGCCCCGCAAGCGGCGGCTGGAAGAGGCGGTTTCCAAGTGCTCCGGCAGTGACGATCGCACCGCCGAGCGTGTGCAGCAGAGTTCCGATCTGGGACGAGCCTTGGCGCGTTTGAAGCCGCAGGAGCGGGAGATGCTCTGGCTGGCGTACGTGGATGGTTCCAGCCACAAGGAGATCGCCGAAGTGGTAGGCTTGAGAGCGGGGAGTATCCGCCTGCTATTGTTTCGGGCGCGGCGCAAGCTCGCGGAGATACTCCGCAATGCGGAGACGGCGCCACCGTCGTCAACGAAGTGAGCGCACTGATGAGAATGCTGCACTGTGATCGGGAACAAGCGGTCGTGGATGCCGTGGTCTCCGGCCGTTGGGAGAGCGCTTGGGGTGAAGAAATCCGGCGGCACGCCGCTGGCTGCGCGATATGCTCGGAAGTCGCGCTGCTTGCGCAAGCCTTGCGGCGCGAAGACGAGGCAGTGCAAGCTGAGCTTTGCCTGCCGAGCGCAGGCTTGGTATGGTGGAAGGCACAATTAGCGGCGCGGCGGGCCGCAGAGGAACGGGCGGCACAACCCATCGCTTTGATGGAACGGGCGGCCCAGGCGCTGGCTGGGCTGGCTGCCTTCGGGCTGGCGGTTTGGCAGTGGCCGCGAATTGTGGACTGGCTGGGACTGGCCCAGGGATTGTCGCTCATGCCGGCCGGTTCCGTCACGGCAGGTGAGTGGACGCATCGCTTCTCCCAGGTCCTCAGTCAGGGTTTTAGCCAGCCTTCGGGCTACCTCATTCTGGTGAGCGCCGGAGCCTTTGTAACCCTGATGGGGTTTGCGGCTTACCTTGTGTGGCGCGAAGAATGAAAAACTG
>DASUKV010000279.1:0-9606 GCA_036278555.1 Terriglobia bacterium
TTTCGGAATCGGCGTACGCCCGCTTGAGAAAGTCACGGCGAGCATGGCCCTGAGCCTTCTCCGCCTCATAGACCGCGCGAACCATTTGTGTGAGAAACGGCGGCTGCGAGCGCGTCAGGTAATAGGTCCGATTGGCATTCAACACTCCACCGTAATGCTCGACTTCGAATAAAAAGTTCTCCACGATGCCGCGCGCAAGGTCAAGCTTCCCCGCCCTCAACAGCCCGCGCAGGATGAAATAACTATCCCAGCCATACATTTCATTGAACATTCCGCCCGGCACAACGTAAGGGTGCGGCAAATACAAAAGGCCCGCCGGATGAATCGTGCGCGGATCAATGCTGCCGATTTTATGGATGACGCGCGGCAGGCGTTCAAGCTTTACCGGGCAGGATTGTTCCAGCGTTTTTGCATCTTCAGGGATGGGAAAATCGGCGGGGAAATACAAAACCGCTGGACCCAGCGTTTTAGGGTCGTGCAAACTCTTGCACTCGCCCATCGAGCGCGTCAATGCGCCCCAGCCCTGGGCAATGTAGCTAACGACGCTGCGGAAACGGGCGTTCGATTCCGCCGGAGGCGCTGCGTGTAAGGGAACTGCGGTGAGCAGGCAAAAGGCGGCCAGAATCAGCGGCCATCGCTGCAATGAAACAATCCTGTTTCCTGAGGTCTTCATGCGCCGCTATTTTGTTTGGCCATCAGGCCATAGCGCCACGCGCTACGCGAACAGGCGGGGGCTACAATCGCGCGACCGGCTCAGGCTGCCGCGGAGGCGCCTCCCGCCTTGTTGCCATCGGCTCGACGTCCAAACTTTGTCCTCAAGCCCTGAGACAGGAGATGTCGAATCGCACGCTGATTTGTGAAAACGAGCCGGACCCAATCACGGCGGCGCATCTGCGGAAAGTAGATTCCCCGAAACACAAACCGGCCCACCAAGTGAGTCACCCGATGCTGCAGGGGCGCAGATTCCAGCCGCCGGATCGCCGAAGCATTGGTCGACGGATTGTAGGAAACATTCCAGGCGTGGTTCAACTCCGCTTCGGCATCTTCCACGGAGATACCCTTCGGCGTGTGATCCATGGTAAAAGCCCGGAATTCCAGCCAGGCTTTCGGGTGGATTAGCCGGCCCTCGGCGGCGAGGCGGTCATAGAGGGGTGTTGAGGGATAGGGAGTCAATAGACCAAACACCGGCAATCCGGGAGGCCAGGAGCGGATTTGACTTAAAGTGCGCTCGGCCACGCCCTTGGTGTCGCCGTCCATCCCAAAAATAAACGAGGTAATGGCATAAAGGCCGTAGCGGGCGAGCAGCTCAAGGACCGCCGCATACTCCCCCGGCTTGTTGAAGCTCTTGTTGACGCTCTTGAGATTCTCAGGGTCGATGGATTCGAGGCCCATGAAAATCCAACGGCCGCCGCTCTCGGCAATAAGTGAGACCAGCTCTTCATCGCGCAGCAGATTCATGCTGATTTGCGCGACCCAGGGAAGTTGCGCCCCGCGCGCGATGATCTCGCGCAGCAGAGACTTGGTCCGTTTCCGGTTGATGGCAAAGTTGTCGTCAATAAAAAAGACTGCGATTTTCCCATGCCGGCGCTCCTCCAAGGACTTCAAACGCAGCAACTCATTGACGACGCTTTCATTCGAGCGAAACCGGATAGAATCACCAAAAAAGCCCGTGACGGTGCAGAATTCGCAACCGTAAGGGCAGCCCCGGCCCGACTCAATGGGAACCATGTTGAAGCTGTGCCAACCGCCGCCGATTCCAGCCAGGATTCGCCGCGCAATCCCGGGTAGTCCTTGAGTGAGATCAAACTGGTCCAGGTCCATCCGGTCCCAGGGAATCTCAGGATAATCGTCCAGCGAGGGCTTGACTTCTTTGCCCACGGCGTCCAGCGGGGCGTATACCTCCTGCAAGGCGCCGCGCTCGGCGTCCGCAACGATTTTGGGCCAGGTTTGGTCGGCCTCTCCCAGGGCGACCGCGTCCGCGTGGCGCGGCTCACCATCGCGCCCGAGAGCCTCATTCGGAACCTCGGTCACGTGAGGACCGCCCATCACAACCGGCACCCCGGCGGCGCGTACGGCATCCGCCATGCGGTAGGCTTTGGCCGCCATTCGCGTCATGGCGCCGATGCCAACCAACCCTATTTGCTTCGCCCGGAGATATTCCACCAACTCCTGCTCACTCAAGCGCTTGGCATTGCCATCGACCAGGAAAACTTCATGGCCGGGGGGCGTCAGCGACTTGAGCAAAAACATCCAAAGGTGGGGCATAAAGTTGTGGGTGATCCCGTTGTCGGGATTGTAGAGTAGTATGTTCACGCGAATTCCTTTCACCCCTCCCGGTTTCGAACTCCGTGAGTTTCATAAGGTTAGAAAGCGTTATCTATCATCGTGAAGTCAAACCCTGTCGCAGCGGGGTCCACTCACCCGATCCTTAAGAGCCGTATCTGAACAGGATTGTAGTATACGCGCATCCAGCGCCAAACTGTGGAGCGCGTGAACCCTACCGAAAGAAGCCCACTCATCAATTTTGTTGACCGACGTAATCTGAACGCATTATACTACGCGCGCTGACCCGGGGAGAGGCACGCCGTACATTTCTCTGACACGGATTCCTTCGGAGGTGGACCATGCCAGCTCGCCATGCAGTTCAGCCGCTTAAAATCGCTCTGGGTTGCCTGCTTCTTTTCATCCTTTCCAGCCCGCTTTGCCGGGCGCAGTTAACCACAACCGGCACGATTTCGGGGACAGTTACCGATGCCAGCGGCGCCGTGGTGCCACAGGCGTCGATCACGATCATGAACGAGGGCACCAAGACGCCCGCCTCAACCCATAGCAACAACGACGGCAGCTTTGCCGTCTCAGGCTTAAGCCCCGGCACCTATACGATCACCGCGACGAAGCAGGGATTCCAGACGTCATCCGTGAGCAACATCGTGCTTCATCCGGCGCAGGTGGCGACGGTTCCCCTGACGATGCAGGTGGGCCTGGTGACGACGAAGGTGAACGTTACGGCGAGCGCCGCCCAGGTGCAGACCGCGACCCCGGAAATTTCCAGCGAAGTGACGCGGGAGCAGGTGGCCACGCTGCCCCTGAATGGTCGGAATTATCAAAGCTTGTCAGCGCTGATGCCCGGAGTCACCAACCTGAGCCCGGACACGGCGCAGAACCAGGGCGGATTCCTCACGAGCAACGTGATGTCGATCAACGGACAGGGCCAGAGCGGCACCATGTATTACCTGGACGGCATCTGGAACATGAATACCGGGAACATGACGCAGACGACGATTACGCCCAATCCCGACACCATCCAAGAAGTTCGTGTCCTGCAGAACAATTATGGCGTCCAATACAGCTTGATGGGCGCGAACGTTGTGCTGCTTGAGACCAAGAGCGGCACGGATACCTTCCACGGCAGCGCCTACGAATACCTCCGGAATGACGCTCTGGACGCCCGCAACTTTTTCAGCTCCACGGTCTCGCCCCTGAAGCAGAATATTTTCGGCTACACCTTCGGCGGTCCTTTTTACATCCCGCACCACTACAATACGGACAAAAGCAAAACCTTCTTTTTCTGGAGCCAGCAGTGGGTGCGCCAGAATATCGCTTCGGTCTTGCGCGGCGCTGATCCAACGCAGGACATGCGCGGCGGCGATTTCGGCTCAATCTGCCAGGCGGGCTTCGACGCAGGCGGCGTGTGCGAGGACCGCAATTCCGATGGCACGGTGGCCAACCAGCTTACAAATCCGGCCACGGGCCAGCCCTTTGCGAACAACGTGATACCGGCCGCCATGCTGAATTCGAGCTCGCTCGCTTTTCTGAATGCTCTCGAACCGCTGCCCAACAACCCGGCAGGCGGCTTCCAGAACTATCTCAACTTGACACCCGCCGTCAATTCTCAGCGCGATGATCAAATCAAGGTTGACCAGAACTTCGGGTCGCGGTTGCACTTGATGGCGGAATACCTTGACGAGCGCCAAACGAACGGGAATCCCAATGATACATTCCTGGGTTCGCCCTTCAGCACCAACAGTAATCCGGTGTTCACAAACAATCAGCTCGCCCAGATCCAGCTCACGCAAACGCTTGCCCCTTCGATGGTCAATACGACGAGCATCGCCATGAATAATTACGTCGTGAGCCTTGCCGCCAAGGGCATTTTCCAGCGCAGCCAGATTCCCGATTTCCAGGAAGTGCTCCCCTTCCCCAACGGGTTTGGTTCAAACCGCCTGCCCCAGATCAACATGTCGGGCGGCTGGCCCAACATGGGCTGGTCATATCAATTGCCGTTGGACCATGCCAGCGACCTCGAAAACACGATAGACGATGATTGGAGCTGGCTGCGGGGCAACCACTACATACAGGCCGGCGGGCAATTCGTGAAAGGCACGAAGCGCCAGACCGCCTTTGCGGATAGCAACGGGCAGTGGTTCTTCACCGGAAAATTCACCGGCAACTCGATGGCAGACTTCCTGCTCGGCAAATCATCCTCCTTCACGCAGGCAAGCACCGAAGGGCGGCCGTACGTTCACTATCCCATTTTCTCGCCCTACGTCCAGGACCGCTGGAAGGCGACCCGGCGCTTTACAATTACACTGGGCCTGCGGTTTAACTATCTCCCCGCGACACACGCTCAGCGGGGTTACATCACAATTTTTAATCCTGCGACATACGATCCGGCCAAGGCGCCCATCGTCAACCCCGACGGAACCATCACACCCACTCCGAATTTCGATCCGCTCAATGGCTTGATTTTTAACGGACAAGGCGGTTACCCCCTAAACTTCTCAAGCGCCCATCAGTACGATTGGGCGCCCTCCGGGGGTTTTGCCTGGGACGTGCTGGGCGATGGCAAAACCTCGCTACGCGGTGGCTTTGGCATGACGTATACGCGCGTGCCCACAGGAACCGATTGCAGCTACTTTTGCGGGATCAACTATCCCCGCGTTACTTCACTTACCCTGGTGAATCCGGCCTTTCCCGATCCGGTTGGAGCGGCGGCCACCCCGCCAAGCGTCCAAACGATCAACAGCCAGGACCTGAATCTTTACCCGGCCGCCCAGGTGCAGAGTTACAGCCTGAGCCTGCAGCACCAATTCGCCGGCAACTGGATTGCCTCGATCGCCGGCGCGGCAGCCGTCGGCCACCATATCGGGACTTACTACGATATCAACCAGCCTCTTCCCGATTCGCCCTATGACTTTAACCCGCTGATTAACACCGGCAACGTTTTGAATCAGATCTACTCACCTTACCAGGGCTACGGCTCGATCACGACGAACGTGAGCCCGGCCACTTCCCACTGGGACGCGCTCGAAATCAACGTGCGCCATCCCTTGGGCCATAACCTCTTCGTCAGCGGCGCCTACACCTGGGAACACTCCCTTTCGACGGAACGAGGGACGGTGTTCTTTGAGAACTCGAACACCATGCAGGATATCTATCACCCCGGAAACAACTACGGTACCACCAATCTCAACGTTCCGCAGATTCTGACGGTGAGCGCCATCTGGGGACTGCCCTGGTACCAGAATGCCGGAGGGTTCCGAGGCCTCGTACTGGGGGGGTGGAAGTATTCTGATATCACCACGATTCAGAGCGGCTTCAACCAGGATCCGGGTCTGAGTATTTCGAACCCCGGCCTTGCCACGCGTCCCGACCGCGTCGCCAGCACGATCACCGGTCCCAAGACCGTGTCGCAATGGTTCAACACCAGCGCCTTCGCAGCGCCGCCGCCGGGCTTCTTTGGCAACGCCGCCGTCGGCTCGATTATGGGCCCTGGCACGGTTAACTTCGATATGGCGCTTTACAAAGACTTCCGCTTCAAAGAACGCAACACCATTGAGTTCCGGGCGGAATTCTTTGACATCTTCAATCACACGAACTTTAGCGGCATTTCAACCGGTTTCGGCTCCGGAGATTACGGGCAAGTCACCAGCGCGCGCGACCCGCGGATTATTGAATTCGCACTGCGGTACCAGTTCTGAGTGACAAGAGACGAGCGATAAGACCCCAGAGACAAGAGGCGAGAGAAGAGTGACAAGAAGAGGTGTTGTCTCGTCTCTTGTCTCTCGTCTCGACCCTGGAGGGGCTGCATGCTGAAACCGTTTTCGGTTGTTTCCGCAGTTTTATTTTTCGCTTCCCTCACGCTGAACCTTTCAGGCCAGAGCGTATACCGCCCCAATCCGTTGGACCTTACGGCTGAGATCCGATCCCCGAAGCTTGAGTCGGAGTTGCACCACCCGCTGCCTGAGCAATACATCTGGGTGAAATCTCACGCGAGAAGGCCTGTTGAATTCTGGAATCCACTAGCCGGGAATTCTGCGCAATGGGTTTATTTCCGCCGGGCTTTCGATATTGGAACCGTTCCACAGGCGGCAACGCTCTACGTGGCGGGCCCGGCGCAGATGCGCGTCTACCTGAACGGGAAGCTTCTGGCAAATGCCCGGCAGGATTCAGGGGCCAAAATTCATCCTTATGTTCTGGTGCTTGATGTTAGCCACGCTCTGGGCGCTGGGCAGAACACGCTGGCCCTCGCCGTGGCCCATGGACGGCGGCTGGCGGTAAAGATCGTTCCCCGTCCGGCAGAAGTGAACGGGCCGGCCATCCTGACGAGCGGCAGGGGCTGGATAGCAAGTACGCAGGAGCAAAACGGATGGGAACAGCCCGGCTTCAGCGAGAGCGGCTGGCAGGATGCGGCGGTGCTCGGAGGAATCGAAAGCAATATCAATTTCTTCCAGGCCAACCAGGATGCCGGCATGTACCGCTGGCCAGGCTATGACGGAATCTCTCCATTCCTCGCGCGCATCCCGGTACGGGCGGCGGCAACGCTCGATATTTTCCCAGGGCTTGGCGCGTTTCATAACGTCGAAGCCCTTGCGGCAAAAGGAGATCAACTCAGTCCCGCCACGGTGGGTGATTTCACGGTGGATTTGCCTCACGGGAAAGCGCTTGCCAGTGAATATCCCAGCCTCGTTCTGGATTTTGGCCGTGAGTCCACAGGGCGGCTCGAAGTGGTTTCGGATTCCGATGCGCCGATGCGGTTGGCCATTCAGTATGGCGAATCGTTGGGCGAAACCTTGCGCGAACCCTATCTGGGTGTCGATGATCTTGCAGTACCACCCCACGCAACCGCCTATGGTCCGAAGAGCGCCTTCCGCTACGCCAAGGTGACGTTCCTCAACGGCGCTTCGCCCTTGCGCTTCAAAACGATCCAGCTTGATGACATCTACTACCCGGTCAAGTATCGCGGCTCGTTCGAGTCATCCGATCCGCTCCTCAACCGCATCTGGCAATTGGGGGCTTACACCAGCCACCTCTGCATGCAGGATGACATTTGGGACGCTCCCAAGCGCGACCGGGCGCGGTGGATGGGTGACCTCGACGTGAGCGGCCACGTGATTGACGCCGTCTTTGCCGATCACTTCCTGATGCAGGAGACTATGGACGCTTTGATCCGCGACGCAGGCCAGCCGGTTGACCGCGACGTGAATCACATCCCCGGCTATTCGGCGTTCTGGGTGATGGGCGAGGCGGATTATTACGAGCACTTCGGCGATCTCGAATATTTGCGCTCGCTCCACCAGCCGCTCATCCAGCTTCTCGATTACATGGCCAGTGAGATGGACAGCCGCAGCGTCTTCACCAACCGCCATCATGCCTGGCCCTACGTCGATTGGTCACCGGGATTATCGCCTTCGTTTTCTTCGGCCGGAACGCGCCCGCTCAGCGAGACAGCGCCCAACGCTCAGCGCGGCACGCAATTCGAGTTTTATGCCGCCTTCAAGCGCGGCGCATGGCTGCTGCGGCAATTGGGAGATTCGGTCAACGCAGACAGATTCGACGCGAAGGCCAAGGCGATCCGGAGCGCCGCGCTCAAGTACATGCTCGATCCGCAAACCGGAACATTTGGAGATCGCTGGCAGCCCAATGCGATGGCGATCTACTCGGGCCTCGCGGATGAAGCTCAAACGCAAACGATCTGGCAGAAAGTGCTTTCTCATCCCGATAAGTTTCGCATCACACCCTACTACAATTTTTATGTCATCTCCGCGATGGCCCTGGCGGGCCAGTACAAACCGGCCCTGGACTGGATTCGCAAGTACTGGGGCGGAATGGTCCGGCGGGGCGCGACGAGCACTTGGGAAGCTTACGAGCTAGGGCTGCCCAAGCAGGGATGGCATCGCCGCTTGCGCGCCGACTTCGGTCAGGGGTATTTTGTGAGTTTGGCGCACGGTTGGTCGAGCGGTCCAACCATTTGGCTGATGGAAGAAATTCTGGGAATCAAGCCCACAAAGCCCGGATTTACACAGGTTCAAATCCGTCCGGAGCTTGCAGGACTCCAGTGGGCGCGTGGAACGGAACCCACGCCGCGAGGTATGATCCGGGTGGATTACCGCGCTGCCTCCGGCGGCGGCTTAACCGCTACTCTCGATTTGCCGCCGGGCACGCAGGCGGAAGTTTCGATGCCGGTCAGCGCGGGTAAGACCGCAGTTCAGTTGAATGGCCAGACGCAGCAAGGCGTTTCCGCAGAGGACGGCCAGCGCGCCATCATTCATTTTGACCATGCCGGGCGTTACACCCTGGTTTCAAAATAGAACATCCGCTGTCGCCGGCCGCGATGGCGCTTGCCCTGTTATATAGCTCCCCTCCTCAGGTGAGGAGGGGGTCAGGGGGTGGTGGCCACGCAAACTACCGCGTCGCCCAACCACCCCCTAACCCCTCCTTATCAAGGAGGGGAAGCCGCCCGAGAACCTCGATATTTTGGGAGGATCTGATGAACTTGCGACAGCGCCGGATTATGGCATGGCTCTTCCCGGTCCTTCTCTGCCTCGCGCTGATTCCCACGGTTATGGCGGCTCCGCCGAAGAACTCGGTTCACTGGACGGCGAATTTTATCTGGCCCTCGACCGGCGCGATCGCTGCCCACAAAAATCAGTTCATGCTTTTCCGCAAGACTTTTTCGCTTTCTGAAGCCCCCACGGAGGCACACCTGGCGATTTTTGCCGACAGCCGCTACCGCGTGTTTGTGAACGGAGAATACGTAGGCCAAGGCCCAGCCCGCGCGCCGGCGCGATGGTATTACTATGACGTGTTCAACGCGGCTTCAAAACTGCGGACGGGTAAAAACGTAATCGCCGTTGAGGTTCGCTGGTTCGGGGAAGACAAAGCGTGGTACGAGCCGCCTCCGGTCCCCATGCGCTTTGCGCCGAGAACTCATGGGGAACTCATCTGCCAGCTTGACATGGGCCAGGGCGGCAATCAGCAGGTGATTAAGACGGACGGAAGCTGGCGCGCGATGGAAGATCACGCCTGGGAGCTCAACACGCCCGAGATGAATGACCTCGGGAACATCGAAGTTTATCACTCGGATCGTGCAGCGAAGGGATGGACGGAGCCTGGGTTTGACGACAGCAGTTGGCTTCCTGTGGAGGTAATGCGCAGCATCTGGGGCCGCAGTTCGCCTCCTGAGGAGCCCTACGCCCATCTTGCGCCGCGGCCGATGGCCTATCCTCTCGAGAAGGAAATGGCTCCGGCAAAGGTAGTGAGCGCCGGAACGTTCCCGGCGCGCCGTCCACTGCCGTTCTTCTTCAACAGCGGTAATCCGCTTTC
>DASUKV010000280.1:0-5401 GCA_036278555.1 Terriglobia bacterium
ACCAACGCCTGGCGGCGGGCTTCTTCGGGTGAGAGGCCGCGATCGAGATTTTCCTCAATGGCAAGATCGAGGTGCGAGGTTATCTCAGCTTCGAGTTCCTGATCGAGAGGCTTCTTGCCCAAGAAGGCGCGAAACCGGCTGAGCGCCTGGCGAAGATGACCGATCATTGCTTCCCTCCTTGTGCCCCGAGAGCCAGCACGCGGCCCATTACGGTTGAAAGCCTTTGCCAGTAGGCTGTGTCCTCAATAAGACGCTTCCGGCCCTGATTCGTGATCGAATAATACTTGGCTTTACGATTCTTCTGGGACGTCCCCCACTCGGAGGAGATCCATCCTCGCTGCTGCAGCCGCACCAGCGAGGCGTAAATCGTCCCTTGGTTCAGCAGAACCTCATTGCCGCTCACCTGCTCGATGCGCCGTGCGATCCCGTAGCCGTGGAGCGATCCCATCGCGGCGAGCATCTGAAGCACCATCAAGTCCAAAGTTCCCTGCAGCAGATCGAGCTTTGATTCGGCCATCCGATTCCTCCTGTGCGATTACCGCATCAAGATGCCATATCTTCTGTGGAAATACCACAGGGAAATTCACGCCATGCACTCTGCCGGATTGTTGGGCAGGCGCCGGCCGCGTTCGAGAGTTTCAGCGAAACGCTGGCTCTACGGCAACATTAAAAATCCGCTTGACTTATCATCAGGGGCAAGGGAGAATCACATCAGCCGTAACCACTCAGATGGTTCGTGATCTCATATAGGAAACGGGGGTGTTCATTACTTGGCTGAAGTTCGGCTTCAGGAGGGAGAATCTCTCGAAAACGCTCTCCGGCGTTTCAAGCGTAAGGTGCAGCAGGAAGATATCATCAAAGAAATCAAAAAGCACTCATACTATTTGAAACCAGGTGAACGGCGCCGCGTGAAAGAGGCGCTGGCACGCAAGCGGGTTCGCAAAAAGGCAAGACTCGACAGAGAATAAGGCTTCACCCGGAGGGTGCGAGGAGCTTCCAGGCTCGCGGCATCCTCATCCCCAATACAATTGAACCTTGGCATGCGCAAGGGGGATCGCTCTGATGGGGTTTAAGGATAAAGTCCTCAAGTGCGTTGAGTGTGGAGGTGAATTTGTGTTCACCGCCGGGGAGCAGCTCTTTTACTCCGAAAAGGGCTTCAGAAACGAGCCCAAGCGCTGCAAGAATTGCAAGACCAAACGAACTCCGGCGGCAGGCTCGTCGCCCAGCCCCAACCGGGTCGTCACCACAACGGTTTGCTCGCAATGCGGTAAAGAAACCACCGTGCCTTTCCGGCTCACCCAGGGCCGTCCGGTTTACTGCCGTGAGTGCTTCCAGCAGCGGCGCACCGCGGCCACTGCGGGATGATTCGCGGGTGTACTCCTCCCAACATTCCTCTTCTGCGTACTGACACCAAACATTTTAGCGGCGGCCTCTGGCCGCTGGCTTTTACATTTTAAGGATCGGCGGCCAGAGGCCTAGCTGTCCAATTTGGCTGCCCAGAGGACGGCTCCGCCTGTCTTGCGGAAAGCCTCTGGCTTTCCGGCCAACCGTCCATCGTTTACTGTTCTCGCTGGGCGCGAAGGCTCTGCCTTCGCGCCCAGCGAGAACAGGTTAAGCTTTGCCGCAGGTCGCATCCGTGAAATCGCACCTTAATTTGGACAAGTATGACCAGAGGCCGCCGCTACAACACCAGGGCATTCCGCGAAGAATCACCGGCTTGGAACCCTCGGAAACTTGCTGGGCACGATTCCTTCGCCTTCTTTAATAGCGATAATCTGATTGATTGGAACCTTCGTGTGTGTTTCCACCGCGCCGCTCGGCCAGGTGATTTCCAAAGATTCAATGGATTTGCGCTGGCCTAGCCCAAAGTGAATGCGCGTGTCATTCGCGCCCATGTAGCTTCCCCCGCCGGTCGACTGGCGATGCTGCACGAAGTCTTCTGAAACTAGTTTCAGCCGCGCACCGATGCCATCGCGATTAGATTTAGTCCCAATCAGGAAAACCTTCAGCCAGTTATTCGCGTTCCCTCCGTCGTTGCGCAAAAGCTGCGGATAATCTCCGCGATTGTTCACGGCGAAATCCATGTCACCGTCGTTATCGAAATCCGCCACAGCCAAGCCCCGGCCAGCGGTGGGCTTCATAAAATCTGCGCCCAGCGACTTCGAAACCTTGTCGAATTTCCCGTGTCCCAGGTTGCGGAACATCAGCTTGGGCTCTTTGTAACTCACTTCGGTGTGGTAAAGCTGGATGTTGTCCAGCATGGCGCTATTCACCTGGCAGATGTCCACCCACCCGTCATTGTCATAATCCATGAATTTCGCGGCGACGCCGCTCAGGAAAATCGCCTTGTTGCCGATGCCTGAAGAATAAGTATCATCATCAAATGTCCCGTCATGATTGTTGTGGTAAAGGCGGTTTAGCTCAAAGTCCAGATGCGTGACGTAAATGTCCGGCCAGCCGTCGCCATCCACATCCTCGGCATCAATGCCCATGCCCGCTTCGTATTTTCCGTCGGCGCTGGCGGCGATGCCGGAGATGAAAGAATCGTCCTCAAATGTGCCGTCCTTTTTGTTGACAAACAAAAAATTCGGCCAGGTGTCGTTGGCGATGGCGATGTCCATCCAGCCGTCGCTATTAAAGTCCGCGCACACCACGCCCATGCCCTTGGCTTCAGGAACGCCCACGCCGGATTTTACTGAGACATCGGTAAACGTCCCATCGTGGTTGTTGTGGTAAAGCTTAATCCGCTGCCCACGATAATTATCCGGGTGGCAGTAGGCGCGGTAGCCCGGACGGTGCTCTCCGCAATAAAGATTGTTTTGCGGTGACCACTCGATGTAATTGCAAACCACGAGGTCAAGATATCCGTCTTTGTCGTAATCGAACCAGGCGGCGCTGGTGGACCATCCACCTTTGTCGGCGACACCCGCCTTCGAGGTGACGTCGCTAAATGTTCCGTTGCCATTGTTGCGGTAAAGAATCGCGCGCCCGTAGCCTGTCACGTAAAGATCGGGATAACCGTCGTTATCGTAGTCGCCCACGGCGCAGCCCTGTCCGTAGAGACCCTCACTGCCCACGCCCGCCTTGTCCGTCACATCAGTAAATGTGCCATCGCCATTGTTGCGATAGAGCGCGCAGCGCAAAGGGTGGGGCGGAGTGTAAGCAGGAGTTTTGGACGATTGAACAAGGAAAAGGTCGTAAAGTCCGTCCTGGTCGTAATCAATCCAGCCAAGGCCCGTACCCATCGTCTCAAGATAGTATTTCTGAATCGAAGATGTGGAATCCTGCAAGAAGTTGATGCCGCTCGCGCGAGCCACGTCAGTAAACTTGACGGGAATGGCGATTGAGGGGTCGGCGCGGGCAAGATTTGCGCTCCAGGCGTAAAGGCCAGCGCCGCCGGTTGCCGCCGCGAAGCGGGAAAAGAAACTTCTGCGGGAGAATTTGACGAAACCGCGATGCTCTTTCAAACGGATTGCGCTCCTTCGTTCAAATAGAGCCTAATATAGCTTGAAAGGCAGGCGGCGCTCAAACCGGATCGTGCGGGCGCCGAAACCTGCGTTGCGCAATCCAGCGTCGAAGGCTAGGTTACTAGCCCTTCAACCAGAAGCCGGAATGCGGTAAGTTAACTCATGCTCACCCCACCCCACGATGTTTCATTCGTTTTCATGGAGTTGGGCGCCACGGTGGTGGGTCTGGCGGTGCTGGCCCGCATCGCGAGCCGCTGGGGGTTTTCCGCCATCCCGCTCTATTTGCTTGCGGGCCTCGCGTTTGGCAATGGCGGCCTGGCGCCGCTCAACCTCAGCAAGGGCTTTATCGAGCTCGGTTCCGAAATCGGAGTTCTCCTGCTGTTGTTTATGCTCGGCCTCGAGTACACAGGCGACGAGCTGAAGGAAAATCTCCGCCGCGGATTTCCCGCGGGCATCGTCGATTTCGTCCTGAACTTCACGCCTGGCCTCGTCGCGGGGCTGGTTTTCGCGTGGAAGCCGCTTGCCGCTTTCCTGCTGGGCGGAATTACTTATATTTCTTCGTCCGGCGTCATCGCCAAGCTGCTCTCCGAGCTTCAGCGTCTGAAATGCCCGGAAACGCCGACGGTTCTCTCCATCTTGGTGCTCGAGGACCTGGCGATGGCGCTGTATCTGCCCCTCATCGCGGTGCTCCTTGTGGGCGGCGGACCGGCGAAAGTGGCTCTGCCTGTTCTGATCGCGGTCGCGACAGTCGTTCTGGTTCTCGTGATCGCCATCAAGCTAGGACAACCGCTCAGCAGGTTTGTGGCCCACGAATCGGACGAGATCATCTTGCTGACGACTTTTGGGGCGGTGCTTCTCGTCGCCGGTATCGCGCAGAGGCTGCAGGTATCGTCCGCCATTGGAGCTTTCCTGGTTGGCATTGCGGTGTCCGGCCCGCTCGCCGAGCAGTCGCACCGCCTTCTTGCGCCGCTGCGGGACCTGTTCGCAGCCATTTTCTTTTTCTTCTTCGGACTTCAGGTTGATCCCTCAAGCCTGCTGCCCGTGCTGCCTCTGGCGATCGGGTTGGGCGCCATCACGGCGCTGACCAAGGTCTTAACGGGCTACTGGGCGGCCCGGCGAGCTGGAATTGAGCGTCCAGGACGATTTCGTGCGGGAACAGCTTTAATCGCGCGAGGTGAGTTTTCAATTGTGATTGCTGGTTTGGGCGCTGGCCTTGAGCCGCAACTGGGGCCGCTCTCCGCCGCTTACGTGCTCTTTCTGGCGATTCTTGGACCGATTGTGGCACGCACCGCCGGGTGAGAATCGGAGAAGCGCCAGCGTCTCGCTGGTTTTTTTTGAATACCGACAAGATGACGGCATTAAATCCGCGCTCCCCGGTCTATCTCTCTCCGCTCTTATAGCACCCCAGGACGCGCAGAAACTCCGTGACTTCCGCCAAATGGTCCAAAGCTTTCTGGCACTTCTTCTCTTTGGTGTTGCCCGCGAAATCCAGATAGAAAAAATACTCCCACGGGCGCCCCCGCAACGGCCGGGATTCCATCTTGGTGAGGTCGATATCGCGCAGGGCAAAAACGCTGAGGCATTTGAAGAGCGCTCCAGGAATGTTGCGCGTGGAAAAGGCAATGGAGACTTTATTCGCGCCTGACGCGATCGACGATTGCCGCGAAAGCAGTAGAAAGCGCGTGTAATTTTCCTGATGATCCTCCAGGTGCTTCTGCAAGATGCGGCCGCCATAGACCGTAGCGGCGATGTGGCTGGCGATGGCCGCGGCCCCGCTAATTTTCCTTTCCGCTAGCATTTTGACGCTGCCCGCCGTATCGTAGAAGGGAATCTTTTCCACCTTCGAATGGCGCTTAAAGAATTTGCCGCATTGCGCGAGCGCCACCGGGTGAGAGTAAACCTGGCGCAGGTTTTCCATTGTCGTACCGGCAAAG
>DASUKV010000281.1:0-6633 GCA_036278555.1 Terriglobia bacterium
TTGCTTGACACTCATTCCTTCCGCCAATCATAATAATTTCTGCTTTCCACGGCTGATCTTTTCGCTTTCTTAAGGGAGTTTGCATGGCTGAAACCTTTCTAAATTACGTTGACGGGAAGTGGGCGGAGTCCCGATCGAAGAAGACTTTTCCCAACATCAACCCAGCGGACACGCGGGAAACTGTGGGTCAGTTCCAGGCCTCAGGAGCCGAAGACATCCAAGCAGCCTGTGGCGCGGCGGCCAAGGCTCAGCCCGGATGGGCCGCCAAGCCCGCCCCGCTGCGCGGTGAATATCTCTTCAAGGCCGCCGAACTCCTTGAAAGCCGCTTGCAGCAGCTTGGCGAGGAGATGACTCGCGAAGAAGGCAAGACCTTGCCGGAAGCCAAAGGCGAAGTGAAACGGGCGATCAACATCTTCCGGTACTTCGGTGGCGAAGGCGCCCGGCAGTTCAGTTATCAGATTCCATCCGAGCGCGAAAACGTGTTTTGCTACACAATTCGCAAAGCTTTGGGCGTGGCGGCTCTGATCACGCCCTGGAATTTCCCGAGCGCTATTCCCGCCTGGAAAATTGCGCCTGCGCTGGTGGCTGGCAATACTGTGGTGATTAAGCCGGCGTCGCTCGCGCCCCTCAGCGCCTACCGGTTGGTGGAAGCGTTGCACCAAGCCGGGATTCCCGCGGGAGTGTTGAACTACGTTACCGGAAGCGGGGCCGCAACGGGTGACGCCCTGGTGGAACATCCCGCCGTACGTGCCGTCTCATTCACTGGTTCTTGCGCGGTAGGCAATCAGCTCTATCAGAAAGTCGCGCCCCGAAAGATCCGCATTCAGACGGAAATGGGCGGGAAAAATCCCACGATTGTTCTGAAGGACGCCGATCTCAATTATGCGGCGGACGTACTGGTGAATGGGGCGTTTTTCTCGACCGGCCAGAAGTGCACGGCCTGCAGCCGCGCGATTATTGAGAAGGCGATTTACGAGCCGCTGGTGCAAATACTGCTCGAAAAAACGCGCAAGCTGAAGATGGGCAACGGCCTTGAAGCTGGGGTGCAGATGGGCCCAGCCGTGGACGCCAGCCAGCTCGAAACGGATGTGAAGTACATCGAGATTGCCAAGAAGGAAGGCGCTGAACTGCTCTGTGGCGGCAACCGGCTCAACAGCGGAGCTTACGAGCACGGCTACTTCATCGAACCCACGCTCTTCGGCGGCGTCACTCCGAACATGCGCATCGCCCAGGAAGAAGTGTTTGGCCCCGTGCTCGGGTTGATGGTGGCAGAAAACTTCGAGGAAGCGATGGCGCTCGCTAACCGCGTGCCTTTCGGGCTTTCGGCTTCGATTGTCTCGAAGGATTTAACCCGGGTGCATCAATTTATCAACGGCATTGAAGCCGGACTGATCACGGTGAATCTGCCAACCGCGGGCGTCGAATACCAGTTGCCTTTCGGAGGCACGAAGGAATCGAGCTTCGGAATGCGCGAGCAGGGCCCGGCGGCCCTTGATTTCTACACCGAAACGCGGACTGTGTATCTGAAGTACGTCTAGTAGCGCTTGCTCCGGCGTCTGCTGCGGGCCATGCTGCGCTTTGCCAGCAACACCGTTCAGCGGTCAGGAGATGAAAAACAATGGATATTGAAAGAACAATGCAGTTTATCCTGGACATGCAGGCTAAACACTCGGCTGCGGTCCAGAGACATGATGAAGAGATCGCCCGGAATTCTGAGCAAATCGCAGAGCTGGGCCGGAAGATCGATACGGTTACCGATCTTGTGGGACGACTCGCCCAAGCTGAAATCCGCTTGGTGGAACGCATGGATGAGCTTGCGGGCGCCCAGGCTCACTCAGACCAGCGGCTGGACGCGCTGATCGATGTGGTAGATAAATTGATCCGGCGCAACGGGCGGGAGCCGGAAAAGTGAAGTGACCGGCACGAGCAATGGTGAATATCAAGTTTTGCGGGAGCGGAAAATGAAAAGAACACAGCAATTCCTGAACAAGCTCAAATTGCCCGAGACGGACAATCACAGCCTCGCACCCAGCACCCGCCGCTTTCCGGATGGCGGCCAGGTGCGTATTGAGATTCCAAGCTGCGAAGGGCCGCGCATTTTCAGAGAAGTTCTGGCGCTGGCGAAAGAACTCAAGGTGCCGGTTCACCGGGTCAGCCAGGGCAGCGGCGTGCTATTGCTGCCTAAGAGCGAGATCGCGGAAATGGCGCGCATTGGCCACGATAATAACGTGGAAGTCTGCCTCTTTGTCGGACCGCGCGCTTCATTCGAGACGAGCGCACAGGCGCTGTCCGCGGCCGGCAAAGTGATTGGCCTGCAGCATCGGGGAGCGGACCAGCTCGTTTATGCCATCGAAGACGTGCGCTGGGCGTGCGATCTCGGCATCCGCAGCATCCTGCCTGCTGATCTGGGCTTGATCTGGGTGCTGAATGAGATGAAGAAAAAAGGCGAGCTGCCGAAGAACCTGGTCATCAAGAGCTCGGTGACGCTTCCGGCGGCCAATCCCGCCACGGCCCGAATTTTCGAGAATGCCGGCGTTTCTACGTTAAATATCCCCACCGACCTCAGCCCGGCGCAAATCGGAGCGCTCCGGCAAACCGTCTCAATCCCGATTGATATGTATATCGAAGTCCCCGACAATTTCGGGGGGTTCGTGCGCTACTACGAGATGCCGCAACTAATCTCCGTCGCGGCGCCCATGTACCTGAAATTCGGCCTGCGCAACGCGCCGGATATTTATCCGTCGGGACTCCACATCGAGCCCACCGCGACGTTAATGGCGCGCGAACGGGTTCGCCGCGCCCGCATCGCGCTGGACCTGCTCGAACGGTTCGCGCCGAAGATCAAAATCTCGCCGCTTGGAAGCAAAGACTTGGGCATCCCGGAGGTTTAGCCTCCGGCGGGAATCGGCGCTATCCCCGGTTTTCATGGCTATTTCTCTCCCGGACTGTGGCCGGCGAGTTTGGCGCCCTCCCGCATCCTTCGCGCTCTTTATTTCTCCGCTCATCGCTTTCGCTTCCAGGTAACAGCCTCCGGCGTTGACGGCTGGCCAGGAGGCGCTCCGTGCGGCTTTCCGGCATAAACGCCAATTTACGGGCATTCAATGGCTCGGCGGAATTCCGCCGCGCTTCCGGCGGCGCGCGCGAAGAAAGATAACGAGTTCAATGATGCCGTAGACAAACAGGCAGAACCAGAGATCGACAAAAGTGCCCCAGTCGACCAAAGCCCGATGCCGGGCGCGGGGAGGAAGGTGAGGAGACAAGATGAAATAGATCGCGTTACCGGCGACCACAGCGATCAGATACTTGATCCAGCGGCGGGAGGTTGGGGTCATGATTGTCCAGGGTACACAATCGATCAGGTTACGTTGCAGGTCCTCCGGTCCCGATGGCGTTGGATCGCGCGGCGATTGGCCTTGATGACATTCTGTTGCAAAACTGGGAGTGTACGATGTAGCGGCGACTTTACGTCGCCCACTCGGCTGTCTTTGAAACCTTAGGATGGCGCCCCCTCACCCGTCCCGCTCCGCGTGACACCCTCTCCCCCTTTGCAGGGGCGAGGGCCATAAATTCGAGAGATTCCAGCCCTCTCCCTCCGGGAGAGGGGGACCGCGAAGCGGTGGGTGAGGGTTTCAACAGAACCCGCCTTCTGACGAGAATTATGCAACGAACTGATGAGACATAACGCAGCAGAAACGCATATTTCGTCTCCCGGCGAGACGCAGGCGCGGCTTGCCCGGCTATACTAATCCGAAGGGGGTTCCACCGGCTGTGCCGGAGGATACTTACTTAAGAGGCCGGCACGTTCATCATGGCGCTTCCCAAACTCGCGCTCCATTCCGAGGTTAAATACCTGAAGGGAGTCGGTCCCGCAAGGGCCGAGATCTTCGCTTCCCGCTCGATTCGCACGGTCGAAGACCTGCTTTACTATACTCCATTCCGCTACGAAGACCGGAAGCTCCTGGCCCGTGTCCGTGACCTTTTGCCGGGCCAGATGGCGACGGTTCTGGTGAAGGTGATTTCCTGCGGTCTGATGCGCACACGCAAAGGCGCCTATCTTTATGACCTTGCGGCCCATGACGCCAGCGCCGAAGCTCCAGGCGGCCTGATCCGATGCAAATGGTTCAACGCTGTGTATCTTGAAAGAAATAAAACGTTTCGTCAGGGCCAGCGCGTATTTTTCTATGGCAAAGTGGAACAAGACCACTATGGCACAGGAAACCTGGTGATGATGCAGCCGAAATTCGAAATTGTTCCCGAGGCGGGCGATCACGAATCCGATTCCCTGGAAGTGGGGCGCATCACACCGATCTACGAAGCGATCGGCAATCTTTCGCCAGCCGTGTTGCGCCGCCTCATGTGGAACGCCCTGGCGCTCACCGGCGGTGGCGTTCCCGAATGCCTGCCCTCCTCGATCTTGAATCGCAACAAACTTGCGGCTCGTCCGGCGGCTCTTCGTGAGACGCACTTCCCAAGTGCGAATCAGCCGCTCGAGAAGCTGGCGCGCTTCAGGGCGCCGGGGCAGGTACGCCTGATTTTTGAGGAGTTCTTCAACGTGGGCGTGGCGATGGCGCTCAAACGCAAGCAAGTGAAGTGGCTGCCGGGCGTCCAGGTTTGTATCACAGAGCAAGTCCGGACCGCGGTGAAGCGCGTTCTGCCGTTTCACCCCACGGCCGCGCAGAAGCGCGTCTTGAAAGAGATCGTGGAGGATATGACCTCTCCGCATCCGATGAGCCGCCTCTTGCAGGGAGATGTCGGCTCGGGCAAAACGATTGTGGCTCTCCAGGCGGCCATCGTGGCGGTTGAAAATGGATATCAGGTCGCGCTGATGGCGCCCACGGAAATCCTGGCCACACAGCATTACCTTTATTGCAAGCAACTGCTCGCGCCGCTGCCTTACCGGATTGAACTGCTGATCGGCGGGCGTACGGCGAAAGAGAAGCAGGCGGTCAAAAAGGATCTCGCGGAGGGGTCTGTTCGCCTCGTGGTGGGAACGCACGCTCTGATTGAGCCCGATGTGGATTTCAAAAACCTGGCGCTGATTATCGTCGATGAGCAACACCGTTTCGGAGTGATGCAGCGTTACGAATTGACGCGCAAGGGCCGCGCCCCGCACGTGTTGGTGATGACGGCCACGCCCATTCCGCGCACCTGCGCGCTGGCGGCTTACGGCGATCTGGATTTTTCCGTCATTGACGAGATGCCCCCCCACCGCACGCCCATCACCACGCGCGTTTTTGCCGAGCGCGACCGCGCCGAGGCGTTCGAGTTTATCCGCCGAAAGGTGCAGCGAGGCGAACAGGCCTACGTGGTGTATCCGCTGATCGAAGAATCGAAAAAGCTGGACTTGAGGCCCGCCGTACAAATGTACGAACACCTCTCCCGGACCGTCTTCCCCGAGCTTCGCGTGGGGTTGCTCCATGGCCGCCTGCCGGGCGAGGAAAAGGAAGCCGTGATGCGGCGCTTCCGGGCGGGAGAAATCCAGATCCTGGTTTCAACCACAGTGGTGGAAGTCGGTGTGGACGTGCCCAACGCCACGGTGATGCTCATCGAGCACGCCGAGCATTTCGGTCTCGCGCAGTTGCACCAATTGCGCGGGCGCATTGGGCGGGGCGCGGGCAAATCTTATTGCCTCCTAGTCGCGGGGGATCCCCGCAGCGAACTGGCCGATGAGCGCCTCCGCATTCTTACCGAAACAAACGACGGGTTCAAGATCGCCGACATGGACCTGAAAATTCGCGGGCCGGGCGAGTTCCTGGGCACGCGGCAGTGGGGCATTCCCGCGTTTCGCATCGCCAACTTGCTGCGCGACCAGGAAGTACTGGAATGGGCCAAGCGCGAGGCCGCCGAATTTGTCGAGCGCCCGGAATCGCCAGAGGAGTTGGCGGCTTTTACGCGGACGCTCGGTTCGCGCTGGCCGGAACGCTACCGGCTGGCAAGAGTGGGATGAAAAAACTGATTCATCGGGCCACTAAACCATTGGGCGGTAAATTCGAGAGATTCTAGCCCTCTCCCTCCGGGAGAGGGGGACCGCGGAGCGGTGGGTAAGGGTTTTAACAACGCAGCAGGAACCCACTTCTGACGAGAATTATGCAACGCACTCATGAGACATAACGCTAGCCGAGCCATTTCGCAGTCGAACAGTAGATGCTTGCGGCAAGCTGAAGAAGGATTTTCTACCTACTGTCTTCTGCCTTCCGAAGCGGATAGCTTATGAAAAGCGACAAGGTATATTTTCAACCCGCTCCCCTCATCATCGCCCATCGTGGCGCGGCGGACGAGGCTCCAGAGAACACGCTCGCGGCCTTCGAACTGGCAATCGAACAAGGCGGAGATGGGATTGAATTTGACGTACGCTTGACGGCCGACGGCGTGCCGGTCGTGATTCACGATGCACGGCTTGACCGGACCACCTCCGGCTTTGGACGGGTGAGCGATCTGCCGTTGAAGGCCATCCGGAAACTCGACGCTGGAACGTGGTTTAACCGCCGCTATCCGGGAAAATCGAGCGTCCGCAATGCAGGATTGCGAGTGCCGCTGCTCGCGGAAGTGCTCGACCTGGTTCGCAGCCGCCAGTGCCAGGCTTGGCTTGAGATAAAACGAGGGAGCAAAATTTATCCTGGCATCGAAGGGAAG
>DASUKV010000282.1:0-22711 GCA_036278555.1 Terriglobia bacterium
CATGACGTACTTTCCGGAATTGTCGAGCGAGATATAACAAGGCGCGGTTCCGCGAGACGCTAGCTGGTTCAGAAATGTCAGTTTGCCGGTCTCACGGTCGATCGAGAAGGCGCTGACGGCGCCGGTCTTCTTCCCCTGATAGTTGTCCGTTTCGTTGACCGCGTAGAGAAACTGCCGGTTGGGACTGACGGCAAGGAAAGAAGGGTTCTCCGTCTCCGCCGCGAGCCCCATCGGAGTGAGCTTGCCGGTCGAGGCGTCAAACCGGTAAGCGTAAATGCCTTTGCTCTTCGGCCCGGTGTAGGTTCCTACGTAGGCGAGATATTCGCGCCCCGCCGTGGTCTCCTGGGAACTGGTCGAAGCGGGGTTTTGCTCCGGGCCATGCGAGCAGGAAGCCAGAACGGTCATCGTCAGCAGCACCAAAAGGGTGAGAGTTTTCATTGTATGCGTACTCCTTGTGCGTTTTCTGTAGCGGCGCTGTCTCCAGCGCCGAAATCGCCGGTGGGGACACCGGCGCTACAGCTCTTACCTTCACGATAGTGAAGCGATGCCGGCGCTATTGGCCCAGCAAATCAAAGAATCGCCCTACCGCTTCGATACCTCGATAAAAATTAGGCAGATGGAATTTCTCGTTGGGGGCATGCAGATTGTCGTCCGGCAACCCGAAGCCCATCATCACCACAGGAGTCTTGAGATGTTTATCGAAAAGACCGGCAATGGGAATGGAGCCGCCCGAGCGCATGTAAACCGTCTTGCTTTTGAACACTTGCTCCATCGCCTCGGCGGCCGCCTCAATGTAGCGATTGCCGGTGCTCACCACCGAGGCGGGCGCAGAGCTGATGACGCGCACTTGCGTCTGGATGCCTTTGGGCGTGAGCTTTTTTACGAATCCCGTGAACTGGCGAATTACTTCTTTAGGGTTCATCTCGGGGACCAGCCGCATGCTGATTTTAGCCGTTGCTGCGGCTGGGATCACTGTTTTCGCGCCTTCGCCGGTGAATCCGCCGCGAATGCCGTGGACTTCCAGCGTGGGGCGGACCCAGAGGCGCTCCAAAACCGAGTAGGCTGATTCACCCGTCAGGGCTTTCGATCCCACCTCTTTCCTTAAGAACGTATTCTCTTTGAAGGGAAGCCGTTTCCACGCTGCCAGTTCTTTGCCCGTGGGTTTCTTGACGGGCTTGTAGAATCCGGGAATTCGAATCTTGCCGTCGCGCCCCTTCAGCCCGGCAATGATTTCCGCGAGCGCTTGTACGGGGTTCGGCGCGGCGCCGCCGTACATACCAGAATGGAGATCGTGCGCCGCGCCGCGCGCCTCAACTTCCGTATAAACCAGGCCGCGCAAGCCGGTGGTTAGCGTTGGCAGTTCGGGCGCAAACATCTCCGTGTCGCAGATGACGGCGGCGTCAGCGCGAAGCTTCTCCGTATTCTTCGGCACGAATTCCTCAATGTGCTCGCCGCCGACTTCTTCCTCGCCTTCGATCAGAAACTTCACGTTGACTGGCAGGCGGCCTTCACCCTTTAAGTAACCCTCGACGGCCTTCACAAGAATGTAAGTCTGGCCTTTATCATCGGAAGAGCCGCGCGCGTAGATATTGCTGTTCCGGATGGAAGGCTCAAAGGGGTCGGACTTCCATTCGTCGAGCGGATCGGGTGGCTGAACATCGTAGTGGCCATAGAGCAACAGCGTGGGCTTGCCCGGCGCGCCCATCCATTCGGCATAAACAAGCGGATTCCGGCCCTCGCGCCCTTCAATGATCTCCACGCGCTCCATGCCCATCGCGCGGAATTCATCCGCCAGAAAGTCCGCTGCGCGCCGTACGTCCGGCTTATGTGCGGGCAGGGTACTGATGCTCGGAATCTTCAGCAGGCGTGTGAGACCTTCCAGGAACTTCTCCTTATTAGCCCGGTAGTAGTCGAAAGCCGAAACTGGCATGCGGCGCTCCTTCGATACGGAAAACAGCCATAGTAATCCCCTGCCGCTGTGAAGACAAGGGGACATCGCGCGCCGGAACGCCTCAAAACGATTTTAGAGATGTTTCCGCCCATGAAAATCAATTGCAATTTGGAGCTTGCTGAAGCATGATCGGTGTTTTCGGCGTTAGAACGCTGGAAGCGCTGCGTGGTGCGACTTGAATAGGATGAAAGGAAAACGATGGCTCGTAAAGGTGTGAAAATTGCTGAACCCGAAGGCAAGCTGGGGGTTCTGATTCCAGGGATGGGCGCTGTGGCCACCACGTTTATGGCGGGGGTCGAAGCCGTCCGCCGCGGCCTCGCCTCTCCGATTGGTTCGCTGACCCAGATGGGGACTATCCGCTTGGGGAAACGCCCGGACAAGAAGGCGCCGCTGATCAAGGATTTTATTCCGCTGGCGCATCTGGAAGATCTGGTTTTCGCCGGCTGGGACGTGTTCCCTGATAGCAGCTATGAGGCCGCCCGAAAGGCAGGCGTCCTTGAGAAGCCTCTGCTCGATTCGGTAAAAGATTTTCTCGAAGGCGTTCGGCCCATGCCCGCGGTTTTCGATCAGAAATTTGTCAAAAATCTGCACGGGCGGAACGTGAAAAAGGCCAAGACGAAAATGGATCTTGCCGAGCAGGTGATGGAGGATATCCGGAAGTTCAAAAACGCGAGCGGCGCGTCGCGCCTGGTAATGATCTGGTGCGGCTCGACCGAAGCGTTCATGAAGCCCTCAGACGTCCACCAGTCGCTGAGCGCGTTTGAAAAAGGCTTACGGGCGAACAACCCTGCCATCGCGCCCAGCATGATCTACGCCTATGCTGCCTTGAAGCTCGGTGTCCCGTTCGCCAACGGCGCGCCGAACCTGACGGTGGACGTCCCCGCCATGCTCGAACTCGCCGGGCGACAGGAGCTTCCGGTTTGCGGCAAGGATTTTAAGACGGGCCAGACACTGATGAAAACCATTATTGCGCCCGGCCTGAAAGCGCGGCTCATCGGCCTTCGCGGCTGGTTTTCCACGAATATCCTGGGAAATCGCGATGGCGAAGTATTGGACGACCCCGCGTCGTTCCGCACCAAAGAGGAAAGCAAACTCTCCGCGCTCGAATACATTCTTCAGCCAGAGCTCTACCCTGAGCTATACAAAGACCTCTACCACAAGGTCCGTATTAACTACTACCCCCCGCGCGGAGACAATAAAGAAGGCTGGGATAACCTGGATATTTTCGGCTGGCTGGGCTATCCCATGCAGATCAAGATTGATTTCCTTTGCCGCGATTCCATTCTGGCCGCGCCCATTGTGCTTGACCTCGTGATGTTCCTCGATCTCGCGCAGCGCTGCCCGGAAATGGCGCGCAAAGGCATTCAGGAATGGCTGTCGTTTTATTTCAAGAGCCCCATGTGCGCGCCGTCGCTCTACCCTGAGCACGATCTTTTCATCCAACTGATGAAGCTGAAGAACACGCTGCGGCACCTCCGCGGTGAGGAGATGATCACTCATCTGGGGCTTGAGTATTACGATTGATCGCAGAGCTGGCCGTGCACCAAGGGCGCAGCAAGCAGCGCCCCTACAAGTATATCGACGGAAAGGATAATTAATGCTTGAACCGATTCGAGAAATAATCCTAACGGGAAGCTGTATAGGCGCGATGTCGCTTTTTTCCCGCAAGAAACAGCCGGAACAGGCTGCGGAAACAACTCCGGACGAACCGCAGCCGGCTGATTCGCCGATCGAGTTGAATCAACCCGCCGGGCTCTACGCCGTGTTTGAAACCACAATGGGCCGTATGGTCTGCAAACTATTCCCGGAAAAGTTTCCCGTCACGGTCCAGAACTTTATCGAGCTGGCGGAGGGGAAGAAGAAATGGCACAACGCCGCCGAGCGCGAATGGGAAGAGCGGCGGTATTATGACGGCCTGGGCTTTCACCGCGTCATTCCCGATTTCATGATTCAGGGCGGAGACTACATGGGCACCGGCGCCGGAAGCGTGGGGTATAAGTTCCAGGACGAGTTCAGCCCGGAGATGGTTTTTGATAAGCCCGGCAAGCTGGCGATGGCGAATGCCGGGCCGAATACTAACGGCGCGCAATTCTTTGTCACCGTCGCGCCGACTCCGTGGCTGAACCAGAAACACACGATTTTCGGGGAGATTGTGGAAGGGCAAGAGATTGCGAAAGCGATCAGCGAAACGCCCCGGGATGTGCGCGACCGGCCCCTGAAGCCCGTCATCATGCGCCGCGTCGTGATTGTCGAGACCCGCAAGCCGGCGCAGTAGGGCGCAATTCAAAGCCTTAAACGCCGATCACGCTGACCAGTTGCTTCACAGCGGCAGCGGATTTATTAAGCTCCGCCTGCTCTTCCGGCGTCAGTTTGATTTCGATGATCTGTTCGATGCCGCGCGCGCCGAGCTTCACCGGCACTCCGACGAACAAGCCGCGAATCCCGTATTCTCCTTCGAGGTAGGCCGCGCAGGGCAGAATCTTCTTCCGGTCGCGGAAGATCGCTTCCACCATCTCGACCGCGGCCGCCGAGGGCGCATAGTAGGCGCTGCCTTTTTTCAGCAGGTTTACGATTTCCGCACCGCCCTTGCGCGTGCGATCGATAATCGCGTCGAGCTGGTTCTTCGGGAGAAGCTCCGTGACCGGAATGCCCGCAACCGTGGTGTAGCGTGGGACCGGCACCATGGTGTCACCGTGCCCTCCCAGTACGAATCCCTGCACGTTTTGCACGGAGACGGTGAGCGCCTCCGCGATAAATGTGCGATAGCGCGCGGTGTCAAGCACGCCCGCCATTCCGATCACCCGGTTCTTGGCGAAACCGCTCACTTTCAGCGCAGTCTGCGCCATGGCGTCTAAGGGGTTCGTCACAACAATCAGAATGGCTTCCGGAGAGTAGCTGACCGCCTCTGAAATCGCGCCCTTCACCACCTCGTAGTTCTTCTTCAGCAAGTCGTCGCGGCTCATGCCGGGCTGGCGCGCGAGTCCGGCGGTCATCACAATGACGTCCGAATTTGCCGTCTCGGCGTAATTCGTCGTGCCCGTCACGCGCACGTCATAACCTTCAATCGGGCCAGCTTCGAGCATATCCAGGCTTTTGCCCTGCGGGACGCCGTCAACAATATCCACCAGCACCACGTCAGCCAATTGTTTGTCAGCAACTCGCTGGGCTACCGTGGAACCCACGTTGCCTGATCCAATCACCGTCACTTTTTTGCGCATAAGTCCACCTCTTCGATATTAAAAGGTCCCTCGCTCCGGCCCGCCCTAAGCGGGCGCTGCTGACCTATTGAAAACCTTTTACCTTACCACCTGCGCGAGACGGAAATCAACAATCCCGGTAGCGATGCAGGAATTTCGATGGCAACAATTTGAAGAACCACCTATCGTGGTAGTGTTGAATGGAGGCTCGGTAGCGTATGAACCTGATTCACCGATGGGTTTGCCGGTCAGGGTCGTGGAGAACGCGGCTGAAAGACTGTGTGATGCCCTGGGTGCTCGATGGGGTGAACCTGGGGCAGAACGTGCTGGAAGTGGGCCCTGGGCCTGGGCTTACCACGGATCTCTTGCGATCACGGCTCGATCGCCTGACCGCGATTGAAATCGATCCCAAGCTGGCTGCGGCGCTGAAGCAGCGGATGAACGGCAGCAACGTTCGTGTGGTGGAGGGTGACGCCACGGCGATGCCGTTCGGCCCGGCGGCATTTTCTGGAGTTGTTTCTCTCACCATGCTTCATCACGTGCCCTCGCCGGCCCTGCAGGACCGGTTGCTCGGCGAAGTATGCCGTGTCGTGAAGCCGGGCGGAACCTTTGCCGGAGTGGACAGCGTCTGGAGCCTGCGGATGTGGCTCTTCCATATTGCCGATACCCTCGTGGCCGTTGATCCGGCCAGTTTTGGCAGGCGGCTTGAGGCAGCAGGGTTCACGAACGTTTCCGTCGAAACGGACGAGCGGGCCTTCCGGTTCCGCGCGCAGCGCCCGGGGTGAGCCGCACCATCACACAGGATCTGGGTAGCGGCTAGCGCCGCCATTGCTGGCGGCATCGAAGAATAAACATGCCCGCAAGATGCCGGCGCCACTTAACAGCGGCTACCATCACGTTTTCCAGGCGCAGTAGCCGGTGTTTGAAAATTCGGGCGGCTTTAGCTATATTCCAGAAGGAGAGATTGACGATGCCGATTTTTGAATACGAATGCCGCGAATGCGGCGCGAAATTTGAGAAGATCATTTCATCCGGCGCTCGAAAGGTGAAGTGCAAGGAGTGTTCCAGTTCGCGCGTCGCGCAGCGGCTTTCCGTGTTTGCCGTCGCAGCCACCTCGAACGGCGGCCTTTCTACTGAGCCGGGCCCCTGTGCCTGCGGCGCCCCCCGCCGGGGCATGTGCGGCGAATAACGGATCTCCCTCTTCCCTCGGAACGAACGCTTCAAGCACGGTCGCGCCCGCGATCGGGCCAAAACTGGCAGCCTCAAAACCACTTCATGGTAATCCGAGATCTTAAAACATGGGCGGAGTTTCGAGCCTGCGAGGAAATCCAACGGGAGGTCTGGGGCAATATCGCGTGCTCGGCCGAATTACTCGGAGTAACCCAGAAATGTGGCGGCGCGGTGCTGGGCGCGATCATTCGCGGTGAGGTTGCGGGTTTCCTTTTCGCGTTTCTAGCCCGGCGGCATGGGAGACTGATTCATTGGTCTCATCTGATGGCGGTCAGGGCGGGCTTCCGCGATCGCGGCCTGGGCTATCGTATGAAGTTGGGTCATCGCCGTCTGGCGCTTGAGCAGGGAATCCGCTTTATCGGCTGGACTTATGATCCGCTCGAAAGCCGCAATGCGCTCCTGAATATTCACCGGCTCGGCGCGCGCATCGAAGAATACATCCCCGACTGCTACGGTGATTTTCCGAGCCGCATCGAAAAGGGGCTGCCCAGCGACCGGATGGTTGCCTGCTGGCCGCTGGCCTCTCGCCAGGTTGATCTTCGCCTGCGGCAGAAAAGCGCGCCGAAACCGGATCTCTCGTCTCCCTGCATCAATCAAAGCTGCGCTGTTTCCGGAGGCTTTCTTGAAAACCACAGGATCGCGTGGAACCTTTCGGCCCGCCGGCTGCGCCTGGAAATTCCTGGCAACACGGATGCCATGCGCGCACGAGCTTTCGAGTTGGCGCGCAAATGGCGGCGGGAAACGCGCAAAATTTTCCAACATTACTTCGCCCAGAATTATCATGTGGTGGATTTCCTCCGCGTACCGGAAGATGGGCGGGAGCGGTGTTTCTACGTTCTCGGCCGCGGGCGGCCGTAGCGGCCGGACCAGCCATCAGGAAAGGGAACTGTGATGTCCGTTGACGTGCTTTTCACGCGATCGGCAGACGTGGCCGGTGAAATCCAGAGCCTGATTCGCAGCGCCGCCGTCTCGATTGACGCGGCCCTTTACCGGTTGAGCCATCCCGCCCTGGTCCACGCGTTATCGGAGGCCGCGGGGCGAGGAGTGCGGGTTCGCCTGGTGCTTGACCGTGGAAAATTCCAGGAAAATCGCTTCGTTCATGGCGCGCTGCCCCAAAGCGGGATTGGCTTCCGGCTCTCTGACGGACGGCGGACGAAAGCGTCCAAGATGCATCACAAATTTGCCGTTCTGGATGATGAAATCGTACTGACCGGGAGTTATAACTGGACGGAAGAATCGCAAGAAGGAAATTACGAGAATCTTATAGTGCTACGCGAACCAGCGTTGGCCGAAGCTTATATCCGTGAATTTGAAGCGCTGTGGCAAGAGTCCGCAGCCGTGTTGTGAAACGTGGGCGGCGCGATATTTGTCAACCTAACCCCGATTGCACCTTTGCTACCGCTGAAAAGAATTTGCCCCGATTTTTGCTATTAAAAATAATTTTATTTTTTTGTTGACATCCGCGAATCGACAGTTTATAAGTGGAAAGGTCGTCAGGATTCTTTTCCTGATTCGTCTTGTAGCAGCGTCCCGTGTGCGCCGGCGTCCTCCCCCCCATGCATCGCGCGCATACGGGCGCTGCTACAGTAATCTCACCGGCCGGGCACGGTTCCTCAGCTTCCCTCCTTATAGCGCTGCCAGCGTCAATCAAAGCAACCAAACCCTCGCGCCGGGTATAATACTCCGTAGAATCTTGATGGACGGGAAAGTGCCAGCGTTATTTCCGGGAGGAGCCGTGGCTGAATTTGTGAAGGTAGCGGAATTGTGCGAGATCAGGCCCGGAGAATGCAAGATGACGGAAGCGCATGGCCGGACCATCGCTGTTTTCAATGTGGATGGAACGATCTACGCGCTCGATAACACCTGCCTTCATCGCGGCGGACCCCTTGGCGAGGGCGATCTGGCCGGCGAAGTCGTGACGTGTCCGTGGCACGGATGGCAGTACAACGTGCGCACCGGCGAAAAATGCAACGACAGCGCCAAAAGAGTCGTCCGGTATGAGATAAAAATTGAGGATGGCCAGATTATGGCCGCGCTTTGAGCGGCACCTGGCGCTTGCATCCGGCAGGAATCTTCAATATCTTGGTGTAAGCTAGCCGATGTTAACCGCAGCATCCAACTTATACCGCCGGTTCAGGAGTTTTCCTGGCTGGCTGGTCGCCTTGAGCCTTTTCGCCGGGCTCCTCTGCGCCCGTCCGCTCCCTGCCATTGGGCGGCAATACGAGGTGCGTCAAATCGCTCCGCACACCTTTGTGTGGGTTTCCGACGACGTCATGGACCAGAACGGCGACCCTTATTTTAACCGCTCGGGGAACGCCGGCTTCATCATCACTCCGGATGGCGTCGTCGTGCTGGACGCTACAAATAACCCTTTCCACGCGCGGGAAGTGCTTTACGAGATTCGCCAGCGGACAAGCAGTCCCGTCCGGTTGGTGATTGATATGGGGCCTGAAGGCGATCAGATGCTCGGGAACGAGGTCTTTGCCGAACAGCACGCCACGATCATTTCCAGCTCCGAGGCCGAATCGCGGATGCGCGCCTACGAGCAAAACCTGGCCAAACGCCAAACGTTCGATTCGGAACTTCCCGTTCACATGCGGGGTGTTCATTTCACTTTGCCGGGCGAGACGTTCCGGGGCGAGCGGTCGTTTAATGTCGGGGGCCAGGAAATCCGCCTCATCAGCTTGAACTGCGGGTTACCGGGGGCAGAAGACGGTGACGCGGTGGTTTATCTTCCCAATGACAAGGTTTTGTTTCTGGGCGACCTTTATGTGAATGGCTACGTGCCACAGATGGATTCGCGGGACATCCGCCGCTGGATCGGTGTCTTGGCCCAGATGGAGAAATGGAACGTTTCCACTTACATTCCAGGCCACGGCAACCCGGGCACGAAGAAGGATCTCGCCAATTTCAGAGGATTCCTCGAATGGCTGAACGCCGGAGTCGAGGGCGGCGTCCGTCAAGGAAAGTCGCTTTCCGATATCGAAAACCAGCTTCTCTCGTCAAGCCCCTTCAATCTACTTGCTCTGGACCTTGCCCCAAGAGCGATCGCCGCGGTCTATCACCAGCTTGTAAAACCGCAAACCTCACGGACGACACCGCCCGTTGCAGCACCCGTAGCTCCGTTGCAGAAAACTCCGCGCTCTCCGGACCCGAGCGAAGGCTTCTTGGGAGGCCGTTCCTCGCCGCGCCCTTACTGATTCTTCGTGTCATGAATGTTATCGCGGCGACCCCCTTCACCGCGCGAAAATAGCGCCCCTCCCCGGCTGAGGAGGGGCCAGGGGTGGTGGGTTTTCGAAAAGTCGCCACCCCACCCGCCCCTACCCTTCCTTAATCAAGGAGGGGAATAACCCAGAGCACTATTGCGGCATCACCGGCAACACCAGCGCCGAAGGATGCGCTGCGTCGTGATAGATGGTGTTGGTGGCCTTCACCCAACGGCTGCCCGTCTCCGGACTTTCGCCGGTGTTCAGATTGCGGTCAAAGCGTGGGAAATTGCTGCTGGAGACCTCCAGCCGCAGCCGGTGCCCCGCCAGGAAAACGTTGCCGGTGGCCCACATGTCAATCTCAAACTTGTAGACCTGTCCCGGCGTCATAAACTGCGGCGTTTCCATCGAGTTCCGGTACCGCGCGCGAAGGATGCCGCCGGTCACGTTGCGCGCAAAACCTCCGGGTGCGACATCGACCAGCTTGGCCGTGAAGTCCGTATCGACAGCCGTCGAGCTGGCGTAGAGCTCCAGATGCACAGGGCCGGTGACGTCAAAATCATGGGTGAAAGCAGGCGTTGAGTACACCAGCACATCGCTGCGCGCTTCATTGGGCCGCTGGTCGCGCGCGCCCGGTTCAAGGTGAACCGAATCGCAGCACAGGCGGCCGCCAATCGTCGGAACCGGATTGGAGGGATCGTAGACGAATTGATCGGGAGATTCCTGGCCGGCCTTTTCCTGGCTCAGCATACCTTTGCCCAGAACGGAATTCGCTTTACCTGCCGAATGAAGATAAAAATGTGTGGTACGCGCGCCCGGCGGTGGCCAGCTCTCTGCTTCGCGCCACTCGTTGCGGCCCGTGACGAAATACTTCACCGGCTTTTCCTGGGCCATCCCATTCGAAGCGCCTTTCAGGAGAAAATCATACCAGCGGAGCATCAACGCGTTGAAATCGATCACCGACGCGGCGCCGAAATCCACGTCTCCCACTTTGCGGCCAAGCCCCGCATGACCACCCACGATGATCAGCAATCGCTGCCCGTCGCGCGCGGCTTCGGTTCCACCGTGCGCCTTAATGCCCTCGTAATTCCGGAGCGTCCCGCCCAGAAAAAGGTCGTACCAGCCGCCGCTGTGAAAAGCGGGAACCCGAATGCGGGAATAATCCTTTTCAATCGACCACTGTTTCCAATAATCGTCGTAGCTCGGATGACGCAGCCAGTCCAGAAAGTAAGGTGCGAGCGATTTCAGCCCGTCTTGCCCTAAAGAAGGCGGAATTGGAAAGAGCGAGTAGTGTTCAAGCGGAAGCGCGTTCATGTGGTCCAACGCGTCCGTATTGTGTGCCACGCGGCGACTGAGCGTATCCTGCGCGAGGCCGGAAGTCCAGGATTCATTGAACCATTGCGTGAAGGCTCCGCCCTGGTAAGTCCAGTTGGCGTGATAGTTCGACGCGGTCACGATGGGGAAGATTCCCGCCAGGTGCGGCGGATGAGCGATGGCGGTCAGCATCTGCGTGGCTCCAACATACGAGCCGCCGAACATGCCCACCTTGCCATCGGAATGGGGTAGCGAGGCGGCCCACTCAACCGTATCGAATCCGTCCTGCGATTCGTGCTTGAACGGATACCATTCTCCTTCAGAAGCGTAGCGGCCCCGGCAATCCTGAATGATTACGACATATCCGTGCGCGGCATCTTCGTAGCCGGTCTTAGTTTCGTTGGCTTTATTGTAGGGCGTGCGCTCGAGTAACACGGGGAATTTGCCGGGCGCGTCCGGACGGTAAATATCGGCGCGAAGGGTTACTCCGTCGCGCATCCGCACCGCCACGTCGTGTTCGAGAACCACGCGATAGGATTGCGCCGCCCAGCCGATAACGGATGCCAGCGCCAGGCAAACGGATATAGAGAGCGTAAGTCTAACAGTTTGCTTCATGCTCATCTCCTCAAAGTGATCGGTCGGTTTCGCTCCGGGCCATGCCGCAAGTCAACTGGGCCCCTCACCCGGCCTTCGGTCACCCTCTCCCGATGGGAGAGGGCCGGGATCCCTTTTTTGCGGGCACAGAACCCGAAAAGAGCCGAGGCCGCTTTCGGTTTCAGCCCTCTCCCTTTTGGGAGAGGGTGGCCGAAGGCCGGGTGAGGGGCCAATCGAGCCTTCAGTTTGCTGCCGGGAATCTCAGTGAAACTTTGGGGACCGCAGGAGTGAGCGGCACGTCCCGCCCCTCGCCGGCTTCAAGCGCCCAAAATCTTGATTTGGGAATCCCCGCTTCGTCCAAGGCGCGTTCGAGGTCGGTGACCGGATCTTGTTCACCATCGTCGGCGAGAGCAAACGCCCCAAAGTGAATTCCCACGCTGGTGCTTGATTCGAGCTCCTGATGCGCCCGCACCGCCTCCTGGGGTGAAATATGAACCGGAGCCATAAACCACGCGGGCTTGTACGCGCCAATCGGGAGCAGCGCCAGGCGCAAGGGGGCAAATTTGCTGGCGATCTCAGCGAGATGCGGCCCGTAGCCGGTGTCTCCCGCAAAGTAGATTCTCCCGCCGGGAGTTTCCAAAACGTAACCACACCATAGAGCGTTGTTCTGGTCCCGAAATCCACGCCCTGAGAAATGCCGCGCCGGAACCGCGGTCACGCGCATCCCGCGGGGCAGGCCTGAAGCATCCCACCAGTCCAACTCAATCGAAGTACCCAGCGTCTTCGCGTCCAGCACGGCCTTGACGCCCAACGGCACAATGAATTGCGGATGGTGAGCTTGTGCGATGATTCGCAGCGTCGGGATGTCCAAGTGGTCATAATGATTGTGGCTGAGCAGAATAACGTCGATCGGCGGAAGATCATCAAGGCGCAAGCCGGGCGTGCGATGCCGCCGGGGTCCGAGCCACGAAACAGGACCCACGCGGCGGGACCAAACCGGGTCAGTGAGAATATTGAGTCCTGCTGTTTGAATCAGAGCTGTGGAATGATTGATGAACGTCACGCGCATGCCACCGCCCTCGACCGTACGCGGCGGCAGCGAAACGCACGGCTTTTCGATCAATTCCGGCCAGAAGCCTCGCTGGGCGTGAAGCTGCCAGTTCACAAAATCACGAAAACCGTGACGCTGGAAAGGTTCGGGGTTATAAAACCTCTTGCCGTCAAAATGATCGGAAACCGGCCCCCGGTAACGAGGGTTGCCATACGGGTCAGTGATGTAGAACAAAGTTGCGGCAACCAGCGCCGCGAAGGTCCCATAGAGCATCCTTAGCGCTCCCTCCTCGCACTTACTTCATGCCATAACTCAGGGATATTCGGCAAGATAGAATTTCGATCCCGGCAAGGCGTTCATGCCGGCTTGTGGTGGCGACGGCTTTCCAATGGATGGGACTGGAGGGCAACTTGCGGTTTAGGCTGTGGCGGCAGCTTCTTGCCGCCGCCACAGCCGGTGTGAAGAGTTGTGAAGGGAGCGGCCCGCATGGCCGGCCGCACGTGAATGGGTATCACGCTTACGCGATCAGGCGTTTGCGCCGAACCACGAGAGCGAGGCCCACCAAGCCAATTCCCATCAGGCCTAGCGAGGCCGGCTCGGGAACGGGACTGGTGCTCGGAACGCCATCGACGTCATCGCCTGCTGTCGTTCCAAATGAAAACACGGGATCCGAAATGGCCGTGTCGGACGTCACCCCAGAGGCATTAAGGGTGAAATCCAATTCGCTCTGGATGAAAGGGTTATGAGCGGGATTGCTCGCGATAGACCCGTTGGCAGCGCAATAATCGCCGCTCGAACAAACCGGGCCCAGAATGGTGTATGCGGCATTGCCGGCGCCCGATTGATGGGTGCGGCTGAACCAATCCAAAGTGAGGGTATTTCCCGATTCGCCCAGACCCCACTTCGCGTCGACTCCTGCCGTGGTTGAAGAGATCGCTCCACCTGAGCCGACCGCGACCGCAGTTCCTGAGCTCGATCCGATCGAGGCTCCACTAATGGCGGCGCCGCCCAGCGTAAAGCTGAAATCGGTCACACTTTGGCCAACGTCCTTCTGGTCTGTCACTAAATTGAACAACTGAATGGACACCGTGTTGGCGCCTGTGGTCACGACAGCTCGAGCAGATACTGCGTCACCGGCGGTATCCGTTGAGCCTGCGGGTGTAATAAAGGTCATCGTATCCGCCCACAGAGTAGAAGAGCCGATGAATCCGATTAGCAAAAAAGCTAAAAGTAACTTCCGCATGCAACTTCCTCCTTTCTTAATTTATATGCAGCACAGTCCTAACCTATCTCAATTATCCCGAACTTCATAGTGCTAAGGTCTTAATAGCGAAGGAGTTAAAACTTTAGAATCGCAAACTGATCGACCGACTGGTCTAGGGCGCGGACAGTTCTCCCGCGCTAAAGGCGGGGCGATTCTAAGCGCCAGTTTACGGGCCGGATTTACGATTGGCTTGACAGCGGTTCTGCTTCCGTATGATAGTGCCGTTCTTGCAAGTTGTGGAGGCCGGAATGAAGTACGGTGTGAATACCATGGTTTGGACCACGCGCGTGGGAGAGCGCGAAGAGCCGCTTTTGGCGAGAATCCGCGAGTGGGGCTTTGACGGCGTGGAACTTTTTCTTTCTCCGGAGGAGCCTGCGAACGTTCCTGCGGTCGCAAAAATTCTTGATCGATTGCAGCTTGAGCGCACCACCTGCAGCGTGATTCCGCGCGAAGTGAATCTGATCAGTTCCAACTCCGAAACTCGGGCGCACGGAGTCGAATTTTTGAAGAAATGTCTCGAGCGGACCGCGGAGCTCGGTGCGCGGCTGATCTGTGGGCCGCTTTATGCAGGCCTTGGAGTGATGACGGGACGCCGTCGAACTGAAGAAGAATGGAAATGGGCTGCCGAGGGTCTCGGGGCTGCGGCGCGCCGAGGGCAAGAACTCGGCGTCACGCTCTGTATTGAGCCTCTGAACCGCTTTGAGACCTATTTCCTTAATACTCAAGAGGATGCGGCCCGCCTGGTGCAAGCCGTTGGCGCGCCCAACGTTAAAATTCACTTTGATACCTTCCATGCCAACATCGAGGAACGCTACCCGGCGGATTCTTTGCGGTCTATCGCTAAAGAACTGGGGCACGTTCACCTCTCGGAAAATGACCGCGGGACTCCAGGCACGGGGCACGTCGACTGGCGCGGAACGCTCCTGGTTCTTAAGGAAATCGGCTACGATGGGTGGCTGACAATTGAATCCTTCGCGCAGCCGGAGCCGGAACTTGCCGCCGCCGCAGCCATCTGGCGGGACCTCGCTCCTTCGGGCGATGATTTAGCCCGGCGGGGCCTGGAATTTATTAAAGGTTTGAGCCGCGAGATGGGAATCACTTAGCCTGGACCATTCATGAACACACTCCCAAGAAGCCGGACGGGCGCGGTTTTAACCGTGCCGCTGGCGAGGCGCCTCATAAGCGTTAACTTAATGTTCTGGAAGCACGCGCTTGCCCGAAGGGCAAAACTGTGAGTAGCCGTAGGTGCAACCTACGGAAACGAGAGCGTGCCGATAGAAGACGACCCTGGAGGGGTCGTACAGGTGGAAGAACCCAGGTCAACCCCTGCCGGGGTTAATCTGATCGTGAGGTTTCTTTTCCGTAGTTTGCACCTACGGCTACTCATGGGTGGCCCCTCACGGGGCTGTGCCAAAAAAAATGGCACTTCCAAAAGCTTCGTGGATGATCCGGGCTAGGGGGGCGCCGGACTCCTGAAAGGAAAAATGATGGGCCGAAAAAACAATAGCGCCAGGCGGCGATTCTTGAAGTCGGCGGGCGCTGTCATCCCGGCAGCGTTGCTGGGCCTGAAGGCAACCGAAGGATATAGTTCACCATCTCTCTCCGGTAGTACTCCCGCGGCCCGCAGCAAATACGTTGACCTGGGATACACGATGGCGGGCGACGATGCCATTTCATTTCGCAAGCATACCATCGACCTGGGCGACTCTGAATCGGTCACCGTCGTGGATATGAACGGTGACGGCCGGCTGGATATTGTTTGCGGTGAGAATTGGTACGAGCAAGGGCCGCCAGAGCCCGGCCGCGGTCCGCGTTTTATCAAACATAAGTTCCGTGACTTGCCTTATACGGACTACTACCTGGAAGATTTGACCGACCTTGCCATTGATGTGAACGGCGACGGCAATCCTGACGTCGTAAGCTGCTCCTACTGGGCAAAGCCTCTCACCTGGTGGGAGAACCCTGGCAAGGGCGGGGGGCCGTGGCGCGAGCACGTGATGGAGACGGGATCACCTGTTGAGTTTGCGTTCCTCGTGGACCTCCTCAACACCGGCAAGCCGCGCGAGCTTCTGCCCCAGTTCGGCAATCCCAAGTTTCCACTCACCTGGTACGAGCTCGCGGGCAAGGGTGCCACCAACTCGTGGATCGCGCATGAAATCAGCCCTAAAAGTTATGGTCACGGCATCGGCGCGGGAGACGTAAACGGCGACGGCAGAACCGACATCATCACTCCGAAGGGCTGGTTTGAGGCTCCGCCTGATCCGCGAACCGGCCAGTGGACGTTTCATCCTGAATTCGACCTGGGGGCGACCGGGTTCATCTACACGATGGACGTGAACGGCGACGGCGTGCCTGACCTGGTCACGACTCTAGGACACGGCTACGGAATTTTCTGGGTTGAGCAGAAAAAGGACGCTGCGGGGAATCGCACCTGGGTGAAGCACATGATCGATGACGGCTGGTCACAGGCGCACGCGATGACTCTGGCGGACCTGAACGGCGACGGGCGGTTGGAACTCGTGACCGGCAAACGCTACTACGCTCATGAGCACGATCCAGGGGCCAACGAGCCGCTCGGAGTTTACTGGTATGAAGCGCTGAACCGCGAGGGCACGAATTGGCGGCGACACATTCTGGACTATGCCACCCGCACCGGTGCCGGTTTGCAAATCCCTGTAGTCGATATCGATGGCGATGGCGATTTGGATATCCTAGTCGCGGGCAAGTCCGGCCTCTATCTCTTTGAGAACTTGATCGGGGGCCGATAGTTCTGTGTGAGACAGATTTGGGCTATAAATCCGCGAGAACGAAGCGAAGGAGGTGTGTGCTAAAACCCTCACCCACCGCTTCGCGGTCCCCCCTCTCCCAGAGGGAGAGGGCTGCGGTTCTTACGTCCCGGCACCTGTCCCAAAAAATTATTTCCGTTTCTGGCCCTCTCCCTGCGGGAGAGGGTGGCCGAAGGCCGGGTGAGGGGCCAAACAGCGCCTTTGCGTCTTCGTCATTGTGGCGGGAATCTACATCTCGGGAGCAGTAGCACTTGATAATTCGTTTAGCAGGAGCCGATAGATCACAGGTGAGCGCAGGTGCTAAAATACGCCAATAGTCCGGGCCTGTGATGGAACTTTTCTCCAAGTACGAAAATGCCGAAGCTGTGACCGGTGGGCAGGCAAAAATCTTCCGGGCGCGTGAAACCGGATCGGGCCGCCCGGTGCTTCTGCATCAGCTCAGCAGCCAGACGGATCCCGGCCGCCAGCAGCATTTGCTGGCTTTGGCCTTGCGCTATCTCTCCTCGGGAAGCTCACAGAATCCGGTGCGTGCGGTCGAAGAACACGAGGGATCGCTCTGGGTGGTCACAGAGGATCGACCGGAGCTTTTGGACCTATGGGGCTGGATGGAGCGGCAAACTCCGGCTTCCGCCGCGGGTCTTGTTCAGCAGGCATCCCAGACCGCCCTTCCACCCCAGGACGGCGCCACCGCTATTTATAGCAGCACGCCGCAACCCCCATCGGATTCGTTTGAGACCACTCGCATTCTGCCCGTGAGTTCCGGCGCTCGTCCGGCTGAGAGCAACAAACCTGAGAGGGCCGGCCCTGCCCAGCCGATGACTCCCCCAGCCGCTGTGACTCAAGACTCCACAATGATCTTGCAGTCGGCCCCGCCGGCGCCCCCCCCAAAGGATCAGCCCGCAGCGCCCGCCGGTCCGGGCCAAGGTGAACCGGAGAAGCCGCCGGGGGAGTTCACTATGCTTTTTCAGTCTCCCCGCAGTTTTGATTCGCAGCCCGTTCAGCAGCCTCCCAGCCCTCCGCAACAGGCTGGTGAATCCACCCTGCTGATGAACACACCCTCCAGGCCGCCCTCCTCGGGCGGCTCCAAGCTGCGGTTTCATGGATTTACCGCGCCTCCCCAGCCGACCCGGCAGAGGGAGAAGCCGGCGCCGCCACCGCCTCCGGCGACGCCTCCGGTTCCACCTCCTACCGCGAGCGAGCCGGCGAAGAAGACTCCGGAGGAATTAGCGGCGGAAAGCCCTGAATTCCAGGGCCTCGGGCAGCCGGGCGAATTCACCCGATTCTTCCAGTCTCCCTTGGCGAGCGGCTCCCAGGCTCCGGTTTTTCCGGCAGAATCGCAACCGGCGCTCACGAACCCTGCGCAACCGAGCGAGTTTACACAAATGTTTCAACCCCGCGCGCCCCTGACGGGCGAGGACGCTTCCTTTTCTCCCGTCAGCCCGGCGCCTCCGCCCGCCCCGAACAAAGAGCCGGGAGCATTCACCCGGATTTTTCAGATTCCTGTCGGCAGCGACCTCCTGACCGCGCAGGAGCAGACGCTGCACACGGTACCGCGACCCCCATCTCCCGCCGCGAGCAGCAATGATCCAGCCCCTCACGCTTTTCAGACGCCCCCGATACCGCCGCTGGCCCAGAATGCTCCGCCACCGCCCGCGGCGCAAGCCTTCACCGTGAAGCCGGAAATTCCGCCGATCCCAAAATTCCAGACGCCTTCTCTTCCGGGACAGTTGAACGCCGCCGCGCCTCCAGCAGCAACCCCGCCTTCGGCGCCGCCTCGCCTACCCCAGCTTTCGATTCCCAAGCCTGCGGCGCCTGCCAAACCCGCGATACCGAAGGTTCCGGGCGCGGAGAAGCTCAAAGGCACGCCGGGACCGGCGATCCTGCCTCTTATTCTCATCTTCGGGGGTATTCTGCTGGTTGCGGTGCTGGTGGTCTTATACTTTGCCACACAGCATTGAGAGCGCGTGCGGAGGCAGGATGGCTGACAAGACCCCTCACCCGCGCTCGTTCCTCGCGCACCCTCTCCCCGAGGGAGAGGGTAGTAATCCGCTTTCGATTCCGGCCCTCTCCTCTTGGGAGAGGGTGGCCGGAGGCCGGGTGAGGGGCGTTCGCCGGAATGGGCGGCCCCTTACAGGGCAGGCTTCGGCCGCGGCTACAGCCGCCTAAATCGCTTCGGGTAGAAGGATGATCAGTTCAAGCTGAGGGGCGGCGAAATCGGCGGGCACATACACGGCCAGGTTCCGGGCGCGGCCCACGGCGTCCCACGATTCTCCGGATTGGTTGAGACTGAAATACTGGTAGTTCAGCTTAATCGGGAGCGACCCGGGCGGCGTTGAGGAATGGGTCAGTTTGATTCCCTGCAGGGCTTGGCGGACCATCGTATCGATCTGAGTTGAAGCCCCGGCTTTAAGAAGCTGCGGCGCCTTCCTGATGAGTTCCGCTTCGTTCATCTCGGAGCTCACCGCCAGGTACATTTTGGTGTTTGAGAAATACCGGTCGTCGGAAATCGCCGCGGCATAGATGGAGGGCTGGACAAGCTTCAAGGGCAGCGACACAAAATTTGTGGGAACGACGGTTTCAAGCAGCGTGCGGACAATCTCATCGAGCGTCATGAAGCAGGCGCCCAATTCGTCGTGATCGTACACCGGGAAATCGTGCGGTTGGAAGCGGCTGGAAAAAGTGCTCAGCGAACCGGCCAGCGAAGTCATGGCAGAGAACAGCTGCTCCGGATGGCCTTTCCGTGTCTCAAACAGGTGGCGCAGCAGCGGGAAGTAAGTGTTGGTGGTATAAAGCAGCCAGAAATTGGCGATATCCGCGGCCGTGAAATCGGCAAGGCTCTGATTCTTCTGCCGGCGCAGCGCGGACTGCATCGTGCTTTTGGCCGAGAGGATTTCAACCAGCCGCCGAAGGATTCCCATCAAATAGTTGTTCGCGGCAATATCGAGAAGCGGCGGCACAAAACGCTCATCAAGCTGATAAATGCTGGCCGGCGTGCGGATGACGCGCGCCACGCGCAGCGCCGTCGTCCCCTGCCGCGACTCGCCTTCGACCAGCAGCCGGAAGTTTTTTCGCGCAACCTGTACAGGCTTCTCTTCAAGGCCCGTGTTTTCGTCCCGGCGCATCGCAACTTCCGCCAAGTAGCGCGTGTCCGCGCGCTGTGAAGCCATTGAGACATTGCGCCCGTGCTCGCGGTACTGCGGGACGGCAAGAAATACGTCGGCGCTGTCGCGCCCAGGCTCAAAGTAAGAGGCCAGGGCTTTCTGAGGCGGCGGAGGGTCGGAGGCGGGAATCTCGAAAGGCAGGCCGTCCGGCAGCAACCCTGAGGCGTCGGAGATGGCGAAGTTGCCCGCCGCCAGCGCTTCCTGGTCAATGTGAAGCGCGGAAAACCCCCACGGACGGAAGTTCAGCGCGTTGACGCGAAATTCGAGCGCGCTCTCAATGAAGCGATCCTGAATCTGCAAATGCTGCGGCGTCAGGAACGTTCCCCGCGACCAGATCACGGGCTGAATCGGCTTGGTTGTGGCTGAGACTGGCACGTCGGTCCCCTCTCCTTCGGTGGATTCTCACCGATAGGGAGTATAAACTTGCTGCTCCGGCGTTTGCAATGCGGCGGCGTCACGATTGAACAGATTCCGGGGGCCTATGCAGTAAGGCGAATGCGCTCGCAACCCGGTCAGGAGGCCTGGAGGGCATGGCAGGAGAACTTGAAGTGCTTCGGCAGATTCGCAGAAATCTCACGATAACCTTTCAATACAGGGCTGACGATCCAGCCTATCTGCAACGGAACTGGCGGTTTATTTATCCGGACGTCTGCGCCTGGTGGAAGGCTTACAAGGCGTGGGAAAAGATTGACACTTTTGACGAGGCGTTTGAGGACACACGCATGACGGTGAGGACGTTTAATCCCGGCTATGCCGACCAGGTGCTGAAGACTTTCGCCCGGGGCAAAATTCAAGTGACTCAGGAGAATTTCCTTGCTGACAGCCGTTACACGAAATTCGACCCCCAAGACCCGGCGGCAAACAAGGTCAGGCAAGACCATGGGAGAGCGTTTGCAAGGAAGCAAGAGAGTGAAAAATACCACGCTCAGCGCGGGATCGATAGCTCGGCATTTGCGAATCCGGCCAACTTCGCGTCCCGTGAAACAAAGTATGCTGCGGGCCTTCACGATTTGAGCGCGAGCCTCGTGAACCCTAAATTGTCAATATTCGACCAGATCCACAACAACGAGGACGGAGCCCACTTCTCGTTCCTGCCTCTCTCTGAGATGGAGGACCAGGAGGTAATCTATAACCTCACCCGTATTGCGAAGGACAAGGTGACGATCCCTGGGCTTTACGAAATAGTCCGCAACTATCGCGCCCACATGACGCGGGTAAAGCTGGCGTATCAGTCGGATATGGGCATCGGCTACACGGCAGTGCCGGCTCCAAGACCCGGCGGGGGCCCCCAATACAAACTGCGGTACGGCCTCAAGCATACGACTTCGATCGCGGGCAAGACCGAAGAAGAGCCCACGACGCCGGCGATATACGACGAACGGCGTAAAGCTGCCCGTCGATTCAAGTCCATCATCGGTCTACGCGAAGGCAAGAACGAAATCGTCATCGCGATACGTCAGCACGCGGGCCCATTTCCCGTCTACGCGGTTCGTCGTGGCAATCAGCTCGTGTGTTACAACATCACTCCGGCGAATTTAATGGAGCGCACGGGCAAACAGATCACCAGCGACGGACGTTTGATCCCCTTGCAGGAATGGACTCCTGACTCACCGTCGGTGGACACGGTCGCGACATATGACTACGACGACCCTGGCTTTAAACAGGACTTTGAGCAAATTTTAACGGACATGGGCGAAATCCCAAAGAAGGAAGGGCTGCATGTAGTCGTTGCCGCCGCGCCTGATGACCGCAACTTTGCGCGCATCCGCGATGGCCTTCAGCTTCAGGTTGCCGCTCTCAACAAGAGAGGTTACAAGCTGAAGTTTGCCTCAGAAGTGAATGATAAATACAAAAGTGAGCCACCAGTTGTGGCAATCCATCTCCGTCACGTGTAATCGCAGCCGCATGGCCCGGGGCCCGGCGCGCTCCGGCATGCTGACCAGAGGCATTTCCTGACTGAGAGTGAACGGGACGGCCAGCCCGCAGCCCGGCGGATGGCGGTAGAGCGGGGTAGCCACGGTCAATTGTTTTCTTGACCGTGGGCCTTTCCGTGCAGGGTCCCTCAATCAATCCTTAGAACGAATTGACCGTGGTTACCGTGCTTGTCTCGATATAAAACGCCCTCGGTTGGAAAAGCGCCAACCGTGGCTACCACTGCTTTACGGTAAGGAATATAAACTCATGCTGCCTTTGCGATTCGGCTCTCCCGAACAGTTTGCGCTTGTCAAGGGCTTCCTTGAAGAATCCTTCTATGCGGAAGAGGGCATTTGCAATCGGCTGGGGCTGAGCGCGCTTCACGAGTACGCGAAGGCAAGAGAGCGCGCGCCGGAAAGCCTGCAAGAGCAGGACCGGCTGAATTTGTTGATCCGGGTTTTCTTTTGCGGGGAGCAAGTCTCAAGAGAGCAGCTTCAGAAGTTGATTCCCGATGCTGCGCGCGGAGCTTTCGAAAACCTGGGGCTTTTGGGCGAAGACCAAAAGGGCGATGGCCGCATCGGCTCTCCGGCAGCGCTTTATCCCGCGCACGGGCTTTACTTTGTTTCCGATCACTGGACTCGTGTGGACCGCCCGGCAGCCGAGTCTCTTGACGACATTGTTTTTCCCGCGATCAGCCGCCACACCTACCAGTTCCTTGAAACTCTGCCGCAAGACCCTTGCGAAAGTTTTCTGGACCTCTGCTCCGGGACGGCGGTCGCCGCGCTGGTGGCTGCTTCAAGATACGCCCGGCATGCCTGGGCGGTAGACATCACGGAAAGGGCGACGCAATGCGGCGAATTTAACCGGAGGCTGAACGGAATTGACAATGCGACTGTCCTTCAGGGAAATCTTTACGCTCCCTTAGAGGAAATAGCGTTCGAGCGAATTGTGGCTCACCCGCCCTATGTTCCGGTGATGCAGCCGAGCAAGATTTATTATGACGGCGGCGAAGATGGTGAGCGCGTGACGCGCGGGATTGTGGA
>DASUKV010000283.1:0-12028 GCA_036278555.1 Terriglobia bacterium
GATCCTCTGCCTGGCAGTGGCAGTGATCGTTCTCGCAGCCGCGCTTGTTCGCACAAAGCGGGCGGATGATCTTCCCAAGTTCAATACCCCTTATCAAGCGGTTTTGTTGGACGACGGGCAGGTCTATTACGGGAAGCTCTCACGCGCATCGGCGGACTATCCCGAGATGACGAGCGTTTACTACGTGGTGCGGACGACGGACTCGCAAACGAAACAGACGAAAAACGTGCTCGTCAAGCGGGGCAAGGAGTGGCACGCGCCAAAGGAGACGTTCTTCAACGCTCGCCACATCATCATGATTGAGCCGGTCAGCCCTGATTCCGAGGTCGCCAAGCTCATTGCCCACGCGGAAAAGCAGCAGAAGTGACATGCACCGCCCGTTACCGGCCAGGCGCGTGCGGTGAGTTACCATCTTTGATGAACATCCGGCCGGATCATCTCGTCGTAGATCTGGCTCACAGCCGCCATTTGAGCGCTGCCCAAGGGTGGAAAATCTGAAGCGTGAACGTTCTCTTCCACCTGCGATGGCCGCTTCGCTCCGGGGATGGCGCACGTGACCGCATCAAACATCAGAATCCAGCGCAAAGCAAATTGCGCCATGCTGCCGCCCGCGGGAGCGGATCGCCTGAGCTTTTCCACCGCTTCCAACCCCTTTTCGTAGTCAACGCCCGAGAAAGTCTCTCCGCGGTCGAACATCTCGCCCTGGCGGTTGAAATTGCGATGGTCATCAGGACCAAACGCCGTGCGCGCATTCATCCGCCCGGTGAGAAGGCCGCTGGCAAGGGGAACGCGCGCCAGGATTCCCACGCGGCGGCGCTTCGCTTCCGCGAAGAATCGCTCGCTGGGCCGCATGCGGAACATGTTGAAGATAATCTGCACCGATTGCACATTCGGATACTCAATGGCCTTAAGCGCCTCTTCGACCCTCTCCACGCTCACGCCGTAATAGCGCAGCTTTCCAGCGCGCGCCAGGCCGTCAAGCGCCGCAAAGACCTCCGGCCGGTAATAGACCTCAACGGGCGGGCAATGGAGCTGCAGGAGATCAATGCAATCGGTTTCGAGATTCCGCAGACTGTCTTCGACGAAGCGCGCGAGGTTCCCGGCATTGTAGCCGTCAGCGGTATGCGGCGAAAGGCGGCGGCCCGCCTTCGTCGCCACGTAAATTGTCTCCTTTCGCTCTTTCCGCAGGCGGGCGATCAACTTCTCGCTGCGGCCCATGCCATAAACGTCAGCGGTATCGATAAAGTTCACGCCCAAATCCACGGCGCGGTTGAGCGCGGCGTAAGATTCGTTGTCATTGACCTCGCCCCACATTGAGCCGATGGCCCACGCGCCAAAACTGATCTCTGAAACTTTCCATCCCGTGCGTCCTAATTCGCGGTAATTCATCAATGTTTAATCCTCTCCTGTTTCTTCAATGCCGCCTGAAACTGGGCCTCGTAGTATCGCACGAAATGCTGATAGCCTTCAGGATCAACAAAGGGGTTCGATTTTTCGTCACGCTTGAAGCGGGCAAGCTTTTCTTGCATGGAAAAGAAACTTGCGTGCGACGCCAAAAACACGTCACAGGGAAGATGCTTCAACCTTTCAAACGTCTTCCTGTAATCCCGGGCGATTCCCGGATAGGCCGTGTTGCCGACCAGCCGGTAACCCGGAAGCACGGTTGCGCTGCAGACATCCACCACGTGATAGGAGCGTCCGTTCTCATGTTCGGTCCAGGTCCAAGTCGTGCATCCCTTTGTGTGGCCTGGCGTCAGAACCGCGTGGAGCGTTACGCCGCCAAGACTCACGGTGTCCCCGTCGTGCAGAATGCGGTCCGGCTTGATGGCAGGAAAGGTCAGGCGATTGCCGAAATAGAAGTCGCCCCGCCCGCCGCGCTCAAGCGTGGGAGCGTCCTCCGCCATCGCTTCAAAGTCCGCTCCGGTATCCCGTTTGAGCTGCGCAAGGCCGCCGGCGTGATCCAGGTGGGCGTGCGTGTTGAGGAGGATCTTGACATCGTACAAATGAAAACCCAGCTTGCGGATATTCTGCTCGATTTCGGGCGCCGTCCGCGCGTAGCCGCCGTCGATCAGGATGCTGCCCTGGCGAGTTACTATCAGGAACGATGTGACGTTCGAGCCGCCGACGTAATAAACATTCCCCATAATTCGAAACGGGCTTACGCGTTGGTTCGGTTCGGCGGAGAATCCCACCGCCGCGAGAGTCGAGAGCAGCAGGAAAATAGCCGCTGAACGCGATAAAACGCGTGACATGCTGATGGTTGGCTTTGCCATTTTCTCTGCTACAGCTCCAGGGCGAGCGCTGCGGCGCCGTACAGGGGAGCATAGTCGCCTCGTTCTGCCAGGACGATCTCCGTTGTGTACGGGAACATCGGCGACCACCATTCCCGCAGGGCATCGTCAAGAGAGCGAAGCAAAAAGTCTCCGGCCTGGCTGACTCCGCCTCCCAGCACGATTTTATCGGGGTCGAGAAGACGGATTGAGATAAGAAGCGCGCGCGCGAGCCACCGGATTGATTCCCTAAAGAGCCGGCTCGCGGCGGGATCTCCTTGCTTGGCGGCCGCGATCAGCTCCCGCGCGGTCAGCTTTTCTCGATTCCCGCCTGTTAATGCCAGTATCCCTGCCGCTTCCTCAGGATGGTCCGCGGCAAACTCGCGAACCTTTCGGCCCAGGGTGCGGCCGGATGAAAGCGCCTCTGTACATCCGGTGTTCAAGCCGCAAGTGCACGCCGTTTCCGAATCAGCCAGCGGCAGGTGGCCGATCTCGCCCGCCATGCTGTCCCGCCCACGATGCAACTGCCCGTGAGTGATGACGCCCCCGCCGATTCCGGTACTTAAGGTGAGATAAATCAGCGATTCCGCGCCGCGACCCGCGCCAAAGCGATATTCTCCCAAAGCTCCGGCGTTCGCGTCGTTATCCACCCGGCATGGCAGCTTGAGTGTTTCGTTCACCCAGTCGCTGAGAGCGAAATTTCGCCATCCCGGAGTGTGAACGGATGTCACGGTCTGACGCTTAAAGTCTACCGGCCCGCCGAAACTGATGCCACACGCTTCGACGGGCGGCGTGCTCTCGCGGCACAACTCCTCCGCCACGGTTTGCAATCGGTCGAGCATCCAGGCGCGGCCTCCGGAATGCGAGGTCTCGTCTTGCCTCACCAGGAGGAGCTTTCCTTCCGAATCAAAAAGGCCCAGCCGGAAGCGCGTCCCGCCAATATCCATCGCGAGGATGTTATGCAATCTATCGGGCATTATTAAGCTTAATTTCCTGGAGGCGACTCGCGGCTTTGCCGCTTGCTGTGCGGAAGGGCTTTGCCCTTCCGAGAGCTTGCACCCAACCCCAACCTGTTCTCGCTGGGCGCAAAGGCTTTGCCTTTGCGCCCAGCGAGAAGATTAAAATTATGGACATTTGGCCGGAAAGCCAGAGGCTTTCCGCAAGTCAGGCGGCAAAGCCGCCCTCTGCGCGGCTAAATTGGACAGCCATGAACGCAGGCCGCCGCTACAGCTCCCTCAGCTTCCGCTGCGGCCGAGGTCGCGATGCGTGATCCGAATCTTGTAGCCTTCCCGTTCGAGCGCTTTGGCCATCTGCTCCGTCAGGGCGACGGAGCGATGCCTGCCGCCGGTGCATCCCAGCGCAATCGTCAGATAACTCTTTCCCTCGCGCAGATACTGCGGCAGCAGATACAGCAGCAGACTGGTAATCCGGTTCAGAAATTCTCGGGCCTGCGGGAAGCGCTCCATGTAACGCTGAACGGCAGGGTCTTTGCCCGTTTTTTCCTTCAGCTTCGCAACGTAATTGGGATTGGGAAGGAAGCGCAGATCAAAGACTAAATCGGCGTCCGTCGGAAGTCCGAAGCGGAACCCAAAGGACGTGAGGGAAACCAGCATGCCTTTGCGGAACTTCGGCCCGCCGAAACGCTGCAGGATGAACTCGCGCAGTTCGTGCGCGTTCATACGGTTTGTGGAGATGACGGCGTCCGCAAGCTGGCGCATGGGCTTCAGCAGCATGCGTTCCAGGCGAATGCCTTCGCGCACCGGAAGGTGGCGGCCCAGCGGGTGAGGACGCCGCGTCTCCTCAAAACGCCGCCGCAGCACTTCATCAGAAGCTTCGAGAAACACCAGCGAAGGCTTGGGCTTCTGCTGGGCCAGCCGCTGGTAAATGGCGGGAAGCTGGCTCAGGGCCTCGCCCTCGCGGATATCTACCACCACGGCGGCGCGATCAATGCGGCTTCCCGGCTGGCAGCAGATTTCCGCAAATTTCGGGAGGAGATCCACCGGCAGGTTGTCCACGCAATAAAAACCGAGGTCTTCGAACGCCTTCAGCGCGGAGCCCTTGCCTGAACCGCTCAAGCCCGTGATCAGGACAAATTGTTTGGCGGCTTTTCGCTTTTTCTTGGCGGTGGAAGGGGCCTTCGCCTTCGTCCGGAGGGTTCGAGCAGCCATGCTTTTTGGGCTTTCGCGTTTGCGGCGAATTGCTGTACTCGGATTTTGGGCGTGGATTTATGCTGCTGCTAACGTTTACATTTTCGGCGAAGACCCCTCACCCGCAGTCTCGCTTTCTCAGGCTTCCGGCTCAATCAGCACCAGGCGCCCGTCGTGCTGCCGGTAAACGATGTTCACTCGTTCCGTTTGAACGTTTCGGAAGATGACGAGCTCCCGCGAGTCTGCTTCGAGGCTGTCAACGGCCTCTTCCATCGTCAGCGGTTTGATGGGAATCCGCTCCGTCTTGAGAACTTTCCGGTTCGTGTCCGGCAGCGCTTCCGCCATCACATTGAAGGTGACGGCGAAGGTGGGCGCGGGACGCCGCTTGCGGGTCCACTTCCGCTGCAGCAGCCGCACGGCCTGCTTTTCCAGCTTGTCCAACGCTCCATTGATCGAGCATCGCGGGTCGGTCGTTTCCTCAACGCCAACCAGCGTGTGATCCCGCCACTTCAGGGTGATTTCGGCAATTCGCCGGTGCTTGGCCGCTTCCAGAATGACGTGAATGTCGCAATGATCGTGGAGCACCCGGTTCAGCTTACCCAGGCGTTCTTCGGTGTACTGACGGAGGTCCGGGGTGACTTCCATCTGCCGTCCAGTGTATTCGATTTCCATATGAGACCTCCCCGCGCCAAGATTGCTACCGCGAATTTCGGGGACTGATTGATCATCGCTTCCTGCGCTCGTGAGTGCTCGGAATCCGCAAATCTTCGCGGTATTTCGCCACGGTTCTGCGGGTCACGTGAATTCCAAGGTCGCGCAGCCGGTGCGTAATTTTCTCATCCGTCAGCGGATGGGTGGAGTCTTCCTGCTCGATCATTTTTTGCACGGTGCGCTTCAGATTTATCAATGAAGTGTTAGCGCCGGAAGGCCCTTGGACCGCCTCGGAGAAGAAATATCGCAATTCGAAGACCCCTTGCGGTGTGTGCGCGTACTTATTGGCTACGGCCCGGCTCACGGTCGAGGGGTGGACGCCGACCTCTTCCGCAACTTCCTTAATCATCATCGGGCGCAGGTAATCGATTCCCTTGTCCAGAAATTCCGTTTGGCGGCCGATAATTGCGTCGCAGACCCGGGCGATGGTCTGCTTCCGCTGCTCGATATTCTTGATAAGCTGCAACGCGGAGTTGAACCGTTCCCTCACGTACTTGCGGACATCGCCGCTGGCGTTCCCGTCACCCAGCATCCGGCGGTAGTGGCGGCTCAGCCGCAGTTGCGGCAATCCCTCTTCGTTCAGGATCACGCGGTAGGCGTCGTCCACCTTAACGATGGCGACATCAGGCTCGATCAGGCGGGGCTGAGTGGCGTTATAACGCTGGCCGGGCCTCGGATCAAGCCGGCGGATCGTTTCGAGTGACCGCTCAACTTCCTCAACCGAGCAATTCAAAGCGCTCGCGATCCGGCGGTACTGCTTCGTCTCCACATCTCCCAGGTGATCAGAGATAATTCGCAGCGGCAGATCGTCTTCCAGTTCCGCCATTCGAAGCTGGATCAGCAGGCACTCGCGCAGGTCACGCGCCGCGATCCCCGCCGGGTCTAGTTCCTGAACCAGGAGTAGGGCTTCCTCAACGTCTTTCAACTCGTGCCCGCCTGCCTCCGCGACTTCCTCCAGGCTGCCGGTCAGATAGCCGTCTTCGTTGAGATTACCAATCAGTGAATAGGCGGCGTCGCGAACGGCCTCGGAACAGAGCGAAAGATTTACCTGCCATTGCAGATGTTCGGCAAGCGAAACCGGCCTGGAAATGAAATTTTCGAACGAAGGGCGCTCAACCTCTTCGGCGGCTGGCGACTTATAACCGGGATCAAGATAATCATTGAAGAACGATCCGTAATCCACCTCGTCGAACGAGTCGTGATGGTCATTATCTGTGCTGGGGGTCTGCGTCTCGCTGTTTTCGGCTGGCGCTTCGCTTTCTTTTTTCTTTTGCTCCTCGTCCAGTGTGGGGACAATGTCCGTCACTTCTTCGAGTACCGGATTCTCGACCATCTCCTGGGTGATCATGTCGCGCAACTCAAGCTTGTTCAGCGCCAGAACAGTGACCATCTGGACGAGCCCCGGAGTCAGAATCTGTTTCTGAGCGACCTTGAGGTTCAGCCCAAGCCGGGGTTGTGCCTTACTGTTCATCATATTGCGAGCTTGAAATTGTCTCCGAGGTAAACTCTTTTTACTTCGGAGTCATTCCCCAATTCTTCCGGAGTTCCGGACCGGAATATTCGACCGCTGCTAATAATATACGCGCGATCAGTCACTTGGAGGGTTTCACGGACGTTATGATCGGTCAAAAGCACGCCGATACCTGACGCTTTAAGCTGCAGGATGATCTTTTGGATGTCGACAACAGCAAGGGGGTCAATCCCTGCAAATGGTTCATCCAAAAGGACAAAGGAGGGTGAGATGACAAGAGATCGCGCTACTTCCACGCGTCGTCGCTCGCCCCCTGAGAGCAGATACCCATAGCTGCGGCGTACTTTTCCCAGCCCGAATTCCTCAAGCAGCTCCTCCAGCCGTTCCCGCCGCTGGTTGGGTGTAAGCGGAACCGTTTCGAGTACCGCCATGAGGTTCTCTTCGACCGTGAGCTTCCGAAAAACGGATGGTTCCTGGGGCAGGTAACTGATACCATTCCGCGCGCGGAGGTACATGGGAAACGCGGAAATATCGACTCCGTCAAGGAGCACTTCGCCGGCATCGGCGCTCGCGAGGCCCACGATGATGTAAAAGGTGGTCGTCTTGCCTGCGCCGTTCGGGCCCAGCAAGCCGACGACTTCGCCCTGAGAAATTCTTAAGCTAACGCTATCAACAACTTTCCGGCCTTTGAAGGACTTTGTCAGGTCGACTGTGGAGAGGTTTTGCATGGTTCATTGCTGAAGAATGCGGCGCTTGGAGAGGGTTTGCGACTTTTTTCCTCCATCAGCAAAGAGGCTAGCATCGTGGATAAAGAAAGTCAAACGCTGGCCCGTTAAAAAGCCCTGTTGCTCGTCATAAACAAAGGGTGGTCCACCTGTTAAAACAATTTTTCCCGCAGGGGCGAAATACTCCGCATGTTCGCCACTCCCGTGGCGGCCTGGCAATTGAGTGATCCGTACATGACCATTTGCGACGGCCCGTTCAACCTCAGGCTCATTCCCGGGAGAGGATTTCGAGAAGTAAATCTCGATCTGGTCGGCGTCGAAGGTTGTGTTTTCGGATTTCATTCGTGCATGCCCTTGGTAGACCGCCTTGCGGCCTAAGTCAAAGTATATCAATCTGTCAGCACGGATGGTCATGGGCTGCGCAGCGCCATGGGTGGCTTTCGACGAGCCATCATGGGCAGCCCGTCCGCCAGACTGCATAAGCGAAGTTACTACTCCGTAACCGGAGGTGAGCCGTTCCTGCTTTTTTGAGATATCGAGTGATGACGACTCCACCACATTTGCGCCACGCCACGCCCTGACGTTTCCTTCGTAATGGATTACCTGTGAGTCCCGCGCGGCGGTCACTCGGTCCGCAAGCACGATGATGGGATCATCTTGCGTTTGCACCGGCTTGGAACCCGGAGCTGGCTGTTTGATTGGATCAAAATGTACTGACTCCACCTTGCCCCAGCCCTTCGCAATCCCCGTACCAGGGTTCATCGTCATGTGTTGAGCGCGGATTCTGCTGTTTGGGTCCCACACCTCGGGGTGGCCCAGGAGGGTTAACCGCTGGCCTTGAGATTCATAAACGGCCGCATCGGCGCTGGCCCGGCGGTCGCCCTCGCGGAATTGGAAATTGCCTTGCTGGCGCAGGGTTTGAATAGCTTCCGTCGCGGGATCAATGGTCGCTTTCAACCGTTCGGCGGAGCTTTCTCGCGCCAGCACGCCGCGGGGAGCGTTCGGAGGCGGTTGATCCACAATGCGCGTTGAGGAAAATCCGCGCAGCGTTTTCAGCCGGCCTTCGGCGCCAAACGCCATCAGGAATTGCCCGGCAGTGATGGTTTGCCGCCACCCTGCGTTCTTTGCGGGAATCAGTTGAATTTCGCCGGGGCCGACGGTGTGCGCTTCGTCCAAAACACCTCCGGGACGGAGTTTGAATTGCAACTCTGATCCACGCAGGGTTCGCTCGCTGGCCGCCAGCTCTGGAGCCGTTTGCTCGGAAGCCGGGCGGAGAAGAGCCGTCTTCCGGGCAGGCGCGGGCTCAAAAACCAACTGGAAATTTCCCGATGCGCTGCCCGAAACGGGTCGCGACGGTGTTCCAGAGAAATTCGCTTCCATCTTCTCCGCCGTCAAGCGCCGTTCGGCGCCGGTTTTTTCAAAATATTGCAAGCTCGCGGCGCCAGTGGCGACCAACCGGCGCAGACTCTCCGTGGCCGGGTCGAGGGACGCATCGAGCGTTTGGGCTTTCCCCTGCGTCCGGCCTCGCGGAAGATCATCCATTCCCTGTGCTTCCTGAAAAGTTATCCGCGTAGCCCGCTGTGCGGCATTGAGAAAAATTGTGGCGGCGGAAGCCTTAAGGCGGCGGGCGCCCTGAGTGACAGCGACGGGAGATTGCAAATCCACCTGATTGGACGGTTTTTGATAAGTCAGGCCGCCCGCTGAGATTTGTATCGCCAGCGCACGGCCCGAGGCGGGAGGGAAATCCAGACGGACATTTTTCAGCAACGCCAGAGAACCGTCCCGCGTGTTGTACGTCAGGCCCAGCGCAGAGCCGCGCGCCGGACCAAAGCGCAGATCGACCGGTGCGGCCGTCGTCACCTCCGACCGGCTGGGATCATAAGAGATGTTGGAGGTTTCAAGAAAAAGCGGTTGGCGCGCGCGCAGGTCAGTCGCAGGCTCGAGCCCCGGCTGGGATTCCAGCTTGATCGTAGCCCTGCCGGAACAAGCCAGAGCCCCCGAAGTATTGTTGTACCGGCAGCGCGCGGTTTGGATTTCATCGTGACGGTTGCCGGAGCGGCCAAACACGATCACGTGGACGTCTTCGAGCACGGTGCTAGTTCCTTGGCCGTAGGCAAGCGTGCGCGCAGCATGGATGGTGAATATCTGGCGGCCTTCTTCGGATCGCGTGAACGTGTAGCCGGAGAGCCTGCGGTTGACGTCATGAGGCAAAGCCGGTGGCCGCGTCACGGCGGTTTTCCTGCGATGGAAGCTGGTCCACAAACCCGCAACGATAGCCGCGACCGTGACGCAGAGAATAATCGCCAGCAGCCGGGAGATTCTTCTCTTGCGGCTATCGAACCGTTGCTCCTGTTGTCCGAGTGGTGCCTGATTCAATGTTGAAAATCCTTGGTTGGGCCTATCGCGTCAAGACAGGGTGTGAGCCATGCTGCCGGGGCTTATTCCTTCAGCCCCGAGAGGGGCGGACCGTGAGTAGCCGTAGGTGCAACCTACGGAAGCAATCGAAAAAATCAGATCAACCCCGCAGGGGTTGACCACAGTACAATCAGCCCGCATCAATTTTCCGGGCGATCTTCGGGTGGCGAGTGCATCGCTGTTTTTGCGATATGGGCGCCTTCGACCCCTTCAGGGTCGGGCTTACGAGATGCTCCTGTTTCCGTAGGTTGCACCTACGGTTACGCATGGTCTTGCCCTTCGGGCAAACAGAGCCTAAGCGCCATCCACGGGCCGGAAATCCTTCAGCACAAGTTGCAGTTCCCGCTCCCCTTGAAAGCTCGTTTCACCCAGAGTAAACGCGATTTCCGCCGCCGCTTCGCCCACGAGTTCCGCGGCTCTTTCCGCCATTCTCCAGCCCACGGCATCGAAGACGATTTTCTGCTGCGCCACCCGTATTTTTAGATGCTTCTCCTTGAGGATGCGCGCGGGGCTCTTCAAGTCAACTTTGGCCGTGAAGACTGGCTGGGGATTGCCGCAGCCGCAGGGTTCGAGCTTTTTGAGTTGCTCGTAGAAGTCCCAACTTAAATCCTGCAGATTCACCTGCGCATCCACGCGAAGCGCAGGCTCGAGCGCCGCGGGCGACAGGATAGTGCGGGCGTATGCTTCCAGAGCCTCTTCCAGTTCGCCGATGCGGGACGAAGGAAGCGAAAAGCCGGCCGCCTGCGCGTGGCCGCCAAAACGCTCAAAAAGGTGTTTCGATTCGGTCAGCGCGTCGAGCAGGTGGAAGCCAGGGATGGACCGTCCCGAACCATGCGCAGTTCCATTTTCCACCGCCATCACGAGCGCCGGGCGATAGTAAATGTCCACCACCCGCTGCGCGGCAATGCCGATCACGCCGCGATGCCAGTTCTCTCCCGAAAAGACTAGCGAATACTGACTCGATCTGCGCGGCTCCGCGGCCACGCGCGCCTTGATTTCGGCCACGATGGATTCTTCAGTTTGCTGGCGGTTCCGGTTCAAAGTGTCAAGCCGTTCGGCGATTTCCTGGGCGGTTGCGCCGCCGGAGCCGGTGAAGAGATCAATCACATCTCGGGCGCTTTCCATACGCCCGGCGGCGTTCAGCCGTGGCGCGATGCGAAAAGCAACATCGCCCGTCGAAATCTTTTTGCCCCCAAGCCCCGCCACCGAAAGCAACGCCGAAAGCCCGGCTCTTCCGGCGCTCGCCGTCCCGGCCGGCATCGCAGCTTCGTTCAGCCCGGCGAGGCCATAATGGGCGATCACCCGATTTTCACCGGCGAGAGGCACGATGTCTGCAATCGACCCGATGGCCACGATCTTCAGATATGATCGGGCCGCGCGCTCGGAAAGCCGCGAGCCCAGCAGGGCTTGAGCCAGCTTGAAAGCCACGCCGACACCGGAGAGATTCTTGTCCGGATAAGCGCAGTCGGAGCGGTGCGGATTCAAAACGGCGCAGGCTTCGGGCAATTCCGGCCCAGGCAAATGATGGTCCGTGACGATGCAATCGAGCCCAAGCGCGCGGGCGCTGCCAAGCGCCTCATGCTCGCGGATGCCGGTATCCACGCTCACCACCACGCGGCAGCCGTCCCGCGCGGCACGCTCCATCACCGGCGCGCGCATGCCGTAGCCATCGGTGAGACGGTGGGGAATGTAGGCTTCAACGCCGGCGCCGAGCGATTTGAGCGCGGTGAGGAGGACCACCACGGCCATCGTGCCGTCAACGTCATAGTCGCCGTAGATCAGGATTTTTTCCTTGGCGCTGATAGCCTGTTCGAGGCGGGTGACGGCGGCGGACATGTCCCGCATCAGAAAAGGATCATGAAGGTGCTCGAAGCGAGGCTGAAGAAAGCGGCTGGCTTGTGCAGGATCGCTCAGACCGCGCAGGGCGAGCAGACGTGCAAGAAGCGGCGAAATCCCCAGTTCGCGGGAGAGATTCGTGGCGGTTTCGTCGTCTGTTTGGCGGAGAATCCAGCGCATACACAATCAAGCTACGGCCGCGGAAGAAAGCGGCCAAGCCATGAGAAATATTATCGGTTGTGCTGGGCATCCGCGCCACGAAGAAATGCCGATCGCGCCAGAAAGCGTGACCGCGCCGGAGGAGAGGCAGAAAAAATCGTAACTCAGCCCTCTCCCTCCGGGAGGGTGGCGAGCAAGGACGCGGTGCTTCCCGTCGCGAGTCGGGTGAGGGGGATGCCAGTTGAGCTTTTCAGGGCAGACAAGAAAGAGCATCTCTGAAATGCGCCTGAACCT
>DASUKV010000284.1:0-6955 GCA_036278555.1 Terriglobia bacterium
CTCCTGCGCGCCTCGCGCCAGCGCGCTTCCATGTGGTGGCTTATGATTACGGGATCAAGCATAACATCCTGCGGCGGCTGGTCGATACGGGCTGCCGGGTGACCGTCGTTCCCGCCCGGACGAAGGCCAGCGAGGTGCTTGCTCTGAAGCCGGACGGCGTATTTCTCTCAAACGGCCCGGGTGATCCCGAGCCGCTGCAATATGCCGCCCAAGGCGTGCGCGAACTCGTGGGCCGGACGCCGGTTTTCGGCATTTGCCTGGGACACCAGATCATCGGGCTGGCGTTAGGGGGCAAGACCTATAAGCTTCCTTTTGGTCACCACGGCGGGAACCATCCGGTGCTAAATCTGGAAACGCAGAAAGTGGAGATTACCGCTCAGAATCACGGTTTCTCCGTAGACCCGGACTCGCTGAAATCGAGCGAAGTGGTTCTGACGCACATGAACCTGAACGACCAGACGCTCGAAGGCATCCGGCATAAATCGCTGCCGCTCTTCAGCGTCCAGTACCATCCCGAGGCTTCCCCCGGCCCGCACGACTCGGCTTATTTGTTTGATAAGTTTGTGAAGATGATGGAGGAATGGAAAGGATAGAGGCTAACCACGTGTATGCCCGATGATTTTGGCGACCAGCAGCACATCGCACAAACGGTCATGAGCTTCGGAAATACCAGAATTTATCCTGCGTCCCGATGTCATTCCGAGCGCAGCGAGGAATCTCGCTCTGAGGGGGCCCATGTTGCGCTCTCTCATCGTCGAAGTGGGTAATGGGCGCTACCGGTGAAAGCATACTACGTCTATATCATGGCGAGTAAATCCCGTACCTTGTATACGGGTGTCACCAGCAACCTGGAACGCCGGGTGCTTCAACATCGAAGAAAGCTGCTGCCAGGCTTCACGGCCCGCTACAACATCAACCGGCTGGTGCACTACGAGATCTTCGGTGACATTGTTGCGGCGATCGCCCGCGAGAAGCAGGTCAAAAACTGGGGTCGAATGAAGAAGATTGCCTTGATTGAATCGGTGAATCGCGATTGGAAGGATTTGAGCGCCACTTGGTATGGAAAGGAATGCTAGATCAAGACAAAAGCAAAAGCTCAGAGCGAGATTCCTCGTCGCCTTCGGCTCCTCGGAATGACAGAGGACTTGGCGTAGCGATGAGCCGGAAGAATCACGTGCGTCCACACCGTAATCCTTATGCCTAAACGGACTGACATTCACAAAATCCTGATTATCGGCTCGGGGCCGATCATCATTGGCCAGGCGTGCGAGTTTGACTATTCCGGAAGCCAGGCCTGCAAGGTGCTGCGCGCGGATGGCTACGAAGTGGTACTGGTGAATTCGAACCCGGCCACCATCATGACCGACCCGGAGCTTGCCGACCGCACGTACATTGAGCCGCTCGAGGCCGAGTATCTCGACGCGATTCTTGAGCGCGAAAAGCCGGACGCGCTGCTGCCCACGGTGGGCGGGCAGACGGCGCTGAATCTTGCGGTCGAGCTAGCGGAGAAGGGAATTCTTGAGAAGCACAACGTGAAGCTGATTGGCGCGTCGCTCAATGCCATTAAGATGGCGGAGGACCGCCTGTGGTTTAAGGATGCGATGAAGAAAGTGGGGCTGGCAGTCCCGCGCAGCGAACTCGTGGGCGACGTTCAGGCGGCGCTTGCCGCGTCGGATCAGATCGGGTTCCCCATCATCATCCGGCCCTCGTTCACCCTGGGCGGCACGGGATCAGGAATCGCCTACAATCGCGAAGAATTTGAGGAGATGGTCGAGTACGGAATTGAGGTCAGCCCCGTGCACGAGGTGCTGGTTGAGGAATCGGTGATCGGCTGGAAGGAATACGAGCTGGAAGTGATGCGCGACCACGCAGATAACGCGGTGGTGGTGTGCTCGATTGAGAATGTGGACGCCATGGGCGTGCATACCGGCGATTCCATCACCGTCGCGCCCGCGCAGACGCTGACGGACAAAGAATATCAGGTGATGCGCGACGCCGCCTTCCGCGTGATTCGCGTGGTGGGGGTTGAAACGGGCGGCTCGAATATTCAATTCGCCGTGGACCCGGAAACCGGGCGCATGGTGGTGATTGAAATGAACCCACGCGTTTCGCGCAGTTCGGCGCTGGCTTCAAAAGCGACGGGATTCCCGATCGCGAAGATCGCAGCGCGGCTCGCGGTGGGGTATCGCCTGGACGAAATTCCGAACGACATCACGAAAAAAACGCCTTCCTGCTTCGAGCCGACCATTGACTATGTGGTGGTGAAAATTCCCAAGTGGGCGCAGGAGAAATTCCCCGACGCCGATCATACACTCGGCACGCAGATGAAATCGGTGGGCGAGGTGATGGCCATCGGGCGGACGTTCAAAGAGGCGCTGATGAAGGGCGTGCGATCGCTTGAAACGGGACGCAAGACCCCGGCCCCTCCCCAGGATGCCGCGGAATTGCAGCGCCGGCTGACGACGCCGCATCCCGAGAGGTTGTGGGATATTTTTTACGCTCTGCGCTCGGGCCATCCTGCTGAGGAAGTCGCGGAGCTGACGCGCATCGATCCGTGGTTTTTGGACCAGATGCGCCAGATCGTGGAAATGCAGAATGAACTGAAGCGTTTCGACGCGTGCTCGGCGCCTGCCGCGGCGCTTGAAGAGGCGAAGCGGCTGGGGCTTTCGGATGGCGATCTCGCGGCGTTGTGGAGCACGACGGCGGACCGCGTGCGGTCCCGGCGACTGGAACTGGGAGTGCGGCCCGTCTTCAAGCGCGTGGATACCTGCTCCGCGGAATTCGAATCTTTCACGCCGTACCTCTATTCCACGTATGAAAAAGAAGACGAGTCGGAGCCCCGGGATCGGAAGAAAATCATGATCCTGGGCAGCGGTCCGAACCGCATCGGGCAAGGCATTGAGTTTGATTACTGCTGCTGCCACGCTGCCTTCGCCCTGAAGGAAGAGGGCTATGAGACGATCATGGTGAATTGCAATCCGGAGACCGTCTCGACGGATTACGACACTTCGGATCGCCTTTATTTTGAGCCGCTGACGTTCGAAGATGTGATGGCGATTGTGGACCAGGAGAAACCACAGGGCATCATCGTCCAGTTTGGCGGGCAGACGCCGCTGAATCTTGCCCGGCAGCTTAAGGACGCCGGAGCGCCCATCGCCGGGACTTCGCCCGAATCGATTGAGCTCGCGGAAGACCGCAAACACTTCGGGGCGCTGCTCGCGCGGCTGAACATCGCTCAGCCTGAAAACGGCGCGGCAATGAACGTGGACGAGGCAGTCGAGATCGCGCGCCGCATCGGCTATCCGGTCCTCATCCGGCCCTCGTACGTGCTGGGCGGCCGGGCCATGGTGATTGCCTACGACGAACGCACCCTGGTGGATTACGTCGCGCGCGCCGAAGAATTGCAGCGGGCGTTTCCGATTCTGGTGGATCGCTTCCTCGAGAACGCGACGGAAGTGGACGTGGACGCGCTGGCCGATGGGGAGCAGGTGGTGGTGGCCGGGATCATGGAGCACATTGAAGAGGCAGGCATCCACTCGGGCGACAGTTCCTGCGTGATGCCTTCGGTCGGGATTCAGGAAGCGACACGCCGGACGCTGAAGGAATATACTATCCAACTTGCGCGGGAGCTCAAGGTGATCGGCCTGATGAACGTGCAGTATGCCATTCAGAACGGGAAGGTATTTGTGCTCGAAGTCAACCCGCGCGCTTCGCGGACGGTGCCTTATGTGAGCAAGGCCACGGGCGTGCCGCTGGCCAAGATCGCGGCGCGGCTGATGGTGGGGCGCAAGCTGAGGGAGTTCAATCTGCCGGAGGAGCTTCCGGTGAGCCACTATTTTGTGAAGTCGCCGGTCTTCCCGTTCCGCAAGTTTCCGGGCGTCGACATTATACTGGGACCGGAAATGAAATCTACCGGAGAAGTGATGGGCGTGGGAGAAAGTTTTGGCCAGGCGTTTGGCAAGGCGCAGCTTGCCGCGGGCCAGCGGATTCCCGCCGGGGGCCGGGTTTTTCTGTCGGTGAATGATCACGATAAGCCGCAGGCGATTCCCATCGCGCGCGACTTGCATCACCTGGGATTTACCCTCGTCGCCACGCGGGGCACCGTGCAGGCGCTTCGCGCTGCCGGATTGCCCGTTGAGAACGTGTACAAGGTCAACGAGGGGCGGCCCAACGTGGTAGATCTGATCAAGAGCGCCAAACTGGATTTGATCATCAATACGCCGCTCGGCGGCCCGTCGCGTTTCGACGAAAAGGCCATCCGGCGCGCCGCGGTGCAGCATCACATTACCTGCATCACGACGCTTTCGGCGGCGGCGGCCGTGGTGAGTAGCATCCGGGCCCAGCGCGAGCATCGCATTCAGGTTTTCAATTTGCAGGCTTTGCACGAGGAGTTGGGAAATAAGTCTGCCGTTCGGGAAAGCTAGTGTGGTGTAACCAAAATAGATCAATAAGATCAATGCCTGTCACCCTGAGCGTAGCGAAGGGTCTCTGCATTTTTTGGTAAATACGGGGATGCTTCGCTTCGCTCAGCATGACGGCAACGCGTCGAGGATCTGAAACCAGAGACCAGTCGCAGCATTCTGTGACATTCCATTGAGATTTCTCCTATGACCCATACCGAAGTTGTCGAAAAATTGCGTGGTGTTTTTCCACCTCTGGTGACCCCGATGAACCGGCGCGGAGGCCTGGACGAAGGCGCGTTTCGCGCCAACTTGCGGCGGTACGCGGCGAGCGGGCTTTCGGGCGCGGTGGTGGCTGGATCGACGGGGGAAGCGCCCTTCCTGACGGAGGCCGAGCGGCTCCGCCTGGTTGAGATTGCGCGCTCGATCATCAAACCGCCCAAGCTGCTGATTGCCGGAACCGGTCTTGAGAGTACGGCGCAGACGACCAAGCTGAGCCGCGAAGCGATCGCCCGGGGCGCGGACGCGGTTCTTCTGCTGCCGCCCGCCTATTACAAGGCCGCTATGAACCCGGAAACGCTTTCCATTCACTTCCGCGCGGTGGCGGACGCTCTTCGGCGACCCATCCTGATCTACTCCATTCCCCAATTCACCGGGTACGCTATGGACGCCGGCATGTTAGGAAAACTCTCGCGGTACCCCAATATCGCAGGTCTCAAGGAAAGCTCGGGGAATCTCGATTTTGTCCGGGCGATTCTCGCGAAAGCGCGGCCGGGATTCAAACTGTTGATCGGTTCTGGCCTGATCTTTCCGCAGGGGCTCGGGGAGGGCGCGGCAGGGGGGATTCTGGGCCAGTCGAATTTTGCTCCGCAGCTTTGCGTCGCGATTTATGAGGCGTTTTCTAGCGGGGACATGAAAACGGCTGAAGAACTGCGGCAAAAGCTTTTGATTCTTGTCCAGAACGTCACAGGCCCTTATGGAATTCCCGGCATCAAGGCGGCGCTCGATCTCGTTGGCTACCGCGGTGGAAATCCGCGGCCGCCGTTCATGCCGGTAAGCGCCCAGGTGAAAAAGAAAATCGCAGCCGCGCTCAAGCAGGCGGGCGTGGAGGGATGATGCGGCGAGGGCGCAGCAAGCGGCGCCCCTACGCGTTCACCGGGTGTCGGCGCGGGTGGTAATGATGGCCAAAAGCTGTTCCGGGTCGCGTGACAGACCCGGGTTGAAGCCTTGGAGAGAATCTGCCTGGATTTTTTGCCAGACGGCGTGGGGTACGGAGAGAAAAGCGTCAACGACCTCGGGATCAAACTGGCTGCCGGACTGCTTCTGAATTTCCGCCTCGGCCGTGGCCCAGGGGAGGGCGTTGCGGTAAGGCCGGTCGGATGTCATCGCATCCAACGCGTCGGCAACCGCGAAAATCCGGGCGCCCAGAGGGATGCTTTCGCCGCGCAACCCGTTCGGGTATCCCGCGCCATCGAAGCGCTCGTGGTGGTAGCGCACAATTTCCATGGCGGGCTCGAGAAACGCGATCCGGCTCACCAGCCGGTCCCCGATCTCCACGTGGGTTCGCATCAGCGCCTGTTCCTCACGGCTCAGCGCCCCATCCTTTAGCAAAACGCCATCCGGGATGCCGATTTTTCCGATGTCGTGCAGGTAAGCGCCGCGCGCGATATTCCGGAGGTAATCCGCCTCGCAACCCATGACCTTGGCGATTTCAAGGGCGTAGCGCGTCACGCGCGTGCAGTGCCCGGCGGTCGCGGCATCCCGAAGATCAACGGCGGCGCCTAAAGCCTCGAGCGTTTCATCATAGGTTTTCTCGATCTGGCGCAAAGCCCGGCGCACCTGCCGCGTCCGTTCTTCCACCATTTCCTCAAGGTGCTGGCGATAATTTTCAACTTCGGTTTCGAGACGCCTCTTCTCGATGGCGCCCGCCACGCTGCGCAGGACCGCGTCCGCCTGAAAAGGCTTGACGACGTAATCGGAAGCGCCGCGCTTCATGGCTTCGATGCCAATGCGCACGTCCTGCTCGCCGGTTACCAGAAGGAATGCGGCGCGGGGGCACACCTGGCGAGCCCGTTCAAGGAAATCCATCCCGGAGATGCCAGGCATGCGGAGGTCCGAAAGGATTACGTCGAATGCCTCACGGCGCAGCAGGGCCACGGCCTCCGTCCCCCCGCTGCGGGTGACACACTCGTAGCCCTCTCGGGAAAGCTTATCGCTCAGAATCTCGCAGATGGCGGGGTCGTCATCCACGACGAGCGCCCGCGCAAGATATTTGTGGTCGTCCATGGCTGCCTCAGGAGCTTTGATCATCGGCCCAGCGCTGGTAACAAAAAAGTTCCGTTTTTGAATCGCTTTTATATTATAAACCAATAAATATAAATATGATAATGATATGGACGTTATTGTCACGGACGAAGCGAGGTAGCGCATCTATAAGGTCGTCGGCGATGTCAAGTCAAACTTTGCATAAGTGCTTTTTCTCCGGGCGCTCCGCGCCCGCGCTTGTGGTCTTTGGTCTTGGTTTTTCTCATCGAGGCACACCCCTTCGGCGGCGC
>DASUKV010000285.1:0-5868 GCA_036278555.1 Terriglobia bacterium
AATACGCAACGGCAAGCGCTGGCTGTCATCACTGAACCAGATCAGCATGCGGCCTTTTTTCTTGTAAAGATCGCCGAGGGCGTGCGGCTCCACGCGAAAGGCGTAACGCGTCCCCATCGGCGTATCGAGCTTTTCCCGCCCTTGAACATCGACGATCACCTCGTGAGTTTTGGAGCCGTCGTTAACCGGAACCGTGATCTTTTCTCCCACGTGCATGGGCGCGCGGCGCAGATAATAGAACGCCGTCATGATGTCCTCGACGCAGCCCGGAATGGCGTTTTCCGCGTGCTTTAGAGGATGATCGGGCTTCGCCATATCTTTTTCGTTAAGGATCGCGACTTTTCGCGCGCTGTCAAAAACGATGTGTGTTTGCTTGTGCCGCCGCCCCTCGTTGATGGTCTTTGAGATTTCCTCGGAGCAGAGCGTTTGCGGATTAAAGACTGCGTGGTAGGTGTTATCGATATTGAAGAGCAGCGAGACATACCCCGCGGAGCGCGCGGTCCCGTCAATTTCGTAAGCGTCCGTGGGACCTTCCCCGATCTGCTTGAGCGTCGTCACCACCTGTCCGGCAGGGAAGATGGACCAGGTCACGTTGTAAGTAAGGGTTTCGCCCGGAGCGAACGGCAGCGATTCCGGGCCGCTGGCGAGCGCCAGGCCGCAGGCAACAAAAAAGATAAAAAAGCCCCGGAACCGACGGAGCATCTGGTGAAACATAACTCCAAAGTTAGACGCTGGATGTCCGCAAAAGGTCAACCACATCGTAGCATCAATTTAATGACGAGAAAAATCAGGATCGCGGCATAGCCGCCCGCCGCCTCGTATTCCCGGTTCTTTTGATAGCGCGCCCAGCGGAAATCGCTGGGGCGGTAGCGCTTCGGTCTAAGAACGGGAAAAAATGCCGGGACAAGCCGCGCGTAGTCCTCGTAAATAAAGCCAAACTTCTGACGCAGGAATTCCGCCTCCCGGCGCATCACCGGGGAATAGATAAAAATAAAGAGCGCCACAAAGGCGATTCCGAGCGCCCACGAGCCGCCCGCGATCATGAACCCCACTCCCAGAATAAAACTGCCCAGGTAGAGGGGATTTCTCGTGTAGCTGAACGGCCCTGAGGTGGCAAGGCTTTCGTTCTTATCCACCGAACCTGCGGCCCAGCCGCGGAGCAGAAGGCCCGCCAAGGCTATGATGGCGCCTGCAACAAGGAGCGGCCGGCCCGGCTGGCTCAGCACGACATAGGCGACGGCGAAGGCGAAGCTGAGGGGCACGCGCCACCGGGCCGCCCAGTCTCCGTACTTACGCTTCATGGACCCTGGCCATGCGCTCGCGAACCGCCGCCAGAACTTCCTCGGGGGAAATCCCTTCCAGGAATCGGGAACTTTTGCTTCGACGCGTGTGATTGACGGGCTGGCGGGTGGAAAGAGAAATATCCTCGGCGGAAAACGGGCCATTGCGGGCGGAATCGGTGGGCCCGTAGAGAGCCACAATGGGCACGCCCAGTGCGGCGGCGATATGCAGCGGCCCGGTGTCACCCCCGATAAACAAGCTGGCACGCCGCGCGAGTGCGATCAATTCACCCAGAGTGGCGGAAACGTAGCGTGCGCGACGGGAACTGGAGGCGCGTAGTATTTCCGCAATTTCGGCTCGTTCGGCAGGAGACCCTGTCAAAACCACCGCCCAGGGGAATTCCGCTTCGAGTTTCCCAATCAGCGCCGCATAGTTTTCAGGAGACCAGCGCTTTGCAACCCAGCCTCCACCGGGACTTACCAAAATAAATTCCCGGATATTTTGTTTTTCCAACGCCGCTTCGGCCGAACGTTCGTCCCCTGAATTGAGAGGAAGGGGAAACTGCCAGGTGTTGGCGGACGCGCCCAAGTGTTCGACCAGCGCAAGGTTTTGCTCAATCACGTGTTTACCCAGGGGCGGCGGAACTTGATCGGTGTAGAAAAAGCCGGCGCCCGGCTCGCGGTGCACCCATTTCGCAAACCCGATCCGCCGGGGCGACCGGCACATGCGGGCAATCAGCCCGGTCTTCACCAATCCTTGAAAATCAATCACGGCGTCGTAGCGCTCGCCGCGAAGGGCGCGCACGGACCCGGCGATTTCCCGTAAGGTTTTGACGGGATTCCGCCGCTTGCGCCAACCGAACGTGTCGAGGGTCTCGGTGCGCTTGAGATAAGGATTCTCTTCAACAAGGCAGGCATACCGCTTTTCAACAGCCCAGGAGATCTCCGCGGCCGGAAACGCTTCGCCCAGCGCCGCAACGGCCGGAAGGGTGTGCACAATATCGCCAATGGAGCTGAGCCGGATCACCAGAAATCGCATGGCCTGATCTCATCGTTCCTGGAACCGCTTCTGGATGCCGGCCAAAATCTCGCGCGTTGAGTGGCCTTTGGGATCGCCAACGATGCGGACGCTGCCGCCCAGGCTCTCCATCACTTTTCTTTCCGGGACCGACAATTCCGAATAGTCCGTGCCCTTACATTGCACGTGCGGACGGAGATCGCGCAGGATGTTTTCAGCGGTGAGCTCATCGAAGATCGTTACATAGTCCACACATTCGATCGCGGCCATCAGTTCCGCCCGCGCGTTGTCGGGCATCAGCGGCCTTCCCGGGCCTTTCAAAGCCCGGACGGCCGTATCGCTGTTGACGCCGACCACCAGCACGTCGCCCTGCTGCCGGGCCTCCTGCAGAAAACGGATATGGCCGACGTGCAGAAGATCAAAACAGCCGTTGGCGAAGACAATCACGCGGCCTTCATTCCTGAGCCGCTCGCCCAACGAAGGCACATCCGGCCGGTGAACGATTTTCTTATTCACGAGTTTCGAATCGCCTCCTCCAGTTCCTGCCGGGTCACGGTCGCCGTCCCGCTTTTCATCACGGCCAGACCGCCGGCGCAATTCGCCATCATCGCGGCGTGCCAGAAGCTCGCCCCGGCCGCCAGAGCAATCGTAAAAGCCGCGATCACTGTATCGCCCGCGCCCGTGACGTCTGCAACCTGGTCAGAGCCAAAAATCGGCAGAATTCGCGGCTCGCGGCCAGGTTCGTAAAGGGCCATTCCCGCGCGCCCGCGCGTCACAAGCAGCGCCTGAAGCGCGCACGAACGCAGCACCCGGGACGCCAGCCGATGAAGCAACGCGGTATCGTCGCCGATGTGCCGGCCAAAAGCCGCTTCGATTTCCGGCTCGTTGGGCGTGGACGCGGTCACGTGATTATAACTCAGGATTTGGTAGCGCGAGTCCACCGTGACCGGTTGCATCGATTTTCTCAACGCGGTTTGAAGGAGCGCGACTTCGCGCGCGCCGGTTGCGCCATAGCCATAGTCGGAAACCAAAAGCGCTGACGATTCCTTGAGAAGCGTCCGAGCCTGCTCGCAGAGCCGGCGGCGCAGCGCCCCGTCCGCCGATTTGTGCGGCTCGCGGTCAACCCGCACAATCTGTTGGGCGTGGCCGTGGCCCACAACGCCCAGCACTCGCGACTTTGCGGGCGTCACAGCGCCTGCTCGCCGCTCGATCCAGCGGGTTGGAACACCCTTATCTTCAAAATAGCGGAGCAATTTGCCGCCTGCTTCATCCTCGCCGACTGCGCCGACAAGGCGCACCTGACCTCCGAGATCCGCCAGATTGTTCGCGGCGTTTGCTCCGCCTCCCGGCACGATATCCTTCCGATGCTGCCTCAAAATCAGAACCGGAGCTTCGCGGGAAACGCGCGAAATTTCCCCGTAAATAAACTCGTCCGCCACCAGGTCACCCAGCACGGTGATCGTCTGGCGCTCGAAGCGGTGAATCAGCGCGACGAGCGAGGCGCGATCTTTAGCGGAGATTTGCATAGGCAAAACAAATTCCGAGGGCCGATCAAAAACATCGGCCCTCGGAATGACAGCGAGCCGCACATAAACTTTTCGACGAACTTCTGATTCGGGACACTCGTTTCTTTCCCGGGTCCGCCCTCAAAAAAACCGCCGATTACCGATCAGAGGCCGTTCGGTCGTGAGCGGCGCCCAATTGCTTCACCAGCTCCAGGGCGGCGCGATAGACAACGTTCACATCGAGGCCTTCCATGCACCGGAAATCGATGGGACACACGCGCAATCCGCAGGGGCTGCACTCGACCTCATGCCGCACCACTCGCGCGTTCGGGCCGAAGGGTCCGGTGGCATCCGGGTCCGTCGACCCGAAGATGGCAACCACAGGCAGCGCCAGCGCGGCCGCGACGTGCATCATCCCGGAGTCATTGGTCACCACCAGACGGCAGCGCTCAAGGAGGGCCATCGACTGCCGCAAAGTGGCCTCTCCTGCCACGATCGCCGGCGTATGCTTCATTTCCTGCGCCACTTCCTCGGCGAGCGGCCTTTCCGAAGCCGCCCCGAAAAGCACCACGTCGGCGTGAAGAGCCATTGCAAGGCGGTCGGCCAGTTCGGCGAAGCGCTCAGCAGGCCAGCGCTTGGCAGGACCGAAGGATGCTCCCGGCACAACGCCCACCAGGAACCGCGGGCCGGGCAAGCCCAGGGATTCGACGTATCGCACCGCCCAGGAGCGCTCCTCCGGCGGCACGATCAGCCGGATTTCTTCAAGCGCGCGAGGCGGGTCAGGGCGCTCGATAATCCCGGCCCGGAAGAGCAAATGCAAATAGTAATAGGCCTGGTGCCCGTAAGCGGCGGGAGGTGGCGTTTCAATCGATTCAGTCAGCAGGCGCGCCCGCGCGTCGCGCGCATATCCAACGCGGGTGGGAATTCCGGCGCGCCACGCCATCCAGGCGGCGTGGAATGCGTTTTGAAACAGAATGGCCGCCTCAAACCGCTCCTCCCGCAGTTGGCGAATCAGCTTGCTGAAACCTGCAGAGCCGCGATGCTCCCCTTGCGCGTCGTAAATGATTTGCCGGTCCACGGCGGGATGATGGGCGTAGACATCGCTGACCCAGGGTTTTGAGACCAGCACGATCTCCGCTTCCGGGAACCGTACGCGCAGCGCCTCGAGCGCGGGCAGCGACATGACGGCGTCACCGATCCAGTTCGGCGCCCGCAGCAGAATCTTCTGAGGCTCTCGAAGAGCGCTTCCGCGAATAATCAAAGGCTGGCCCTCATTCTGAGCGAGTATAGCAAAAGGCCGGAGGAAAACGGGACATTGCTGGAAGGCTACAGGCTGTAGCGGCGGCCTCTGGCCGCCGGTTTTTTGGAAGTAGAGACCGGCGGCGAGACGCCGCCGCTACAGCGCGTGACCCTCACCCGGCCTTCGGCCACCCTCTCCCCGAGGGAGAGGGCTGAAAAAAAAAGAATTCACCCTTCCCGAAGGGAGAGAGATGGAATCATTTCTTCCCTTTGCGCTGGCCGGGGTTCGCCCGTAAAATAGCTGGAGCATGATTACCGCGAATATCGGCAAGGGCGGGAAGTACGTCGTGGACCGCATCATCCGCACGTTTGTGCGGCGCGGCGTGAATCCCAACATCCTCACTTCAGTCGGACTTGTGATCAACCTGGCTGCGGCTTACCTGTTTGCGATCGGCTATTTCCGCTGGGCGGGACTGACAATTATTATCGCGGCGATCTTTGACCTGACGGACGGCCCCGTGGCCCGGACCAGCCATCGCGTCACCCCTTTCGGCGGATTCCTGGATTCCGTCCTCGACCGCTATTCTGACTTGCTGCTGCTGGTAGGCTTGCTGGTTTTTTACAGCCGCGCCAACCGCTTCTGGTACGTGATCCTGGTCGCCATCTGCATGATCGGCGCGATCATGACCAGCTACACGCGCGCGCGCGCCGAGAACGTGATCGGATCCTGCAAGGTAGGATTTTTAGAACGCCCGGAGCGCATCGTCTTGTTAATCATTGGAGCGCTGTTTGACCGCATGGCGCCGGTGCTCTGGGTGATTGTGGT
>DASUKV010000286.1:0-9532 GCA_036278555.1 Terriglobia bacterium
ACTGCCTGAAACCCGGCGGCAAGAGGCCGCCGCTACAGCCCAGCAAGACGCTGGGGGCTACCTGCGATTCTTTTTCCACCAATCGCGAAATGATTGCGGCGCTAAGGCCGGAAAGTCGCGCCCCTGGGTCCAGCCCGACATCGGGAAGACCGGCAGCTTTCGAATCCAGCCGTTACGGGCGTAGAGACGCTGGCCCAGGCGGGCGAGCCGTGCCCCTGTCCCATAGGCTTGCGGCCGCTTCATCGCCCAGGCCCAAAACCGCATGGAAGAGCGCTCGCCGCGCGGCGGGCCGCTCGATGGAGTTATCGCCGTCTGATCCTGTGCCTTGGTCCGCAGGTGAAGCAGCAGGTCGGGAATGTTGATTCTGACGGGACACACCTCGCGGCACGCGCCACAGAGGGACGAGGCAAAGGGCAGCTCCCGCGCGGCGCCAATGCCGTTAAATTCAGGCGTAATCAGCGCGCCAATCGGACCGCTATAGACCCATCCGTAAGCGTGGCCGCCGATTTTGCGGTAAACCGGACAGGCGTTCAGACACGCGCCGCAGCGGATGCAATAAAGCGCCTCGCGCATCTTTTCGTCCGAAAGCGTCGCGATGCGGCCATTGTCCACCAGCACCACGTGCATCTCATCCGGGCCATCCTCGCCTTCGCGGCGGGGGCCGGTGAGAAGGGAAGTATAAACCGTCAGTTTCTGGCCCGTTCCCGAGCGGCCGAGAAGCCGGAGGAATACAGCCAGATCGTCAAAGCGGGGAATCAATTTTTCAATTCCCACCAGCGCCACGTGGATGCGCGGCGCTGTCGTGCAGAAACGGATGTTGCCCTCATTCTCCACAAGCACCAGCGTGCCGGTTTCCGCGACCGCAAAATTCGCGCCGCTCACGCCCATTTCGGCCCGCACGAAGGATTGGCGCAGGGCGCGGCGGGCAATTGCCGTGAGGCGCTCCGGCTCCGTTGTGCGCTCGGAGTGCAAGTGTTCTACAAACAGATCGGAAACATCTTGCCGCGTCTTGTGAATTGCAGGGGCGACGATGTGAGCGGGGCGGTCGCCGGCCAGTTGGATGATGAGTTCGCCGAGATCGGTCTCGACGGGGCGAATTCCGGCGGCTTCGAGCGCTTGGTTCAGTTCGACCTCTTCGCCCACCATCGTCTTGGACTTGACAAACTCCTTCACGCCGGCGCGTTGCGCAATCTCGCGCACAATCGAGCAAACCTCATCTCCCGTCGCGGCCCAGTGGACTTTACCACCCCGGCCTTCAACACGATCCGCGAACTGCGCCAGGTATTCATCCAGATGCTCGATCACCTCGCGCTTGAGCGCGCGCGCGCGATCGCGCAGCGGCTCGAAGCCTGGCACTTGCCCGATCGCTTCGAGGCGGTGGGTGTAAAGCCGGAGCGTTGACGAGCGGTAAGCCTCCTGCAGGCGGACGTCATGCAGGGTCTTTTCCGCCCGCTCGTGGATGTGTTCGCTTTGGATCCCTGTCTCAACCATCGGTGAAATCTCGTAATGCGGGCCCGCGAGCCGGGCCGCCTACTTTCCTTCTTCTGAGGCCAGCAATTGCGCCAGGTGCAAAGTCTTGATGGGCAAGCCCTGGCGGTGAATGAGGCCCGCGAGGTGCATCAGGCAACCTGAGTCATTGGCCACCAGATATTCTGCCCCTGCTTCGACGGCTGCGCGAAGTTTGTCTTCTCCCATGGCGACTGACACGTCGGGAAACTTTACCGAAAAGGTGCCTCCAAACCCGCAGCAGAGCTTGTAATCCTGCATTTCCACAAAGTCGATGCCGTGCACCGCGCGGATCAGCCTTCGCGGCTCCTCGGAAATTCCCAACTCCCGGAGCAAGTGGCAGGAATCGTGATACGTGACGCGGTGAGGAAATCTCGCCCCCACGTCTTCCACTTTCAGTATCTTAACGAGGAATTCTGAGAATTCATAAAAGCGCTCGCGAAGCTTCCGCGCCTTCTCAAGGCGTGCGGGGTCGCCCGCGAACAGCTCGGGGTAAAAGACACGGATCATCGTTGAGCAGGAACCCGAAGGCGCGACGACGTAATCGGCGTCATCGAAGAGGTCCAGCGCGCGCGCTGCGACCTCGCGGGCCTCATCGCGATAGCCGGTATTGAAGGCGGGTTGCCCGCAGCACGTCTGGGCGGCATTGAAGGTCACGTCCATGCCTTGGCGTTCCAGCACCTTCACCGCGCAAGCGCCCACCTCGGGGAAAAACTGGTCGCCCAGACAGGTGACAAAGAATGCGACACGAGGTTTACGCTGAGTCATGGGATTTCTGTGGTTGGTGGACAATTTACGGAACGCTCTGTCCAGCAACCCTGTTGAAAACGCAACAAGTTAATGTAGGTCTCAGAGTGCATGAAGTCAAGAAAATCACGCGCAGGAGCAGTTGATCTATATGACGGCGGTGGACAAAAGCCCTCACCCGGCCTTCGGCCACCCTCTCCCAGAGGGAGAGGGCATGCAGAAGCCGCTGAATTTCCGCAGCTTCCCGGAACCTGCTGCAAAACCGAAATCAGGCGTTGTAGCGGCGACTTTACGTCGCCATTGTGTGCGCTTCGAACTCGAGGATGGCGGCATAAAGCCGCCGCTACGGGTTTTGCAATGGGTTCTAAAGGTTATGCATGAAGAAATCAAAAATCCGCATATTGCGATACAAAATTGATACGTCACCCTCAAAGCCATGCTTCTGGCCAGGCTGAAGGTAAAGCTGATAAGGAATTTTCGCCTGAATCAGGGCCTGGATGAAGTTGATCGTATTCTGCATGTGCACGTTGTCATCCGCGACGCCATGAATCAGAAGCAGTTTGGCCTTGAGATTCCCGGCGGCGTTGACCGGCGACGACTCGTCATAGCCCGAGGGATTCTCCTGCGGGGTTCGCATATAGCGCTCGGTATAGATCGAATCATAAAAGTGCCAATCGGTGACAGGGGCGCCTGCGATCCCGCATTTGAAGACGTCCGGAGCGTGGGTCAGGGTATAAAGCGTCATGTAGCCGCCGTAGGACCAGCCCCAAATTCCCATTCGATTTGGATCGACATAAGGCAGCGATTTCAGATAACTCACTCCGCTTAGTTGGTCCTGAAGCTCGTGTTTGCCGAGATTCTTGAAGACCACGGTTTCAAAGGCGTGCCCTCTGCCCCACGAGCCGCGATTATCCAGCGACCACACCAGAAAACCATGCTCCGCGAATAACTGGTCGAGCCACGAAGTGGTCCCCCACTGGTTGCGAATCATCTGAAAGTGCGGGCCGCCGTAGACGTAAACAATTACCGGGTATTTCTTGTGCGGATCGAAGTCCGGCGGCTTCACCAGCCGCGCGTACAGAGTCCGTCCGTCATTGGCCTTCACGCTTATGAAATCCGTCCGGCCCAAGGCATATTCCGCCAGATGATTCTCCGGCCGGTCAATCGTGGTCACGAAACTTCCATCCGATTTCATCAGCCGCCATTCGGGAGGAATCGTGATAGAAGAGAAATGATCGGCGAAGAAGCGCCCGTCGGGAGAGAGGCTCAAGTCATGAGTGCCGGCTTGCTTCGAAAGCCGCTGGAAACCCGAGCCGTCCAGCCGCACGCGGAATATCTGCCGCCCTCGTGGGTCAGGCTTGGTCGATTCAAAATAAACCCATCCTCCTTTTTCGTCGGTTTGAAATGAGGGCACATCTTCAAAAACGGGGTGGTCGATCATCCAATCGCCCTGGGTGAGCTTCTTCAAGAGCCTCCCGTCGCGGTTGTAAAGATAGAGATGAATCCAACCGTCACGCTCGGAAAGCCAAAGGAACTGCCGGCCTTGCTCGACAAACTGTGGAGGCTCGACGTTATTGATCCAATGCGGGTCCTTTTCGACCACCGGACGCGCATCCGCTCCGGTAACTGGATTCCAAAAGTGAACGGCCTCCTGCGTCTGCTCACGGTTCAGCGTCAGGAAACAGACGGCTTTCGAATCCGGCGTCCAAAGGAAAACCGGAGCGACGTATTCTTCGCCCGCCTGAAGCTTGTAGGCAGCGGTCTCGTGGCCGTTCGCCACCCTGACAATGTGCAGCGAGGCGACGGGATTGAGGTCCCCCGGTTGCGGGAATCTCTGGTCAAAAAGTGTGGCGTGCGTATGGAGAAAGTTCGTGAGCGGATATCGCGGAACGGGGCCGTCATCCAGCCGCAGATAGGCGATCTCCTTCCCGTCCGGCGACCAGACGTAGGCTTGGCTGGTTGCGCGATAGGCCAGTTCTTCCTTATAGACCCAATCGAGCATTCCGTTTAGGACGGTGGCGCTTCCGCCGGAGGTCAGCCGGCGGATTTTGCCGGTGGCGATTTCCAGGACGTAAATATCATTTTTTCGCGTAAACGCGATGCGATCACCCGACGGCGAAAAGGCCGGTGCCCGCGCCTCAGACAATTGGGTGAGACGCCTCAAATGCTTTGCCTTCACATCGAAAAGCCACAGGTTGCCCTCGCCTTCGATCAGCAAGCGATCGCCCGCGGGGGACCATTGGTAGCTCGAAAGGTCCAGGCGTGAATCCGCTTTCTCCGCGCTCAGCAGGATCTGTTTGGACCGGGTCTGGGCATCATAAAGCCAGATGGCGGAGGGCGTACCCTCCCGCCCTTGCTCGTTTTCGACGAAGCTCAGTTGATCGGTGTGAGGACGCCAGGAGACATGCTGCGGTCCTGTGGGAACGATCCGGTCCGGATGCGTGATGATCTCGACCGTGAGGTTCTTCTTCGCCGGCTGGCCGGGCGCCCGCGAGGCGATGCCGGGAATCAGCAGTATCAAAACCACACCCAATCTTTTCACGTGACGGATCATGAATCGGCTCCTGGTTGAAACAGCAAAGACCGAAACCATAGCAGAGAATGGCTCCAAACGCCAAGGCGTGCTTACCATGACAGCCTTGAAAACCCAGCAAAGAGCGAGTCGTGTAGTGCGGCAGAGCCGCAACCAAAGCACACTGTCATTCTGAGGAGCGAAGCGGTCCTGAGTGCAGCGAAGGAAGAATCTCTGTATTGTAGCGCGACCCTTCGTTGCACTCTGGGCAGGCTCTGAAAATGCCGGTCCGCATTGTCCCGGCGGTGGGGATGTAGGAGAGTCAAATCGGCAGGGAAATCCGGAACGTAGTCCCTTGGTGCAGTTCGCTCGAAAAATCGATGGACCCGTCGTGAAGCTGAACGATGCGGAAAACCATCGCGAGTCCAATTCCTGATCCGCCGGGCTTGGTAGTATAAAACAACGAAAAGATCCTTTGCCGGTCCTCTTCGGGAATTCCCATCCCCTGATCCGCGATCTCAAGTTCGACGCTCTTCGAGTTCGCCGAGGGTTTAACGCGGAGATCGCCGCCTGCGGGCATCGCCTGGCATCCGTTCAGCACCAGATTCAGGAGGGCCTGCTTGATCAGGTCGCGGTCCACTTTAAGCGGAGGCAAGTCCCCGTTGCGTTCGAGGATCAGCCTGACGTTCTGCTTTTGGGCCTGAGGCTCGGCCAGAGTGAAAACCTCCTGAACCACGTCCGTCAAGTTGGTTTCGGCGCGGCGAATTTCCATGGGCCTTGTAAAATCCAAAAAAGTTTTCACCACGCGATCGAGCCGGCGTATTTCTTTTGAGAGAACCTCAAGCTGCGGCTGGACCTCCTCACCCTGGTCGAGCAGTTTCGACTTGAGAATTTCAACCTGCAGGATCATCGCGTTCAGCGGGTTCTTCACTTCGTGCGCCACACCGGAAGTGAGGCGCGCCAGCGCCGTCAGCTTGGCCGCCACGCCAATCTGGTCCTCGAGCTGCGCGCGGGTCCCCGCGTCCCGCAGGGTGACCAGGCTTGCCACCTGGTGGCCTTTTTCATAAACGAAATGCGCGGTGACGGCGACGCGCGGCGTGGTAGCATTTTCCGGTAAGTCGACCATCTGCCCCACGAGCGGCTTCTTAGACTGAAAGGCTTCGCGCAGCAATTCGTTCATCGGACCCGAGCCGGAAAAAATCTCGTGCGCCTTGTGATGAATGAGTCCCTCGGTGGGGCGGAGCAGCAGGCGCGCGGCGGAAGGCGTCGCAAGCACGAGGCGATCCTGGGAATCAAAAAGCATCATGCCGTCCACGAGATTTGAGAAAAGCTGGTCCAGGTTTTCCCGCAGCGCAAGGTAGGCGGCTTTTTCGCCGCGCATCCGCTCGCCCAGCAGATTCAGCTTGCTCGAAAGCGCGCCCCATTCGTCCTCCCGCCGGTGCTTTACGGGGGCTGGTATCTCGCCGCGGGTGAGGCGGTCAAGGTTTTGCGAAATCGCCACTAAGGGGCGCAAGATGCGGAAAGACAGGATTCCCGCCGTGAGCGTGGCGAGCAGAATCACCAAGCCTGCGAGGTCGAGGGCCCCCCTCAGATGAGGCGTGACCTGCGCGGCAAGGAATACCGTGGAGATGCCCACCCGCACCGTGCAGAAAGGCTGTTTATTCATGGCCAGAGGAAGCTCGAGCTCGTAATCCTGAATCGGCCCGTAGATCATGCGGAGTTGCCGCAGCAGGCCGGCGTGCAGAAGTTCGGAAAGGGGCGGGGCGGCGGGCAAGGTCTGTCCGGTCATGCTGGGAAGATTATGGGCCAGGACCATGTGGCGGTTATTCGTGATCGCCACGTAGTCGATGACCGGCGAATAAGTTACCGCCGATTCCATCAGTGAGCGCAGACTGGCGTCCTGGCTCAGCCGAACCTGAATGAAAGCCTGCACTTCATGAAAGTCTTTTGGATCGATGTAGGGTGGAATGCGTGTTGTGGCTACGACACCGCGGGCGCGGGCGTAAGTGTCGTCGCGGATGTAGGAGCCAATCTGCTCGACTCCCTGAAACGTCTGGCGCACGGAGTTGACGAGATAGAGGACGGAGGTGGCAAGCACCACCACCAGAACCAGAAGGGCAATGAGAGCCGTAAGTTTGACTTTAAGGCTGACTCTCATATTCCTTCAGCTTGTTATGAAGAGTTTTCAGGCTGATGCCCAGTATCTCGGCGGCGCGGGTCTTGTTGTTGTTTGTGAAGGTGAGGGTTTCACGGATGAGCAGCCGCTCGACTTCGGAAACCGTCAGCCCCGGACGAATCGCTAAATCTCCATCCACCACCGCGGGCGCCGTCCGCCCGAATTCCGGTCCGAGATCGGCTTTGCGGAGCACCTCGCCGGAGCATACCACAACCGCCCGCTCCAGAGTGTTGCGAAGCTCCCGCACGTTACCCGGCCAGGTATGGCGGCGGAAAACTTCAAGCACTTCCTGGTCAAGCACCCTCACGTTCTTTTGATGCTTCTGGTTCAAGTCCTGCAAAAGCTGCTCGATGAGCGGTTCCAGGTCCTCCAGATGCTCGCGTAGCGGAGGCATCGGGAGGTGCACCACGTTCAGCCGGAAATAGAGGTCGCTGCGAAGCTGCCCTTTGGCCACCGCATCTTCAGGCATTTTATTTGTCGCGGCCAGCACGCGCACGTCCGTCAAAATTTCCGCTTTGCTTCCCAGGCGGCGTACCTTTGAATCTTCCAGCACGCGCAAAAGCTTCGCCTGCGTGCCCACCGGCATTTCGCCGATCTCGTCGAGCAGCAGTGTGCCGCCGTCCGCCAGTTCAAAACACCCGGCGCGGCGGTCCATGGCGCCGGTAAACGCCCCTTTTTCGTGCCCGAATATCTCGCTCTCCATCAGACTTTCCGGGATGGCCGCGCAGTTCACGGCCACGAAGGGATTCATCCGCCGCGGGCTCAGGTCGTGAATCGTCCGCGCGGCGAGTTCCTTTCCCGTGCCGCTTTCTCCGGTAATCAACACCGACGCGCTCGAGGGCGCCACCTGCGCGACGAGTGACATCACTTCCTGCATCTTCTTCGAGCGGCCGATGAGCGACCCCAGAATACCCGCTTCTCTCAAGCGGCGATGGGCGATCTCGAGTTCCCGCTCATTCAGCCGGCGCTCCAGGCAGTTACGGAGCTCCACCTGCAGCTTCTTCACGTCGAGCGGCTTTTCGAGAAAATTGAACGCCCCCAGCTTCGTGGCTTCCACAGCTTCCTCAATCGTGCCCTGGCCGGAAAGCATGATGAAGCTCAGGCTTGGGCGGGAGTTGCCAAGCTCGCGAAGCAGTTCCATGCCTCCCATATCGGGCATGCGCAGATCGCAAACGACCACTACGGGGTTGAAAGACGGAATCTTTTCCAATGCTTCGCGGCCCTGCGAAGCTGTCTCGGTTTCATATCCCCAGTTGCGGAGCAGGGTCGCCAAGCCTTCCCTTTCATGAGTCTCATCATCCACCACAAGCACACGAGCGTCTTTGTTGGGTTTCATGGTCATTTTTATGAACAGGCTCCGTCCGTCAGAGCGCCTTTGTATTCTGCACAGATTCTGTCAGGGAAGAGCCCCTCCGGACACTCCTTTTTACATCATCTTACTACAGTATTCCATACAGCTTGAGATGATGTCGTGGCGGCTTTACGCCGCCATCCAACTATTCTCGCAATACCAGGATGGCGGCATAAAGAGTGTGCGTGACAACACGCGATTTGCTTACTCTGCAAGCAGCGGCCTCTGGCCATACTTGTCCAAATTAGATTGCGATTCACCGATGCGACTTGCGGCAGAGCCGCGCTATGCACCGGTAATCTGGATAGCGGCGGCCTCTGGCCGCCGGCTTTTAAGAAGTAGAAACCGGCGGCCAGAGGCCGCCGCTACAGCTATTTTCAAGGCGGGAATATGGAAGGGAGGGGGCCGCGCCGTGGCGGCTCAGGAGTGATCCAGGAGGGAACGGATTTTCTGACCCAAAGCGTCCGCAGAGAAGGGCTTCTGGATGAAGGGAGCGTTAGCCCCTAGGACCTCCGCGTTGCCAATCTGGCTTCCCGCGTAGCCCGTCATAAAGAGCACCTGGGTTTCCGGATGGAGGCTCCGGATGCGATGAGCGAGGTCCTGCCCCTTCATGCGAGGCATCACGACGTCCGTCAGCATCAGATGAACGGTGTTCTTGCAATCCCGGCAAAGCGCCAGGGCTTCATCGCCCCCGGTGGCCTCAAGGACTTTATAGCCCTTGGATTCCAAGGCGTTGCGCACAAGCTCCCGCACCGCGGCTTCGTCCTCGACCAGCAGGATGGTTTCGTTTCCATGATATTCGCGCGCGGCAGCGTCCTGCTGCCGCGAAGAGGCGGTAGGCGACTCTTCGACACAGGGCAGGTAAATCTTAAACGACGCGCCCTGTCCCGGCTCACTATACACCCAGATGTATCCGCCGCTTTGTTTCACAACGCCATAAACCATGGAAAGGCCCAGACCTGTTCCTTTACCTTTTTCTTTCGTGGTAAAGAACGGCTCGAAGGCGCGAGCGCGGGTTTCCTGATCCATGCCGCGGCCGGTATCGGAAACCTCCAGCAACACGTAGGAACCGGGCATAACTTTGACGCTTTCCGCCGTGAATCCCTCTTCGATTTCAATATTCGACGTCTTGATAGCAAGTTCACCGCCCTCGGGCATGGCGTCACGCGCGTTAACCGCCAGGTTGATGATCACCTGCTCGATTTGCGCGGGGTCGGCTTTCACCCGGCCCAGCGCGCCT
>DASUKV010000287.1:0-5054 GCA_036278555.1 Terriglobia bacterium
CAGGCAATTACCTGGTAGCGCGTATGCAAATCACATCCGATAATGTTCATTGGCTCGGCTCCTTTCTTGCGTCGCCTTGGTCGGACAACGCAAGTTTACTTCAAGGAGCCGACGCCGTTATTCAATCAGCCTCTGGCCGCCGCTACAGCCTGTTTTCCTGGCAGCGAGGAATCTCGCTTGCGAAGCCGGCGAACAGGGGCCCTCACCCGGCCTTCGGCCACCCTCTCCCGGACGGAGAGGGCCTGGAAAAGACGGCGGTCAACCGCGAGGCTGTAAAGGGCTCAGCATGATGTCCAGCCCGCAAGCTGCTAGGGATTAAAGTTTTCTTAGTCCTTGCCGATATGAAGTTCTATATGCCGGCGAGGAGGTAGTGGATGAACGTCAATTTCCCAAATTCAACGTCTTCGAGATCCCAGTTTCAGAACACTCAGGCCGTTCGGACCACGGACGCCAGCACGGCGCAAGGCGCGGGAGACGCGAAGGTACAGCAGGGAAATAACGAATTTTCGTTCAACGATTCCGGAGTTCAGGCTCTCAAAGCGCAGTTAGCCAGCGCGAATTTGCCGAGCGTCCGTCAAGAGCGCGTGCAAGCGCTGCGATTGGCGGTCGAAAGCGGCTCATACCAGGTCAGCAACGAGCAGATTGCTCACGCAATCCATTCTGACCTCTTTGGGCCCTCAAATTCATAATCGCTCCGCGCGAAGGGAGTCTGACCGATGGACAATTTTCTGAGTCCCTCTACAGCCCCCATCCAGCCCATGGCGCGGGAGGTCGAGGAACACCCTTTTGCTGAATCGCAGCAGCGGCCCAAGAAGCGGCCGCCGAAGCCGGAGCCTGAGCGCAGCGAGGAGCCGGACGCTCTGGGCGAGGACGAGCAGAAGCACCAGTTGGACCTTGACGCCTGATGACCGAAATTTTCAAACTGACGGCTTTGCTGAGTGAGCGCCTGCGGGCGCTGCGGCTGCTTTCCCGGGAGATTGCAGCCGGGCAAGACGCTTGCGTGGGCTTGAACCATGAAAAACTCCTGGGCCACGACAGGCAGAAACAAGCCCTGTGCGCCGAGGTGAGCCGTCTGGATGCGGAGATTGCCGCGCTTCTCCGGGAAACAGCTCCCGGAGTCGCGCTGCGTGATTTCGGGAGCCGGTTCACGGCCAGCCTTGCGCCTGAGGAATCGGCGGCCGCCGCGAATCTCGATCGTCTTCTTGAGGATTCGGAAGCCGCGCGCCTTGAAGCCGGACGTCTGAACCGCGTCTACGAAGACTTCTTGCGGCGGTCGCGAAACACCGTGAGCGTCCTGATGAATGTCGTGTCACATTGCGCCGGAATTTATACAGCGCCCCGTCCGGCGAATGCCTACGCGCCATCCACCGAGAGGAGCTATTGACCCTTGGGCGGACTCTTTGGCACCCTCGGTATTGCGACGAACGCCTTGATGGCGGATCAAGGCGCGCTCGAAGTAACCTCCAATAACATTGCGAATGCCAACACGCCGGGTTATACGCGCGAGCGCCCCGACCTGGCGGAACAGACCCCCATCCATCTTGGCCCTCTTCTCTATGGCCAGGGCGTAGTGTTGCAGGATATCCAAAGCATTCGCGATCCTGTCCTTGAGCTGCGCATCCAGCAGGAAACGCAAACTCAGGGTCAGATCGGAGCTTTTCTGGGCGGGATGAACCAGGTCCAGTCGCTCTTCAATGAGACGCAGGGCGTTGGACTTCAGGGCGTACTGAGCCAATTCTTCAACAGCTTCCAGGCGCTCTCGACCAACCCTACCAGCGTCCCCCTTCGCCAGGGGGTTCTGAGCGCAGCGCAAAATCTGGTGAACGCCTTCCACCAGGATTCGAGCAGTTTGACCCAAGTGAAGAATGGCCTCAATCAGACGCTTGCTCAGGATGCCTCGCAGGTCAACGAGCTGACCTCGCAGATTGCGCAAGTGGACGGCCAGATTTCTTCCTTGCAAGGCCAGGGACAAAATCCCGGCGCGTTGGTTGACCAAAGGACGCAATTAGTCAATCAGCTCTCGAACTTGATTGGCCTTTCCGTGACCAACAACGTGAGCGGGACCTACACGCTGACCACGGAGAATGGCTCGCTTCTCGTGGTCGGAAACCAGAATTTCAATCTACAAACGCAGCTTGACGGCGCTTCGGGCACCGAGCACATCTACTCCCAGGGGAATGACATCACTTCTTCCATTACGAAAGGCGCCTTAGGAGGGCTCATCCAGGCGCGTGATCAGGCCATTCCCGCCGTTCAAAATTCGCTGGACAGCCTGGCGGCGGGGCTGATTGGCACTTTCAACACACAGCATGCCGCCGGATTCGACCTTGCCGGGAATGCGGGCGGCAATTTCTTTACGCCGTTTGCCGGTACGGCCGGGGCCGCCGCCCAGATCAGCCTTGCCATTACGGATCCATCAAAGATCGCCGCCAGCGCAGACGGCACCCCCGGCAGCAACGGAAATGCTCTGGCGCTCGCGGCGATTCAAAGCCAGCCGATCGTGAGCGGGCAGGACGTGACGGATTATTATTCGAACCTGGTGAACAGCGTTGGCAACCAGATTTCGTTCGCCAACAATCAGCAGCAGGCGGAGACCGCGCTCGTGCAGCAATTGCAGAATCAGCGCGCCTCGGTTTCCGGAGTTTCGATTGACGAGGAAGCCGCTAACCTGATCCGTTATCAGCAGGCTTACCAGGCCTCCGCGCAGGTTGTATCTGTTGTGAACCAGTTGATTCAGACGACGATCAATATGGCGTGAAAGTCTGGGTAACAACCGGGCGCTGTGCTGTTAAGACCCTCACCCACCGCTTCGCAGTCCCCCCTCTCCCGGGGGGAGAGGGCTGGAATGTCCGTTAACCTGCTGCCCTCGCCCCCGGAGGGGGAGAGGGTGTCCCGTTTGGCGGGACGGGTGAGGGGCCGAACCTCATGGACCAGAATTGATGTTCTGACGAAGTTTTAGCGAATTTACGAGATATTGCACATTGAACGGGGTTCAATCACCATGGGATTACGGATTGCGCCTGATTTATACGCGACGGTAACCAACGCCATCGGCGGCGACCGCCAGCGCTTAAATACAGCCCTTCAGCAGATTTCGACCGGGCAGAGCGTCAATTCGCCCTCGGATAATCCCGCGGCGGTGGCGGCCTTGATCGAAAACAACACGCAGTCCAGCGCCAATGATCAGTTTCTGCACAGCATTTCAAGCATCCAGGGGTCTTTGCAAACCGCGGATTCAACGCTCGGTTCCGTCGTAAACGCTCTGAATCAGGCAATTTCCATCGGTACCGAGGGCGCCAACGGAACGATTTCCGATTCCGAGCGGCAGGCGATGGCGCAGGAAATGCAATCGATCCAGCAAACCGTGATGGGTCTGGCGAATACCTCCTATCAGGGATCGTATCTATTTGCTGGGACGGCCGTCACCTCGCCCCCGTACGTGGCGGATCCGCTCTCAGCCTCCGGAGTAACTTATGCCGGGAACTCGACCGCCAACAACGCGCAGGTCGGGGCCGATCAATTTGTCCCGCTCAACCTGCCCGGCAGCGCCATTTTTAACGGCGCCGGAGCGGATGTATTCCAGGCTCTGCATGACCTGAGCACCGCGCTCGCGAGCAATAGCAATATCACCTCAGCGCTGGGTGAGGTGCAGAAAGCTTTCGATGGCGTGAATACGCAGCGCACTTTTTACGGCAACACCCTCCAGGGTCTGAGCGCGATCAACGGCGACCTTGAGCAGGAGCAACTCACTCTGGCTCAGCAAACCAGCCACCTGATCTCCGCCGACCCCGCGCAAGCGGCTTCGACCGTGATCGAGGCGGAATACGCCCTGAACTCCGCTCTGAGCGCCTTCGGACATATCTCGCAAAACACCCTTCTTGATTACCTGAAATAAGCGCCCGATTGGACCGCCCGCGCATCATAATGGGTTGTGCTATCATGGACTTCTGATCGATCCACGCTCAAAAGGTCTTCACACTGTCAAACGGCTCGCGAACAACGGGCAGCAGTCCCGACAGGGAGGCAAGGCATGAGTACGGACGGGGCGCAGCCGGCCCCGGCAGAGTCGCTCGCGGTATCCCAATCCCAGAACCCCGATCACGATAAAGGGTTGCGCCACAGCCTGGAGCATTTCCGGCTGTTTATCGAGAATGTGCGGGAGTACGCCATGTTCCTGCTCGATACGGAAGGGCGCATCACCTCCTGGAATCGCGGGGCGGAGCGGATCAAGGGATACAAAGCGCCCGAGATTCTTGGCAAGCACTTCTCCATTTTTTATTCTCCGCAGGACATTCGGGCGGGAAGACCGCGGCACGGGCTCGAAAAAGCCGCGGCGGAAGGCCAGTGGAGGGATGAGGGCTGGCGGTTGCGGAAGGATGGCTCTAAATTCTGGGCGACGGTCGTCATTACCGCCCTTCGAGAGGAAAACGGAGAACTGAAAGGGTTCGCCAAAATCACGCGCGATCTCACCGAGCGCCGCCGCGCCGAAGAGTCCCTTCACGAGCTTACAAACCGCATTCTTTCGATCCGCGATGACGAGAGGCGGCGGCTTGCCCGCGACTTGCACGATAGCACCGCTCAGCTTCTGACCGCGTTATCACTCAATTTGACCGTGCTCGAAAAGCAGGGCCGCTTCGCGGCGGAGTCTCCGGCCGCAAATGCGCTTGCCGAGTGCTTCACTCTCGCCGAGCAGGCTTCACAGGAGCTTCGGAATTTTTCTTACCTGCTCCATCCGCCGCTGCTCGACGAAGCGGGTTTGGCGCCGGCGCTGCAGTGGTACGTGGACGGATTCGCGCGGCGCACCCAGATTAAGGTTCGCCTCGCCATGCCGGAGGACCTGGGGCGCCTGCCCACCGAGATCGAAACGGCCCTTTTTCGGGTTGTCCAGGAATGCCTTACGAATGTTTACCGCCACTCCGGGAGCCACTCCGCTTCCGTGCGCGTTAAGAAAGGCCGTTCGGCGGTTTGCCTTGGCGTGCGCGACGCAGGCCGAGGGATTCCGGAACAGCGCCTCGAATCTCCGCACCTCGTGGGCGTCGGGCTGCCGGGCATGA
>DASUKV010000288.1:0-3460 GCA_036278555.1 Terriglobia bacterium
GTGACTCTGATTGAAGAACCAAAAATTTTTGGGAAGGACTCCGATAACAGAATAGCTCTGGCTGCCCATGGTGATGGATTTGCCGATGATCGACGACTTTCCGCCAAAATGCTTTTGCCAGAAGTTGTAGCTCAGGATCACGGTAGGCGCGGAGCCTATATGATTATCCTGGGCTGAAAAACCCCGGCCGAGCATAGGCGGGACGCCGAGAACCTTGAAAAAGTCTGCCGAGACCATGACCGCCGAAACGGCTTCTGCCCCGGATGATACCGAAAGGTTGAAATTCCGCCAGAGGCAACCCGCAAGATCAGTAAACGAGCGGTTCATGCGCTGCCAGTCAAGGAAATCGACATAGGAGACGGAACTCACCGAATACTTGCGCATGGTTCCATACAGGAACATCACGCGATTGGAATTGGGATAAGGCAGCGGTTTCAGCAACACCCCGTTTACCACGCTGAACATGGCCGTGGTCGCGCCAATGCCGAGCGCCAGCGTAATGATGGCGATGGCCGTGAAGCCAGGATGCTTGGCCAGTTGCCGCCAGCCAAAGCGCAGGTCCTGAAGTAACGTGCTCATAGAGCCTCCGTAGGGGCGCTGCTTGCCGCGCCCCGTTCTGCCATCTAACTCGCGCCGCTGGGTGTTGGCCAAGTTCCACCGCCGATTAAGAGAATAGGCTTCGGCGATAGGGCCATCGCCGCTACCGCACTGAGGGCGCGGCAAGCGGCGCCCCTACATCACGCCCGGTCAGGTTTCCCACGGCAAAGCGAAATCATCGGTACCTTGCCAGCCGGGGTTTTCCCTGTCCGCGGCCCACCGCAATGGGTTCTCAGCGATGTATCCCCGAATTTTCTCCAGCTCTTCCCAACTACGGACGATATGCTCGTAATAATTTCGCTGCCACACCCGACGTCCCGAACGGCCAAGGAGCCGGTTAATCGATATGGCGGATGTGGACTTGAAGACTCGAACGATATCACCCAACGTTTGTAGGGGCGCTGCTTGCTGCGCCCTGATGGGATTGGGTTCCGAAATGCCAAGGGGCGCCCCAACAACCGGAGTGCGGCGTTCGATTCGGATAATCCCGTGAACGTGATTTCGCATGACTACAAATGCATCGAGTGCAACCGATGACAGTCTCTGAGGCAACATTTCCCATGCCCGTTTTGCGATCTGTCCTGCCTCGTACAACATCATCTCGTCTTCAGTGATTTTCCCTAAAATCGGCTGCTTGTTCTCAATGCAGATCGTCACGTAATAAGTACCCGGCAAGGAGTAATCGTAACCTCGGAGACGAATCGACCGGCGATGATGGTGTGGAGGGCCGAAATTCATATCATCTTACGGGCCGCGGCAAGCAGCGCCCCTACTCCAGACGAATCCGGTCAAACGAGTCCCAGCGCGACATGTCGGAAAGGATCACCTGGTCACCGGGCCGCAATCCCCGCATGATCTCGACTTCGTTCACGGACGCTTCCCCCACTTTCACCTGGGTGCGGACCGCCTCCCGGCCGCCATCCACCAGCTTGAAAAGGCTGATCGTCGAGCGGGCCTGGCCGAATGCCGGGCGGCCCACGTAAACGACATCGTTCAGGTGAGAGATTTCCACCGTCCCGTCCACGCTTAAATCGGGCCGCGCGCCCTCCGGCAATTTCCCTTCGAGAGCCACGTCCACCGTGACGGTTCCGTTCACCACGGCCGGGTCAATCCGCGTCACGCGCCCCGGAATGACTCCGTTATGAGTGTCAACGGAAGCGCTCTGGCCAAGCTGAACATCCTTGGCCTGCGTCTCCGCGATCTGAAGCTGCGCCTTGAGCTTCGAAGGGTCTACAACCTTGGCCAGCGTGGTGCCCGGCGTCACCTCTTGCCCTACTTCAACCGGGATATCCGTCAAGATGCCGTTGTAGCCTGCATGCACCATGAGTGCATCCATCTGGTTCTGCTTCAGTTGATAAAGCGCGCGATCCTGCTCCACTTGGGCTTCCGAGGCCGCTAATTGCGTTTGGGCTGAATCCTGAAGCATCTTCAGTTGTTTTTGGGCGATTTGCGCGCGCTCGTTCAGGTCCTTCGCGTTCACCTCCGAAAGCTGTGATTTCAACTTGGAGTCAATTCCCTTTGACGCCAGCACCTGGTCCACATCCGCTTGCAATTTGGCCTGGCGATACTGCGCCTGAAGGTTCGTAATCGTCGATTGCTGGTCGAGATATTGCTTTTGCAACTGGGCTTTGAGATTGTTGTAATTCGCCTGGGCCGCCTTAAGCTGCCACTTGGCGTTCTCGGTTTCCTGTTGTAGCTGCGGATTGGCGAGTTGGAGCAGAACCGTGTCCGGTTTGACCTTCACGCCCGGCAGGAAGAACCGTTTCACGACACGGCCATTGGTGACGGCGGAGATGAATTGAATCTGCTCGGGAACCAGCGTACCGATTCCGCGCACCTGAACGTCCATCGATCCTTGCTTCACGGAATCAATCCAGACGGTTGAGCGATCCACTCCGGGAGGCGCCGGCTTCAGTCTCGAAAGACCCAAAGTGACCGCCACCACCACGATCACGCCGATGATCGAATAGATCATCAGCCGGATGCGCTTCTTACGGGCTGCGCCTTTGCGTTCTATGTCCATCACTGCCTCCTGGCGGTTCTCCGCTGTGCCGCGTGTTGACGGCTCCCTAAGCCTTTCGGCTGCACGTCCGTCACCACACGAATTGATATTATAAGTACCATAAAATGAATGGTTTAGCGCTAGCTAGAGGCCGCAGAACCGGCCTCATGTGTTCGATTGCGGGATTCAGGTGTCCGGAAATGAACAGTTTAAAAGATCATAGCTGTGACGTGCGGAAATGGTCATAGCCCAAAGATTCCAGCCGCTTATGGGCGCCATTCGGCAAAACCAAGGATTTCGTGGGCCCAGCGAGAACTTCTCCGATGCGATGGATACGCACGCCCTCGAACGAATCCGGCACTCGCGCCACATTTCCCGGACGGACGGCAAAGAGCAACTTGTAATCCTCTCCGCCATGCAAGGCCAGATGAAACAAGTGGGAATGCCCGGCAGGGTTTCCCGTGGAGAAATCGGGTGGAACCGGAATTCGCTCCGCCCAGACTTTCGCTCCGACGCCGCTCGATTGGCAGAGCCGTCCGAGATCGGTGGAGAGTCCGTCACTCAGGTCGATCGCCGCCGCAGCCAGCCCGGTTTTCGCCAAGTACTGCCCGAGGTGGCATTGAGGCTCAGGGTAAGCGTGCGCCCGAAGCGCCTCGCGGAAGGCAGGTGAATTCTTACTCCGCTTCCCTGAGCGCAAAAATTCCAGGCCCCGAGCAGAAAGTCCTAGCGTTCCCGCGACGAACAACGCGTCACCCGGTTTCGCACCCGAGCGAAGCAGAGCTTTTCCTTGCGGGACTTCTCCTACCAGGACGATGTCGGCGAAGATTCCGCCGGAATGCCGCGCTGTATCACCCCCAAGGA
>DASUKV010000289.1:0-4893 GCA_036278555.1 Terriglobia bacterium
TTGCCGTCTTTGATCAGCCGTCCGGCAATAAACTTCGCGGTATTGATGGCGATGGCGAAGCAAATTCCCTGCGCGGGAAGAATCATCGCCGTATTCACCCCCGCCACCTCGCCGCGCGAGGTGACGAGCGGACCGCCGGAATTGCCGGGATTCAGCGCCGCGTCGGTTTGGATAATGTTATCCATCAGCCGTCCGGAGCTTGAGCGCAGCGAGCGGCCCAAAGCGCTCACCACACCCGCGGTGACCGTGCACTGGAATCCGTAAGGATTGCCAATGGCGATCGCAAGCTGCCCCACGCGCAGGGCTTGGGCATCTCCCAATGGCGCGGGTACGAGATTGGACGCGTTAATCCGCAGCACCGCGAGGTCCGTGTGCGGGTCATCACCCACGCGTTCGGCAGGATGCCGGGCACCGTCGGTGAGCGCTACTTCAATCTTTTCCGCGCCGTGAACCACGTGGCTGTTGGTGAGAACAAAGCCGTCGGGCGTGAAGATGAAGCCGGAGCCGCTGCCGCGCGCCTCGCGCGGAAAGCGCAGGTCGTGCGCTCTGCGGCCGCGAAGGGCGTGCGTCACGTGGATGTGAACCACGGACGGGCTCACGCGCTCCGCAGCCTGGACCACGGCGGTCGAATAAGCGTCCAACAAGGCGCTTTCGGAGAGCGAGGGGGGCTCGACCCCGTATGAGGCCTGCGGCCTGGGTTCTTCAGAGTTTAAGCTGGAAAGGTCTTTCAAAATCGGCGTCATAATAAGAATGCCTCCTGAGATGTTTTGATGACAATTACAGCAGGAAAGCAACAACCTGGGAAGTAGGCACCTTGAAGTGATATAGTTACTTAAAAGTGCCCGATGAACGAAACGCCCAACGTCTTCCAGAGACAATGCGGCTCCCAGCAGGTGCTGGGCCTGATCGCCAACAAGTGGACAGCGCTCGTGATCTGCTCCCTCGGGCCGGGGCCCTTGCGCTATAGCGAACTGCGGCGCCACATCGGCGGCGTATCGCAAAAAATGCTCACGCAAACGCTGCGCAATCTTGAGCGTGACGGCCTCGTGGCCCGCCAGGTTTATCCCGTGGTTCCCCCCAAAGTGGAATACTCGCTCACTCCTTTAGGCCGGACGCTCTTTGATCCGCTCAAAGCCATCTGCCATTGGTCCGAACAGCATCTTGCCGAGCTGAACGCCGCTCGCGCCCGCAACGGACGCTCTATAACGCGCCAAGCCTCGTGACAAAAGCTGTAGCGGCGGCTCTCTGAGCGCCGGCTTTTAACGGGTAGAGACCGGCGGCCAGAGGCCGCCGCTACAGCACCGGGCCGGCTATAGCGCCGCTACAGCAACTTGAGGCGGCGCGGCATCGGATGCTACGCTTAATATTTCTATGATCGAAGCGGCAGCCGGCGTCCCAAATGCGCGATCTGAATCCAGCCTGGAGCGCCATCGCGCTCTGCTCGAAGTTGCCGAAACCATTTCCCAGCATCGCGACCTGCCCGGCCTCTTTCATAGTCTTGCCGAGCTGCTCGAGAAGGTAGTTCTCTTCGATTCACTGATCATCGTCCTTCACAACGCTGAAACAGGCCAGATGCGCCTTCATGCCCTGGAAGGAAAAGGTGAGATCAAGAAGGACTTTCCTTCTCTGGAATTACCCGTCGAGGATTCTCCGGGCGGCATGGTCTGGCGGACCCAGCAGTCTTTTCTGTTCTCCCGAGAGGAAATGGAAGCCCGCTTCCCACGAATCCGGGAACTGGTGCGCCAGCGCCAAACCGAATCGGTCTGCATGCTGCCGCTGACGACGGCGCAGCGACGGTTGGGAGCGATGGGATTCGGCAGCTCCGAGCCCGGCGCTTACAACGATGCGGACCTGGAGTTCCTTACCCAGGTGGCCCGGCAGGTGGCGGTGGCGGTCGACAATGCTCTGAATTACGCGCGGATTCACGCCTACCAGGGGCAGCTTGGGCGCGAGCGGGATCATCTCGAAGCGCTGCTCGAAATCACCAATGCGCTGGTCTCCAACCTTGATTTGCGCGAGCTTTTCCCCGCCATTTCCGCGTGCCTGCGGCGCGTGGTGAAGCACGACTATGCCGGGCTTTGTCTGCTCGAACCCGATCAGGAGCGGCTCCGGCTGTGCGCCCTCGATTTTCCCGGCGGAAAAGGGCTGGTCCGGGAAGAAATGATCGAACGGATTGACCGCGCCCTTCCTGGCCAGGCGGTTATCACGCGCAAGCCGTACGTGGCAGCGCACGAAGACATCCTGCGCTTCCGGCAATCGGAAATGCTCGCGCGCCATCTTGAAGAGGGTTTGAAATGCGCGGTCTTCATTCCGCTCATCAGCCGCGACCGCGTGCTGGGCACGCTCAATGTGGCGAGCCTGCAGCCGGACGCGTTCTCGCAGGAAGACATTGATTTGCTGGTTCACGCCGCCAACCCGATCGCGATTGCTGTGGAAAACGCGCTCGCCTATTCCCAAATCGCGAGCTTGAAAGATCAACTCGCCGAAGAAAAACTTTACCTGGAAGACGAAATCCGCACCGAGCACGATTTCGAGGAGATCATCGGCGAAAGCCCGGCCTTGCGGCGCGCGCTGAAGCAACTGGAAACCGTAGCGCCGACCGGCTCCACGGTGTTGATCCTCGGCGAGACGGGTACCGGCAAAGAGCTTATCGCGCGCGCCATTCATAATTTGGGCCAGCAGCGCGAAAAGACCTTCGTAAAGCTTAACTGCGCCGCGATCCCTTCAGGGCTGCTCGAAAGCGAATTATTTGGCCACGAGCGAGGCGCTTTTACGGGCGCCATCTCGCAAAAAATCGGCCGCTTTGAGCTGGCCCATCGCGGAACGCTTTTTCTGGACGAAATTGGAGATATTCCACTGGAGCTCCAGCCCAAGCTTCTGAGAGTGCTGCAGGAGCAGGAGTTTGAACGCCTGGGCGGCACGCAAACGATCCGCGTGGAGGTACGGTTGGTGGCCGCGACCAATCAGGATTTGGCCCGCATGGTGGAAGAGCACCGCTTCCGCAGCGATCTGTTTTATCGCCTGAACGTCTTTCCCCTTTCCGTACCCCCGCTGCGCGAGCGCCCGGAAGATATCCCCCTGCTGGTGCGCTATTTCGCGCAGAAGTATTCCCGGCGCATGAATAAGAAAATTGAAACCATCCCCGCCGAATCCATGGAAACCCTTTCGCAATACCACTGGCCGGGAAACGTTAGAGAGCTTGAGAACCTGATCGAGCGGGCGGTGATTCTGTCCCAAAACTCCATTCTCTATCTGCCGCCTGCCGAACTAAAGCCCACATCTGCCGAACCCCCCGTTCCCGCTCAAACCCTCGAAGAGGCCGAGCGCGAACATATCTTGCGCGTTCTGCGGGAAACCAACTGGGTGATTGGAGGACCGCGCGGCGCAGCGGTCCGGTTGGGCATGAAGCGCACAACCCTTCAATCCAGGATGCGCAGGCTGGATATTTCCCGCGCAAATTGATTCATCTTCGCTGAAAGCCCAGCCGACGCGCCGAAATATCGGCACATTGCCTGCATTCTGGCATCTCGCTTTAGCACTCGATTTCCCTCCGGGCCACACACGGTCAGCTAACCTGCTCTGAATCAAACGATTACACGGAAACATCCTACTGTTTTATGTCTGGCCCACAAACTGCTCTCGGCAAAGGCGTTGGATTCGGAGGGAATTGGTCGTGTTAAAGATTTCCGTTGAAAAGATCGGTGAGATCACGAAATTCAAGCTCGAAGGCAAGCTCGCAGGCCCCTGGGTTGCCGAATTTGAGCGAAGCTGGCAAACCCTGAACGCGGACTGCCGGGGCGCGTGCATCGCTGTGGATTTAAGCGACGTGACTTACGTGGACGCCGAGGGGCAGAAGTTGCTCGCGCAAATGTGCCGGCAGGGCGTGCACTTGAACGCTTCGGGCGTGATGACGCGCAGCATCATTGAGCAAATCGAGCGAGCCTGCGCGGCTTCGGGCGATGTCTCGCAAACCGGCGGCTGAGGGCCGGATTTTGGTCGTTCACTCGCCTTGCGCATCCAAGGGGCACGCGGGCTCGGCGCGGGAGAAGTGGACAAATGGAAAGGTCAAGGCGCAATGATCGTGAAAGTTGACAAAGCTGAGGTCTTCATCTTCCTGGCGGCGCTGATTGTAAGTTTCGGTCAGTTTGCGGCCGCGCAGAGCGGGATCGCGGCCCCGGGCACGTTAAGCTATGAGACGAGCGCGGCGTCAAGCTCGGGCGCGTTGGGCTCCTCGCAAAGCCCGTTCACGGGCAGTGTGCCGCAAGGGGAGCTTACCTCCGAGACGATCCCAATTTCCGTCAAAGACGCGATCGAGAGGGGGCTCCGTTATAACCTGGGTCTCCTGATCGGCGAACAGACCACGAAGGCGGCGCGTGGCGCGCGCTGGCAGGCCCTGAGCAAGATGCTGCCGCACCTCAATGCCGATGTCACCGAAACACGACAGGAAATTAATCTGCAAGCGCTCGGATTTCCCGGCAACATCCCCGGTATTCCGACCATCGTGGGTCCCTTCAACACCTTTGACGCGCGCGCCTCGCTCTCGGCCCCGGTGATCGACCTTCACGCCTGGCGCAACGAACATGCGGCCTCTGAAGACGTGCGCGCGGCCGAGTATTCCTACCAAGACGCGCGGAACCTGGTGGTGCTGGTCGTAGGGAACGCTTATCTGCTTGCGAACGCCGGGGCGGCCCAGGTGCAAACGGCCCAAGCCGAGGTTAATACCGCTCAGGCCCTTTACCAGCAGGCGGTTGACCGGCTGCACGCGGGACTTAGCCCGCGGATTGACATGCTGCGCGCGCAAGTGGAGCTGAAATCGCGCCAGGAACAGCTCATCGCCGCCCAACACGATTATGCGACGGAGAAACTGAATCTGGGGCGGGTTATCGGCCTGCC
>DASUKV010000290.1:0-8440 GCA_036278555.1 Terriglobia bacterium
CGAGCCGGTGAGCACCTCCGGTCCCGTGACGGGAACAATCGCGACATCGGCCAATGCATTCATCGGCGCGCCCGGGTTCGACGTAAGGGCGACGGTCTTCGCTCCGATGCGGTGGGCGTAATGCAGGCCTTCCATCGTGTAGGGCGTCCGGCCGCTCGCTGAAATCCCCAAGAGCACGTCGCGCTTCGTCAATTTGATTCTCTTCAAGTCGCGGATCGCGAGACTTAAGTCGTCTTCGGCGCTCTCTCCGGCGTGGAACATTGACCGGGGCGCGCCCGCCAGCACTCCCACCACTTGGTCCGTGCTGAAGGTTGGGGCGCATTCCGCGGCATCCAGAACGCCAAGACGGCCGCTCGTGCCGGCTCCGAGATAGACGAGCCGCCCGCCCGCCGCGAGGGCTGGGACAATCATCTCCGCCGCCCGCTCGATTTGCGGGATCACTTTGGCGATGGCCGGAGCCACCTTCTGATCTTCACGGTTGATGATGCGGAGAATTTCCCGCAGCGGCTTCGTGCTCAGGGCGGCCGATGCGGGATTTTCCTGTTCGGTGATGCGCGGTTTACGAAGCATCGAAGGGGCTTTCGTGAATCTGGTCGAATTCATTAGCGCCGGTGTCCCAGGTCGCCACCTGATACTGTTTTGTAATCAGGTCCTCCACAACCGCGAGATATTCTTCATCCGGCTTGGACAGTGAGCGCAGACGGTTCACCATGATGCGCATTTTCATAGAATCTCGCTTCTACCTTGCTGGAGGCTGGCGGCCAACCGTTCGACCCGCTTTTTTTCCCGCAAACGCTTCCCAGCCGCGCTTGGAGAAATCATAATAAATCACTGCGCCGCAAACCGCGCCGATGGCCAGGTAAACATATCCCAGCCAGACCGGACCCAGAATCAGTTTACCAATACCGAACATAAACAGGTAAACCATGACGGATCCCAGCAGCCAGTCCGCCAGGTTATACCAGCCTTCGCGGTCCGCCGGAACTTCAGGCGCAAGCTTGGCGATGCGTCTCCATCCCCAAGCCGCAGGCGCGGTGCGGCGGTAGAAATCAACCAATTTGTCGTCGGGCTCGGGCGAGGTGAGGAAAGTCACAACCAGCCACACAACGGTGGTGACGGCGACCGTAATCAGGATGGACTCCGCAAAGCCGTGGGCGGTTGAATCAGAGATATGGAAGACGCCATGGAGCACAGCCGTCGTGATCAAGGCCGCGCTCATGGAGGAGACCTCTGACCACGCGTTGATCCGCCACCAGTACCATCGCAACAGGTAAACGGTGCCCGTGCCGGCGCCAATCGCCAGCAATAGTTCCCAGGCGCCCGCTACGGAGGTCATCACCAGCGAGACGGCTGCGCCCACAATGGCCAGGCCCACCGTTGCGAGTTTCGAGAACACCACGTAGTGCTCCTCGCTCTTATCGGGGACGAGAAAACGGCGGTAAACGTCATTCAGCAGGTAGGAAGATCCCCAATTGAGCTGGGTGGCGATCGTCGACATATAGGCTGCTCCGAAGGCCGCCAACATCAGCCCGCCCCAGGCTTCGGGAAGGTAATCCACCCAAACCTTGATGTAGCCAATTTCAGGGTCCTTCAGGTGCGGGTAAAGCACCACGGACGCCAGCGCCGTGATGATCCAGGGCCAGGGGCGAATGGCGTACTGCGCGATGTTGAACCAGAGCGTGGCCAGGAGCGAATTTTTCTCGTCCTTGGCACTGAACATGCGCTGGGCGATATAGCCACCTCCGCCCGGCGCGGCGCTCGGGTACCAATTGGCCCACCAGTTGATGGCCACGTAAACGAAGAACGTGACAAACGGCATCCACGGCGAGTTGAAGCTGGGGATGAAATCGAGAATGGAGCCGTGGCCGGCGTGCGTCGCCAACCGGTGAGCGTCTACCACCGCAAGCTTACTCAGGAGTCCTTTCATGCCGCCCACAGCCACCACGCCGTAGTAGGCGAGGACGATCACCATGGTCATCTTCAGAATGAACTGGAAGAAATCCGTCCACAGCACGCCCCAAAGTCCGGAAATGAAGGTATAAATGCCGGTGAACCCGATGATGCCGAAAATGATGACAATGGCCCAGAACATGGTGACGCCCAGAACCACCATCAGAATTTTTTCCATGGCCAGGTTGACCCAGCCCAGGATCAGGCAGTTCATTAAAACGCCGAAATAGATGGCGCGGAATCCGCGCAGAAAAGCCGCCGGCTTGCCGGCGTAGCGGACTTCCACAAACTCTGCGTCAGTGACAATTTCCGCCCGCCTCCAGAGCCGGGCGAAGAAAAACACCGTCATCATGCCGCTGAAGAGCAGTCCCCACCACAACCAATTGCCCGCGATGCCCTGCGTGGCCACAAGTCCCGTCACCGCCAACGGCGTATCCGCGGCGAACGTCGCCGCGACCATGGAGGTGCCCGCCAGCCACCAGCTCACGTTCCGGCCGGAGACAAAATAGTTGTCCGTGTCGGAGCTGCCCTTTTTGCGGTAATAGAGGCCGATGAGGAGATTAAAAAGGAAATACGCGGCGACGATCAGCCAGCCGGAAAGCGAGATTTTCATTCAGGCCCCCCTCTGATGGCAGCGTTCACCGGCAGCCGCGGCCGGGCCAAGCCAAGTCGTTTTTTGTGTTTGAGGCGCGCGGCGGCAGAATTCTTCATTGACTCACAGGTCGCGTCAGTATATAGCAATTAATTCGCTCTGCGAAAGTTAAAAGCCCGGCGACTTGGTGGTTGTCGTCTAATCGGAGAAGCCCCTATGAAATTGATTCGGAATGAATTGAATCCCGCCGTTCTGCTGCTTGCGATCATGCTCCCCCTTGCCGCGACGAATGGGACGCTTGTGGCGGGAAGCCGCCGCAACCTATCTTCTCAATCCCCTCAAGAAACATCGTCATCCATCTCACAGCAGCTTGCGTCGATTGCACCGGTGGTGGAAGAGGCCATCCAGAAAGGTCAGATGCCCGGAGCCGTGGTCGAAATTGGACACGACGGGCGCGTGGTTTACCGGCGCGCCTTCGGTGATCGCACCCATATCCCCCATAACTCCGCAATGACCGTCGGGACCGAGTTCGACCTGGCGTCATTGACCAAGGTTACGGCCACTACTCCTGCCATCATGCAGTTGTTCGAAGAAGGGAAAATTCGCCTGGATGATCCCGTCGCTGACTATTGGCCGGAATTTGGCCAAAACGGCAAGGATTCAATCACCGTCCGTGACTTGCTGACGCACTATTCAGGCCTGCCGCCTGATCTGCCGCTCGAACAGCCCTGGTCCGGCTACGACACGGCCATGAATCTGATTGTTCAAACGCATCCGATCGTGCCGCCCGGAACGCGTTTTATTTACAGTGATATTAATTTTGAAACTCTGGGTGAGTTGGTCAGGCGCATTTCGGGCGAGCCGCTCAACGTTTATTGCGAGCAGCATATTTTCAAGCCCCTGGGCATGAACCACACGCGCTTTCTTCCCCCCGCCTCCTGGCAAGCGCATCAGGCGCCCACGCAGCCTCCCGATCAGAAAAATGAGCGGATCGCCTGGTACCAAGTGAACGATCCCACGTCCTACCGCATGGGCGGCGTGGCCGGGCACGCCGGCCTGTTCTCAACGGCGGATGATCTGGCCATCTATGCGCAGATGATCTTGAACGGGGGAACGTATCATGGAGTACGGATTCTTAGCCCCCTGACGGTGCTCAAAATGTCGACGCCGCAAACCCCGCTGCGCAATATCGCCGTGCGCGGCCTGGGATGGGATATTGACACCGCGTTTGCTTCGAATCGTGGCGAGCTTTTCCCCATCGGCTCGTTTGGCCACACCGGCTGGACCGGCACGGACATCTGGATCGATCCGTTTTCGAAAACCTACGTCATTCTTCTCACCAATGCCGTCCATCCTGGCGCCCACGGCGATGTGATTCCCTTGCGCGCCAAGATTGCCACGATTGCCGCGTCGGCGTTTGGCCGCATCCCCAGCCAGGAAGAAATCCTGCACCGCCTCCCGTCCACCGGCTACTACGAGTTGCTTTACGGATTCCGCCCGCCGCGGCCGCGGGAGGGACACGTCGAGACCGGGATCGACGTGCTCGAATCAGAATACTTCAAGCCGCTGCAAGGGCTTGACGTGGGACTCATTACGAACCAGAGTGGGCGCGACGGCCGCGGCCAGCGCACGATTGACGTGCTCGACCATACTCCCGGGGTGAAGCTGGTGGCGATCTTTACGCCGGAGCATGGACTCTACGGGACCGCCGAAGGCAACGTCGCTTCGGGCCGCGACCCTGCAACGGGTCTGCCCGTCTACAGCCTTTATGGCGCGAATCGCCATCCCACGGCGCAGATGCTCAATGGCATCAACGCCTTGGTCTACGATATCCAGGACGTGGGTGTTCGCTTCTACACCTATCTTACAACCCTCGGATACGCGCTCGAAGCTGGGGCGGAATATCACCTCCCGGTCTACGTGCTCGACCGGCCCGATCCCATCAATGGATACGCCGTCGAAGGTCCGCTCCTCGACCGGAACCTGATCTCTTTCGTCGGCTATTTCCCCATGCCGGTGCGCGACGGCATGACGGTTGGCGAGGTTGCGCAAATGTTCAACGAGGAAAACCACATCGGAGCGAACCTCCACGTGATTAAGATGACGGACTGGAGGCGGACCGACTGGTTTGATGACACCGGCCTTAGCTGGATGAACCCTTCGCCGAACCTGCGGAATCTTACCGAAACCGTCCTGTATCCGGGCCTTGGGATGATTGAGGGCGCTAATGTCAGCGTCGGAAGGGGAACGGATACGCCGTTTGAAGTGCTGGGCGCGCCTTGGATCGATGGCCGGAAGCTGGCGGAGTATCTGAACGCCCGCAGAATCCAAGGCGTCCGCTTTATCCCGATGGATTTCACCCCGACGGCCGCAAAATTCAAGGGTCAACTATGCCACGGCGTGAGTATTCAACTACTGAACCGCCAGTCGCTCAATTCACCAGAGTTCGGGGTGGAACTGGCCTCGGCGCTATATCAGCTTTTTCCGAAGGATTTCAAGCTGGACGCAACCCTCAAACTCACCGGCTCGCAGCAGGTGGTCAATGAGATCAAAGCGGGTCATGACCCGCGCGGGATCGCCTTGCGATGGCAGACGGAACTTGACCCCTTTCTCAAAATGAGGGCGAAGTACTTGCTGTATTGACGGCTCACCCGTTGTAGCGGCGGCCTCTCGCCAAGGCTGTCCAAATTACTGGTGCATAGCGCGGCTCTGCCGCCGCTACAATAACAAGGCCTCAGAGGTCCGCGCCGTGTTTGTTCAGGTAATCGCGAATCTTGCGCAGTGTTGAATACATTTCCGGCAGGTGGGCATAGACGGCTGTGCATTTGAGCCACAGCGAGTTCTCGACGGCGGGCGAACCGGAAACGATGCGGCCGGCGGGTACATCGCGAGGAATACCCGCCTGCGAGCTGACAATCACGTTATCTCCAATCGTGAGATGACCGGCCACGCCCACCTGGCCGGCCAAGATGACGTTGCGCCCCACATGGGAGCTCCCGGCAAGGCCCGCCTGCCCGCATAGCAGCGAGTTTTCGCCCACTTCGGAGCCGTGCCCTACTTGCACGAGGTTGTCTACCTTCACGCCGCGCCCGAGACGCGTGGCTCCGATGCTGGCGCGATCGATGCAAGCGTTGGCCTGGATCTCGACGTGGTCTTCAATAATCAGCGTACCCGCCTGAACGATCTTATAGTAGGACCCATCCGCTTGCCGCGCGAAGCCGAAACCGTCGCCTCCCGCGATGGCGCCGTTCTGGAGGATCACATCGTTCCCGATTTGCACATTTTCACGAACCACAGAGTGAGAATGAGCAAAAAACCGGTCGCCGATCTTCGCTCCAGCGTAAATCATTACAAAGCTCTTAAGAATGCAATCGTCGCCGAGCGTCGCGCCATCTTCGATAACCACGTACGGACCGATTGAGGCATTGCGCCCAATTTGGGCGCCCGGCGCAATGCTGGCCGCCGGATGAACGCCCGGACGCGGACGCTCGGGAGGGTTGAAAAGTTCGATGGCGCGCGCAAAAGCAAGATAGGGGTCGCCCGCGCGCAGGAGGGTATGCCCGGAAAGCTTATCCTCCATTCCCACAATCACCGCCCCAGCTCGCGTGGTTTGAGCCTTGCCGTAATACTTGGGATTCGATAGAAAGGTCAAGTCCGCGGGGGTTGCCTCATCGAGTCCCGCGACGCCAGTGATTTCAATCTCCGCAGGTCCCTCAACCGTGCCGCCAACGTGCGCCGCAATTTCACTGAGCTTCATGATGTCCCTCACAGTTGCCGATAGTCCTTGTGACCCGGACGGCTCTGCCAGGCGGGCTCAGGGCGCGAACGACTCAACCTGAAGAAAGCCGATGAGACATTGTAGGGAAATTATGGAGGCTGGCAAAATCAGGCAGCAAGAGCGTCCACTGCGTGAGATGAAAAACGGACGAAACTCGAAAAAGAAGATTCAGATCCTGATCGCCGACCGGGAAGCGATTTTTCGCTTCGGGCTGCGCCGGATCCTCGCCGCGGAAGACGATGTGCGGGTCGCCGCCGAAGCCGAAAGCTTTACTCAGGCGCTCCATATGGCCCGGCAGTTAAAGCCCGACGTGATACTTCTTCAGTCGGAGATTCTCTCGGAAAAACCGCAAGAGGAACTCGAAAAGCTGCGGAGCGCTTCGGCAGGTTGCCGCCTGGTTATCACCGGAGCCTCTCTCGCGAAGGACGAACCTCTGCGCTTCATCCGGTCAGGCGCCTCCGGCGTCATATTGAAGTCGGTCGATCCGGCGCTCTTCATCAAGTGTATTCGCAAAGTGATGCTCGACGAAATCTGGCTTCCCAAGGGCGACATCACTCAGATGGCGCGGATGCTCGAAAGCGCCCCGCTGGACCTGCCCCGGCCGGTGGATACGCTCACGCAACGCGAAAAAACGATCATCAGTTACCTGGTGCAAGGCTGGCGAAACCGCGAAATTGCCCAGCACCTTTCGATCAGCGAACAAACCGTCAAGAACCACCTGCGCGCTGTCTACGATAAAGTCGGAGTTTCCGACCGTCTCGAACTGGTGCTCTACGTGGTCTACCAGCGCATCGAGTTGCCCGCCGTTTCTCTGACCGCTGCGCGCCGAAATTGATTCTGCAGGCTCCAGGCACGCCCGGATTATTCCCCTACGACAAACGTGGCCAGGCGGCGCAGCCGCTCGTGGCGGCGGCGAAGCAATTCTTCGTTGGAGAGGGAGGATAGTTCCTGCAGGCTGGCGGCCAGGAGGGGACGCAGGAGTTCAGCCGCCGCCTTCGCATCCGTGTGGGCGCCCCCCGGGGGTTCGGGGGCGACTTCGTCAATCACGCCGAAGCTTTTGAGGTCCTCCGACGTGAGCCGTAGGATGCGCGCCGCCTCCTCCTTGTGATCCCAGTCACGCCACAGAATTGAGGAGCAGCTTTCCGGCGCGATGACGGAATAAACGGCGTTGCGCATCATCAAGACTTTGTCCCCAATGGCAATCGCAAGCGCGCCGCCGCTCCCCCCTTCGCCGTGAATCACCACAACAATGGGTACGGGAATTTTGGGGATTTCCTTCAGGTTGTAAGCAATGGCCTCCGCCTGGCCGCGCTCCTCCGCGCCGATGCCGGGATACGCGCCGGGAGTATCCACAAAAGTGATGATGGGAAGGCGGAACTTGGCCGCGAATTGCATCATGCGCAGGGCTTTGCGGTAGCCCTCCGGCTTCGGCATGCCGAAATTGCAGGCTACCTTCTGCTTGGTATCGCGCCCCTTTTGCTCTCCTACAATCATCACCGGCCTGCCCGCGAAGCGCGCGGGGCCGCAGACCATCGCCAGATCATCGCCAAAGCGGCGGTCGCCGTGCAGTTCGGTGAAGTCCGTGAAAAGCGCCTCTGCGTAATCGCGCGTGTAAGGCCGCTGCGGATGGCGGGCCAGCAAGACGCGATTCCAGGCTTCGGCGTTCTCCGGTGATGCGTGCGTCCCTTTTTTCATCGACTCCAATTGGTGCCGCAGCCGCTCGATTTCATCCTGGCTGCCGGCAGAGTCCGGCATTTGTTTGAGCTCCGCGATCTGCTGCTCCAGATCACGCTCAGCGGACGACTTTTGCAGTTTCGGTTGAGCTGCCATAGTTCTCTGAGTGGAGTATGACCGCACTGCGCCTGACGCGCTACGGCTGCCCGTTGCGGCGGTTTTGTACTTCGAGCGCAACGGCCTCCTGCCCGCACACCGTTCTCAGTTGGGTGAGAAGCTTTTCATCCGCCTTCACTCCCGAGGGTCTCCGGGCGCGCAAGCAGGCCTTGAAATTCCCCGGCTGTGTCAGTTCAAAAACCACGGGGTTTTCACCGGGATGCGCCGCCAGCGCGTTTTCCAGGCCTTCCAGCAGATTTTCCGGCGCCTGCTCCAGGTTCAGCCGGATC
>DASUKV010000291.1:0-3196 GCA_036278555.1 Terriglobia bacterium
GTTTGCCGCGCTCAAGAAGGAAGGCGAGCGCGCCGGAATCCGGCACGTTGAATCAGGTCCCCTCGTTCGCAGTTCCTACCACGCCCACGAACAGACAGCGGCGCTTACCCAGTAGAGGGCGCGGCAAGCAGCGCCCCTACCCCTTACATTCCTACTCGAATTTCTGTCCGAGATGCAGCCGTTCCAGCGCTTGGTTCACAGCGTGGTGGACCGGCTTGGCGGGCAAGCCGTTCTGGTTGGCCGTTGCGGCCAGAATCTGGCGATACATTGCTTCGCCCTGGTCCCGCTGTCCAAGCCGCATATGGACGCTTGCGACCATGAGCTTCCAAAAGGGATTCTGCGGGAACTCGGCGGCCAGTTCTTGAAAGAGCTGGAGGGATTTCGTGAATTGCATTTCGTTGCGGCGCGTATAGTCTTTGGCTAAGTAAAACTTGGCTTCGGCGCGAGTGTATTCGCCGTGCTCGGCGGCTTGCTGAAGCTGCTCGAGTCCTTTTGCGCGGTCGCCACTCGGCAGACCGATGAAGAAGCCCAACACTTTGACGATCGTCGGCAGCGTATCCACGAAATAATTGTAGAGGCCCACGCCGGCGTAAGCATCCGTCAGGTGAGGGTCAAGCTCCAAAGCTTTCAGAAGCAAAGAGCGCATTTTCTTACCGGCGCGCGCGGTGGGCATGTCCTTGGCGCGCAATCCCTCAAGGCGGGCCCTGAGCGCGTAAGCCATCCCTTCGTAAAGATAGCTGCGGGCTTCGTCCTGGTGAGCGTCAATACGGGTTTGCGCCTTTTGAATCGCGATCTTCACGAGGTCTTCAAAGTGCGAATCGTAGGGCGTGGAGCTTGTGGTGACGACGTCAAAGACATCGGGATCGATCAAATTGGCGGTGGAGTAGTAGATTTTCCACCAGGTGGCATCGGCTTCGAGCAGGTAACCAAGGGGCGAAGACGAATCTTGTTGTTCGACTCGCCGGAATGTGGGAATCGCGGCGTCTGGCTGGCCGTTCATTAGTTGGCGGATGCCCGCGAGCGCCAACGGCCTGATCTGGCTTTCCGAATCGGCCGCCGCTGGAGCAGACCACGCGGACGGCGCTCCCAGGCCAAGGAACGCCAGAATGAGGATAACAAAAGCCGTTGTGCGCCAGTTTTTCATCGTGTTAACGCAATGCGGCGGAGCCGCAACCAAACCGTCATTCTGAGGAGTTGTCATATCGCTTTGCGATACTCCGAGGCATGAAGATCACCCCTCACCCGCCCTCGTACCTCGGGCACCCTCTCCCTCCGGGAGAGGGTGGCGCGCGGGGAAGCAGTGCTTCCCGTCGCAAGCCGGGTGAGGGGATGCGAGTCGAACTTTCACAGCAGCGGAGCGAAGGAAGAATCCCTCCCTTTATACAAAGTAGGCGAAACACCGGGATTCTTCCGCTGCGCTTTGCTCAGCGTCAGAATGACGCGCACTCTTTAGCCAACGGCCGAGCGTCCGCAAAAATTCATACATCACGAAGCACTCCACGGCGAAAGGCAGGAACCCCAGGAAGCCGGGGGCTGGCATTTCAAAGATTTTCCAGCGCTGGAGGATCGGGAAAATATAAATCCAGCGGGCGTGGGCCCAGTAGTTCCAGAACTCCCAGAAGAAGCCGCAGATCAGCCCTGAAAAGAGAAAGCTGCACAGAAGCGTCGTTGAACCCTTTTCCCACAGGCGCAGCAACGAGCACCCTTTTCCATGATAGTTCACCGGATCAAGCAGCAGGGCGAATCCCACCCAGACGATACCGAAGAAATAGCTTCCAAACTTCGGCGGCAATGCGACGGGCACTGTCAGACAAAGCAATCCAGCAATCGCCATCCCCCATTGCACGCGGCGGGTGACTGGACGGCGAGGCTTCGCCGGGCCGCGGAAAAAGCCTAGCGCACGGACGAACTCCGCGGTTTCGAAAATGGCCGGCCAGATGGTGGCAAACGACCAGGCATAGCCAATGTCACGCGCCAGGAGGTTCGAGGGTAATCCGACATAGGTCCAGTTCCTGAGCCGCAGGTTGTAAGCCTCAAAAATGAGCCAAAGCGGAATGGACCAGGCGGCAAGCGCCAAGAAACGACGAGGTGACCGCTGGAGGAGGGAAGAGCCCTGGAGATTCGCGGTTAAAGCATCCACAAAGAGGAGGTAGCCCGTCCAGGCAAGCGGCGTGAAGTAAACCGTTACAAATTGCACCCGAAGCGCAAGCAGCGCCTCGCACCCCACAATGATCGCGAGGCCCGCCCATCCCGTGCGGGGGAAAGGATATCGGCGCTCGGCGCGGAAATAGCGGTGGGCAAGGAAGAGAATAATTGCCGCAAGAATCACAATGCCGAGCGTGACGTGTTTTGATCCCATTCGTGGCGCCAGCCTCTCGCTGGCTTTGCCTCTTGTTCCGCCAAAGAGGGTGATTCAGATGGTAGCGCCAGCATCTTGCTGGCATTTGGCTCTGCCGCCAGTGCCTGTCCTGTGCAGATTCGCTCCTCTTCGAATCGCTCTGAGCGAAGCGAAGAGGCTCACGGTAAACTCCGCGAAGGGATGGCGGCGCTACGTCAATAATTCAGGATAGCTGCTTGCAGAAAAAAAAGGCAAACAGCCTGCATATCTGTGGTAGATCGCCGCGATTATTCCGACATCAAAAATGGTCTCTTGACCGCCCTGAACAATGCCAATATGTTGGGGTATTAGAGGTTTAGGAGATGTGCTATGGGAAACTCTACCAAGTCAGGTAAGAGTTTTACAATTGACCGGGAGATAAGTCAGCACATTTCTGAAACCAAAGGAGACCGCTCCGCGAGCGAGCGCGTGAATGAGATGCTGAAACGCGCCATGCGGGAAGAACTCGACTCCAAACTGGAAGAGGAAGCCCAGGCCTTCTACTGAACCATAAAGGACGCGGAGAGAAAAGAACTCCGTGCCTTCCAAGCAGCCTCGGTCCGGTCAATGGCCCGCGACTAATGCCCCTCTATCCAAAGCGCGGCGAAGTCTACCTGGCGAGGCTCGACAAGCTGCGGCCAGTGATGATTCTCTCAGTGGACAGCCTGAATAAATATTCTCTAGCAGGCTGCGGAAAAATGGGCTCTATTAAAAAATCTCGGTGGTTTGAAGCCAGTTTTCACTTCGGAGCAGGCTTTCTCGTGCCTCTTCCTGCCATCCTTTCGGGGGGCCTTCGGAGCTTTTCCCCGCTCTCCAGAG
>DASUKV010000292.1:0-7519 GCA_036278555.1 Terriglobia bacterium
ATGTCCATATTTTAGTGTTCTCGCTGGGCGCGAAGGCAAAGCCTTCGCGCCCAGCGAGAACAGGTTGCGTGGGCTCCAAGCTCCCGGAAGGGCAAAGCCCTTCCGGACGTCAGGCGGCAAAGCCGCAAGTCGCACCGGCAATATTGAAACCTAATTTGGACAAGCATGGCCTCTGGCCGCCGGTTTTTATTGCTTAAGCGCCGGCGGCCAGACGCCGCTACAACTCCTGATCGTTGCGCCCTTCTGCGGGGGACGGCCTGGGTGAACTTCTTCCGTCCAGAGAAGCGGAAATTGCCCGGGAAGTCTGGACCACCGCGGAAGCCAGCGTTTTGATCCTTGGGCGCGTCACGCGGCTTGCCGGTCCGGAAACGCTGATCGCCGCCGCCAGGCGATTGCCGGGAAAATCGACGCGCGCGGCCACGCAGCGCACGCCCGATTCGTTTTCCTCCCAATCGACGGCGTAGCCTTGCGACCTGATCTGCTCCACTTCCTGCTTCAGGCGGCTCAACGTGGCGATGGTCCGCGCCGTAAACCGCGGCAGTCCGTTGTGAGCCGCAATTTCCGTGATCTCCGGATCGGGCAAAGCAGAGAGCAAAGCTTTCCCCAGGCTTGTGCTATGCAAGGGGGCGCGCCGCCCTTCGTCTCCGCGCGTATGTAAATGATAAGGAGATTCAATCGCGGTGGTGATGAGCGCTTCGCGGTTCGATAAAATGCCCAGCTTCACCGTCTCCTGCGTGCGGTCCGCAAGGTCGCGCAAATGAGGCAGCGCGTAGCTGACAAGCTGGGTATGGTGCGAAAAAGTCAGACTGAACGCTAAAACCCGCGCTCCCAGGCGATAGCGCTTCGCGTGAGGGTCCTGCTCAAGAAATCCCAGGCCCTGAAGTGTCCGGATCAGGTTGTGGGCGGTGCTCTTAGGGATCTCCAGGCGGCCGCTCAGTTCGCTGAGCGACCAGCAAGGCGTTTGCGGCGTGAATTCGCAAAGGATCTGCAGCGCTTTGCGCACGGCGCCCACTTCGTAGTCGTTGGACTTCTGTTCTCGTTCCGGCATTGCGGGATATCTGTTCAGCGATATGAGATTGGTAATTTACATTCCCTGGCACGCGAAGTCAAGCGGATTGCCTCCCTGGCGGATTGCATCCGACAATGGGAGCCAAGTAGTTGAAGCAGCACGGAAGACAGGAAGCATCTCGGGGAGGCACCAGGGTCGCAGAAGTCCTTGCAACTTGGGGTGACAAGAAAGCTTGACTAAGCGTAACAAGTTAGCTGAATCTAGGGATTTAACAGGAGGAAGAGTATGCCGGAAACAAATACGTTCAAGCCTGAAGAACCGGCTTTGCGCGCTGTTATGGAGATGCAATTTTCAATGGCAGCGTCGCGTGTGCTCGCGTCAGCCGTTCAGCTTGGAATTTTCTCTCAGATCGCTGCGGGGCATACGACCGCGGCGGAAATCGCCAAAGCCGCAGAAGCTTCCGAGCGCGGGATGCAAATGTTATTGGACGCCCTCACGGGTTTCCGCCTGCTGAATAAGGATGGCGGCCGCTATGCGCTCACCGCCGTTACCGCCCAGTTTCTGGTCCGCGAGAGCCCCCAGTACGCAGGAGCCATGCTCGAAGGTGGTGGAGCTCATGAGATGTGGAATGCCTGGGGTCATCTCACCGAAGCCATCCGGAGCGGAAAGCCGGAACGGGAAACCCACGTAAAAGAAGCCGCGGAAGAGTTTTTCCCGAACCTGGTTCGGAGTCTTCATGTTATGCATTCGGAGCCCGCAAAGCGGCTCGCCGCCGCTCTGGCCGCAGGCACGACTCACAAGGCTTTGCGCGTGGTTGACGTCGCCTGCGGCTCGGGCGTCTGGGGCATGGGTATCGCCGCCGCCGACCGCCAGGCGCGCGTCACGGCGCAGGATTTCCCGAAGGTTCTTGACCTTACCCGCGAATATCTGAAGCGCGGGGGCATGGAAGCTCAATACGATTTTCTGCCGGGAGATTTGAACGAGGTTGATTACGGCGAAAATCGATTTGACGTGGCGCTGCTCGGCAACATCTGCCACGGCATGGGGGAGCAGGTTTCGCGAGCCCTTTTCGCGCGCCTCAGCCGCGCGCTCAGCCCCGGCGGGCGAATTGTGATTCTGGACATGATTCCAAATGACGATCGCACGGGTCCGGTTTTCCCTCTGATTTTTGCCTTGAACATGCTTCTGCTCACCGAAAACGGCGGCACGTATACCGTCAGCCAGTATCGCAACTGGCTCGGCAACGCGGGTTTTCAGCGTGTGGAAACCGCGGACATCGGATCGCATTCACCCGCGATTATTGGCGTCAAGTAACTCGAGTTGTGAAAATTCGACGCGCACCGTACGCGGGCTCGCCGCGCGATGCGAAGATTCTTTTGGCGGAGCTGCGCGACCTGTAGCAAAAACTTTTGCGCTTTTGAAAAGCTTACGTTCTATCTTACGCGGCCGGCCCGCACGCGCCGGGCTGAGGACTTCTTCTTGGTTTTGGGCCGCATGAGCGCCAGGAATTCCTCTCCGACCTTCTGATAGTGCAGTTCCGTCCGTCTACGAAGATTCTCACCCGAAAAGCGCCGCAAGTCGTCCAGCGCCTTGCGATGCCAGACTGTCATCCGCAAGAGGGCGGACGATCCCGACTTCCGCAGTAGAGCCACAAGGAAAGGATGGTAAGGAACCGTAATGACGGAGAGTATCCTTTTGAGGTATTCCTTGCCGTTCGCCTGCCAGATGAGATTATGGAATTCCAGATCGGCTTTCCCGAACGCCCCGATATCCATTTTGCGCGAAGCGCTCTCCATTTCCAGAATCAAGGTCTCCAGGCGGGCCAGATCGGGTTTTTCGAGATGGTCTTTGGCTGCCTGGGCCGCCAGGCCTTCGCAGATGCCGCGGAACCTGTAGAGATCATGAATTTCGCCGCGTTCGGGACCGCCGCTCACGTAAGTCTTCCGGCGCCGCGCGGTGAGCACGCCAAGCGCGCGCAACTGCTGGAAAGCTTCGCGGATTGAGGCCCGGCTCACCCCCATGGCCTGGCACGTCTCGATCTCCGTGATTCGCTGCCCCGGGTGCAAGGTGCCGCTGAGGATGGCGAAATGTATCTTTTCGGAAATTGCTCGCGGCAGCGAGTAGTGCTGCAACTCCGAAAATACGCTGGCGGCTTTATGGATCCCTATGGACTTCGTCTGTTTGCCCGGCAAAAGTCCCCCCTGTTCTGCTGGCGCGCCGGCTGCCCGCGCAAGAATAGGTCTAACTTAGGCTTCCGCGCTTTTAGAGTCAAGCGGTTTTACCGGAGTGGGAAACCGCCGGCCCTATTTTAAAGGCCTGTACATGATGCAGAACATTCTCTTTTTGAGGTCCCGCGGTTAGTGTCTGACAACCGGACGACCGCTTTCAGAACTCTTGACAACAACACACCGCGATGCTAACGTTACGCACCGATCCTGGTTAACGGAGCTCAACAACCTGAAATTCTTCGCCCGGCAGGTTCAGTTCGGCCTGAAATTGCTCTGGTAAGATTAAGTGTTAGCGCTGCGGCCTTGCGCAGACCATGCCGCTTCACTCCCTGGCCCTCGCGCGGAGCGAAAGGGTGGCCGAGCTTCAGGTCATGGGGCAACTGGCGGTAGCAGTTCGACTGAATTGTTTTGATTCTGTCAGGAAATCTCAACGAGTTTGCTCAATCGAAGATCATTCTTGAAGATGGGGGCAGTGGGAGCCGCTTTGCCCCTGCCCGCCTCGGGTGCGGCATTGGGCCGTGATGCGCCCCCGGAACCCTCCACCGCCCGCAACGAACTGCTTCCCGCCATCCCCACACCGGCGGATCTTGCGAGTGACCGGCTGGTCCATCATTTTTGGGATTACTTCAATCCTCCTCAGGCGCAGAACGAACTGGGCAGCCTCGCAAGCCACAAATCGGTGTCGGCGATCACGGCGATTGCCTTCCCCCCCTTTGCCTGCTGCGGCGTTCCACAGATTGCCTTCAGTCCGGGCAATCTGGTCACCTGCGAGTTATTCCTGAACGGCCAGATTTTAACCAATTATCCTGCGCCTGCCGGGAATGTAGCCTACACGTGGTACCCGCATCAGATCGTGCGCGAAACGCGCGCCCATGGAATCTTGTTTACAACCGAGACGTTCCTGCCTTCGAAGCAGCAGCTCGTTGCCGAATCGATCGCAGTCAAAAACGAAAGCGGCGAGCGCCGCAAGCTAACCCTGGGATTCGATCTGCGCGCCGGCGTCACGGTAACGTATGGGAAGCCCTGGTTTGTGAACGCCCCCGCCGAGGCGGACAATCGCATCACCGCAAACCTGCCCCATGGATGCGTTCTCTTCGAAGCCCGGCATAGCAAAGCGGTTTCCGTGCAAGGCGTTTCACCGCGGCCCAAACGAATCGAACAAAAACGCATGCTGATTCATGAGCTTTCTCTGGGACCCGGCGAAACGCAAACTCTTCATTACCTGAACGTCATCGACGAAGACGCTGAAGCCGCGCTTGAAAAATATAATCGCTTTCAGGCCGGTTTTAGCAAACTGCAAGCGAGGAACGAAAGCGATTTTACCAATCTTCTCCGCGCAGCTTTTACGCCCAGCAATTCTGAATTTTCCGGCCATCTGCCCCAACTTCACACCCATGATCCATCGCTTTGGAGGCTTTATTATAACGGCATCGCGGGCCTGCTTTTCTCCCGGCGAGTTTCACCGGACTCGGTTTACGGCCCCACCTACATCACCATTGGCCGCGTGATTCCCACGCTCAGCTTCGTTTGGGACACCATGCTGACTTCGCTCAGCCTCGCGCTGCTGGACCCGAAGGCGCTCCGTTCGCTCCTGGAGGTTTGGCTCACCCGCGACATGCACCAACACCTGGCGACGGATTATCTCACCGGCGAGGCCGTAGGGCCGTGGTACGCCGTGAACGACATGGGCATTCTACGTTGCGCGGATAATTATCTGCGGGTGACCGGTGATTTCGGGTGGCTCAACCAGAGCCTGCAAGGAAAGCCGGTTATTGAACATCTGATGGACCATGCCCTTTACTGGAAAAAGCTGGTGAAGAGCTCCACCGGTCTCGCCGATTACGGCGAAATACAAGACTTGCTGGAAGTGGTGAGCACCTGGATTCACGAAGTTCCGGCGATGAACGCCGGAAATGTTTACGGCATGCGGTTTGTGGCGGCGCTGCTCGAACGCCGGGGCGACGGGAGCCGCGCGGCGCGCCTGCGAGCGGAGGCTAGCGCACTAGCCATCCGCATCAACCGCGTGCTCTACGTGAAAGGCAAAGGATGGTGGAGGTGCGGCCAGCCCGACGGGAGCTTTTACGAAGTCCGCCACTGCTATGACCTGCTCACCATCCTCGACACCATGTTCGATGACCTCAGCGCCGAACAGAAGGGGGAGATGAGCGGTTTCTTCTGGAGCCAGCTTCATACCCCCCTGTGGATGCACGCGCTTTCTCCGGGCGACCCGGACGCCACCTGGAACGTGCGCGCCGATCATAGCTGGCTCGGTGCCTATGCCGCCTGGCCCTCGATGACGGCCAAGGGCCTGTACAAAATAGACCCTTCCGCGCGTGTGGCCCAATGGGTGAAAGGGCTTGCCCGGTCAGGAAATCAGGGCCCTTATGCGCAGGCCCACATCGTCGAAAGCATCTTTCCTCCGGAAAAAGGGGGCGCCATGAAAAGCCCTCTCGACCAACCTTACGGCAATGATTGGGCGATTGTTTCGGGAGGCAGCTTCTCGGACATGGTGATAGATTCAATATTTGGAGCGAATTTGAAGCTCGATCATGGAATTGATGTGCATTCGCGGCTTTCGGACTTCGATCCGGAGGCCGAGTTGCGCGGCGTGAACTATCAAGGCAAAGCGTACACGATCCGCAAGGATGGCGCTCACGCAACATAGCCGTACGGGCCGCCGCTTGGATATTCCAGCCTGGCAAGGAGAAAAGCAATAGATGGATCGTCGAAGTTTTTTGCAGGATGCCGGAATCCTGGGCGCCGCCTGGGGCCTCGGCCGCGGACTCTATGGTATTCCCACACGGCTGCTCGCTGCCGAAAATCACAAAGAACCTGAAAACCCCAATTGGGTAAGTCCACACCTTCAAGCGAGCATCAAAGCCTCGTCTTTTGCTCCCGACCCGCCCTGGGGCTACGTTCCGGCCAACGTGTTTGGGAAAAACCTTTATGTGGGATGGGAAGCGTATCAGCAAACATCCGGCGCCTGGCTCGAAATTGACTTTCCTGAAGCCCGGCCAGTTAGCGAGCTGTGGATCTTAACCCCGCCCCTGCCGCGAGATATTCTCGGCCAGGCGCCCTACATGCTGACCTATTCCCGGGCCAGCCTTTATGCGCCTCCCCGGAAAATTCGATGCACCCGGTCGGGCGACCCGGCCCTGGAAGCAAGTTTGCGACAGGCCGATTTTTTCCAGATTCTGGTTTTCCCCGAGACGCAAAAGACCGCCTCAATCCGAGTTTTGATCGATGACGTGTGGGCCCGGCCTGGAACCAAGGAAACGGGAATTGGGAAGGTCCGCGCCTTCCCGCACCGCCACGAGCCTGGATTCGAGATTGACGCGTGGTCAATGTACGACGTCCATGACGGCAAACCGGTACAAACTGCTACCTTGCACCTTGTGAATCCAGGACAAGCAGTTTCCGGCGCCCGGCTGGTGGTTTCCCATGAGGGCGCGACACAACTCGAAGTCCCGCTCAAAGCAATCCCGGGCCACGCGGTTAGCCGGCAGGACGTTTGGATTCCAGCCCCCTTCGACGATACGGTGATGAATTTCAAGATCGTAGCGGGCGCGGCGCCCTTCGGAGCCGAGCGCTCCTTGCACGTGCCCGCCTATCATTCTTATTTTGACGGCGGCACATTTTCGCTGAACTGCACCTGCCACAATGATTTGGGCTGGCTGAACACCCAGGCGAAAACGGCCGATTACCGCTCCGCGGAAATCATTCTTCCCGCCTTAAAGCTTCTCAAGGAATACCCGGAATTTGTTTATTCGATGGAATGCACAGCTTATTTGATGGAATTCCTCAAGCGCCACCCAGAGCGCCGGGACGAGATGGTTTCGCGCATGAAAGAGAAGAGGTTTACCTGGGGCGCGAGCTATGTGGAATGCCAGGAAGTGCACGTGGGCCCGGAGAAACTCGTGCGGCAGTTCTATTTCGGGCGGCGCTGGCTGAAAAAGACATTTCCAGGCGTGGATACTCATTTTTACGTCAAGACCGACCCTCCTTCGATGACGCTCCAGATGCCGCAAATCCTCGCCAGGGCCGGCGTGAAGTATCACATTCAAGGCCGCATGCCTTACGGGTTCTATCGCTGGGAAGCGCCAGACGGCTCTTTTGTCCTGACCTATGCCTACCATTACGTTGACCCAATGAGATTGCTCGACCCCAAAGGGAATCACGGCTGGCTCTCCTATGCCCAGGAGCGTGAGGGCTACTACGCGCCGCACCACTTGCCGCGCATGTTCATTTATGACTACACCAGCGATTACCTGCCACCGCAGCC
>DASUKV010000293.1:0-7535 GCA_036278555.1 Terriglobia bacterium
GCTCGTGGCAGCCTGGAGCTGCTGCGCCTGCGTGATGGCGTAGTGCGTGTGCGCGATCTCTCCTTGGTTGCGGTTGAAGATAGGGATTTCGATGTTGGCGAAAAAGGTCGCGTTATTAAGCCCCGCCACGTGGGTGTAGTCAACCGTCGTCGTCAAGTCGCGCTTTCCGTTGGCTTTGGCGAGACCGTATTGGCTCTCGGCCGCTTCAACCCCTTGCTTCGCGGCAAGCAAATCCGGGCGCAGCCGGAGGGCGGCGGCTTCCAGATCCTGCAAATTAAGTTGCACGGGCGTGTAGACCAGCCGCCCGGTCACGTCATAGTTAGCGGGAAGTGATCCATAGCCAATAAGTTGCCTCAGACTGTGAAGCGCCTGAACCAGCGCGACTTGCGCCGCTGAAACGTCGGTTTGGAACTGCAGTAGCTGCAGTTTTGTCTTTAGGAAATCACCCTCGCTGATGTCCCCCGCTTTGTATTGCGCGGCGCTAATATTAACCGTGTTCTGAAAGCTCGAAAGGTCCTGGCGGGCAAGCTGCAAAGTGGATTTGGCGAGGAGAACGGCGATGAACTGCTGGGCAACGTTAAAAGTCAGCAAGCGCCCAGCATCGGTCACGTCGGAGACGGTGACCGCTGTCTGATCGCGGGCGGCGCGAACGCGCGCCTGCCGCTTGTGGCCGCGCTCGATGGTATAAGAGATACCGGCGTCGAATTCGCTGACGTTGTTCAGAATTGGCCCGTTCAAGCTGCTTGGGCTGAAAAAAGGCAGGAACATGGCGTCCGTCATCAGGACGGGATTGGGGCGGAGCGACGCCGTGACCTCATCGGCGCGGCTTTGCGAAATCAGCGTGCGGCTCGCGCTGAGCACATGGTTATGTTGGAGCGCAAGTTGAATCGCCTGGTCGAGATCAATTCGCGCCGGAATTCCCTGCGACTGCCCCGCCGAGGGCGAGACAGAGAGAAGCAGGGCCGCCAGCGCGATTATCTTAAAGGTGCCCGGTTGGTATGGGCGGACGCTGCGATAACGTGCTGAAGAGCTGGCCTTTACGCGCCCGGCAATGCTCGCCCGCGCCCTCCGCGGGACGGATCGAGAGAATACAGGTTTTGATGAAATCAACGGTTTGCCTCCTGAATGGTTCTGCCGTCTCTTCAAGGCGGCTTGGGCTTAGAACCACTCAGGGGAAGGGGGAGCGCGCACCGGGAGGATTACCAGCGGCAGACTGGAGGCGCGGGTTTCGACAACGGGCGGATGAAAGGCAACGCTACCGGAAAGGTGGATGGATGCGCCGCTGGTACTGGGGCGAGCCGCGCTCTGCCGGACGATTTGGCAGACGACGCACACCGAACGCCCAGGGGCAGGGCCGCGGGATTTCTGATGCGTCGGTGAGATGTGGCTTGGCTGCCCGGAAGAGAAGAAAGGATAGCCGTGCTGGTGCAGTTCAGCCGCGAAAATGAGCTGGACTTGCGCGAACAGTAGAAACCATATCGCCGTGCGGTACAGCCGCCGGCGCCGGTTTCGAGCCGAGCCTGAAGCAAGTCCTTTCACCTGAAATGCCTGTATTTATTCGACAAATGGCCTCACCGGGAGCCCTCCGGCGGCGGCTTCTATCTTATAACAGCAGAAATACTTGTTCAATATCCAGCCCCGCGGAAGCCTATTTTCGTGCAGCTTCGGCCAAGGCCTGATCCACCAGCTTGAAAAATTGGTCGGCCGTGACCCCTCCGGGCACGAATTTTCCATTGATGAAAAAGGTGGGGGTGCTGGCGACGTTGAGCTTTTCGCCTTCCACAAAGTCCTCGCGTACGTGGGGCAACGACGCTTTGGAACCGATGCAAGCGGTGAGCTTTTCGCGGTCAAGCCCCGCCTGCGCTCCAAAATCCAAAAGCTGCTGGCCCGCGGTATCCTTCTGGATTGCTTTCTGGTTCTCGAAAATTAACGAGCGGTACGCCAGGAATTTTGCCGGCTGCAACTGATAGGCGCACTCGTCGGCCACGGCTGCCTCAACCGCCCACGGGTGAATGCTGAAAAGTGGAAACTCCTTGAAAATAACGCGCACCCTATCGCCATAGCGGGGCAGCAGTTGCTTTTCGATGAACTGCTGCATTTCCGCGCACATGGGGCATTCGAGATCCGCGTATTCCACAATCGTGACCGGTGCGCTCGCCGGTCCAGCGCTTGGCTCGCCCTGCGTGTGAATGAGGTGTTCCACTTCCAGGCGGGGGTCGGAATTGAGTCCGAAAATCGTGCCCTGGACGAGGTAACTGCCGTCTTTCGAAACGTAGTATTGCTGCGATGCCTTGTTCTTGCCCTCTTCAACCGTGACGGTGGTGATTTCAAAGCCCGGATAAATCGAAGCTCGGAGCGGCGTCACGTCAATCTTGGCGCTCTCGGCCATCGAAAAGCGCTGGCGGAGGTAATTCGCAACCTTGTCGCGCACGGCCTGGTCTGCGGCAGAGTTTACCGTGCCGGCATAGGCTGGAGCCCAAAACGCCAGGAGGGCCGCACTCAGAATAAGAGCGATGATAGCTTTAGCTTTAACCTCAGAATACAAGAAAACTCCTCTTTATCGTCCCCCGCTGCCGTCATGCTGAAGGTCCGCATCGATTACCTCATAATATGCCTCGGGCGGCTGCAGACCCGCCACCATCCTGCCATTGATAAAACAGGTCGGGGTTTCCATCACTTGCAGCTTGTTTCCCTCTTTCACGTCCTCCTCGACCCGGGAAAGCGAAGCATTGGAATCCATGCAGGCGGCAAGCTTCAGGCGGTTGATTCCGGCCTGCTCGGCAAGCTGCAGTAGCTGGTCCCGCACGTTGGTGACGTTGATCTCCGACTGATGAGCAAAGACCAGAGTGCGGTAGCGGGCGAAGGCGGACGGGTCCACTTCGTAGGCGCATTGGCTGGCGACGGCTCCCTGGCGCGCCCAGGTATGCATGGGAAGCGGAAAATCCTTGTAAATCAGCCGTACCTTGTTCCCATAGCGCGGCAAAAGCTGGTTTTCGAGAAATGGCTGCAGGCGTGCGCAGGACGGGCATTCGAGATCCGCGTATTCCACAATCGTCACCGGCGCGTTTGCCGGGCCGGAGCAAGGCTGGTTTTGTTTGTTGATCATCTGCTGCACTTCGCTATGGCTGCGGACAATATAGACCTGGCCCAGCACGAGATAGTGCTTATCCGCCGTAACGAAGAAATTTTGAGCCTGCTTCTGGCCGTTTTTTTCCGCCGTGACTTGCGTTTCGTAAAAGCCCGGGACGGACGACTCCCGAAGCGAGCCGTCAGACAGATGCCACTCAGGTCCCAGCTTAAAATACACGCGCACGTTGCGGACAATCTCGGCGCTTGTGTCCGGGCCGAGGTAAAGCATCGGACTCATCGCAAGATACTGGCCGTTTTTCGAAATGCTTACTGGTTGCGACCTTTTCTTGTTGTCCTTGTTTACGGTGAGGAGGCACTCATAGTAAGACGTATTTTGCGAGCTTTCCAGGGGACCCATCATCACTTGTACGTTTTTGGGAATACTATACCTCTCGCGGACAACGCGAAGGATTCTCCCGCGTAACGCGTTCTCCGAGATCTCGCCGCGGGCGGAATGGGACACAGGACTCGCCCAGAGAATAATCGCGGGCGCAATTGCCAAGGCAATGATCCCGATCCATTTCCATAAGCTTACTTTCAAGGTTTACGGCTCCTTTGCAAAACACCCTCGTCAGGGAAACCTCAATTTTAGCGGACTGAAGCCTCGAAAAGCAATTTAAGCCGTTCGCGGAACGCTCGCTGTACGAAGGATGACAGAACCTCAAGCTTCGGTTGCCCCAGGCACGATAGGTTTCGGACGATCGAACGGCGACCGCCTCCGGACCAACTCGTAATCCTCCGGCGTGTTCATATTCACAAAGACCAGCGGCCCAAAGCCCGCGCGCGCGATTTCCGCGAATCGAACTGTTTCCGAACGCACATGGCGGAAGAAAAGAGTTGTCTTATTCTCGTTTTGCGCCAGAAAACTCCGGATAATGCCCCGAACGCGGCGGCGATAAACCGCGCAAAGCGGCTGGTACCGGTGGTCAGGAGATTCCGGCGCTGTCACATCCGCCCGGGCCGCCAGGGCGCGCAAGCCGAGAAATCTTAGAAAATCTTCACCTAGGAAAGGCAGATCACAGCCGAGGATGAAATTGTATTCCGAGCGCGTGCGCATCAGCCCTGTGTAGATGCCACCCAGGGGCCCATGTCCCGGCAATTCGTCGGAATAAAACGCCGCTTCCATGTTACTGGCATGACGAGGGTTAGTGACAATTTCCCCGCCCGCTGCTTCGGTATTCGCGTCCGTTCTGCCCAGCACCGCAACAGTGGAACAAATTCGTCGCAAGACGCGAAGTTGTCGGCCGAGCATGGTTTCGCCGTCCAGAAGAAGGTCCTGTTTCGGTGTACCCATACGTCTGCTCATTCCGCCGGTGAGGACAAATCCGGTAAGTGGCAAACGCTGAAGAGGCATGCTCCTTTGATTATCCGGCGGTAAATAAAACGAGTAAAGGCTGAGCGGCGGGTTGCGATAGAATGAAATATGAGTCCGGGTGAAAACTATGTATGACTTGCTGGCAGAGATTTTTGTCTATGGTCTGGCGCTGACCTATTTTGCCTTATTCGTGATTATCGCGCAATATTGGATTCGAAATCTGATGCGAGCCAGCAAGAAACCACACCCCCATTCCACTCCGCCTCCCTCACCGCGATCGTAAACTGTCGCGGATCCCTCGGGTTCCGGTAAAGAGGAAAGGGATGCTATCATTCCTCCTTCATGGCGTGGACTTTGCTCATCATCGCCGGACTTTTTGAGGTCGCCTGGGCGCTGGGCCTGAAGTATACAGAGGGTTTCACGCGCCTGATTCCCTCCCTCTTAACCATCGCCGGAATGGCCGCCAGCATGATCTTGCTGGCCCGCGCTTCACGCCACCTGCCCATCGGGACGGCTTACGCCGTTTGGACGGGCATCGGCGCCGTGGGCGCGGTGATTGGCGGCATCTTCCTATTCGGTGAGTCTCGCAACTGGGCTCGCGTCATCTGCATCGCCCTGATTCTGGCCGGCGTCGCCGGACTCCGCTTTCTGCACGAATAATTCGAAACTCACTGTTAAGCTGGCGCCAATTGCGAGGTGCAATGAGGGCAGCGGACAGCTTTAAGCGGGATGCTGGACGCGCAGTACGGGCAATCCTTTGTGGTTGGCGCCGCCGGAGCCTCCGGTTTTTTCATCCGGCTGAACCATTTGATGAACAGGAACATCGCGAAGGCGACGATGATGAAGTCGATGACGGTATTGATGAAGTGCCCGTAGGCGATGACGGCTGCGCCGGCTTTCTTGGCGTCGGCGAGCGTGGCGTAGTGGGTGCTGGTGAGGTTCACGAAGTAATTATTGAAATCGATGTGCCCCATCGCAAGCCCGAGCGGCGGCATAATAATATCGCTCACCAGCGATGAGATAATTTGGCCAAAGGCGATGCCGATCACAATGCCGATCGCCATATCCAGAACCGAGCCCTTCATCGCGAACGCTTTGAACTCTTTCCACATAGGCGCCTCTCCCTCATTTTGATTTTCGTGCGCGGACTAATAGGCGGGATTCTCGCAGAATCGGCGGCGGAATACAACCTGTTTTCGAGAATCGACGCGGGCCTCAGCGGCCGAACGGTTTTGGAAGAGATTGCGCGACCCGGCCCCACACCTTGATACCCAGCGGTTCCCTGGTGAAAAAGAGCCAAAGGACGATGACCCCGTAAACAACTGCGCCCCCTGCCAATTGCAAAAACAGAGTGGGAATGCTGGGCGTCGGGAACAAGCGCCGGAGCAGGAACAGGACCGCCGCGAGGGGAACACACAAAGCAAGCGGGGGCAGATAAGTCTTGATCAGCATCTCCGTCAGAGATACCTTCAAAAGCCGGGCCAGGTGGGGCGCGACGAAGAAGATGCTGAGCACGGCGAGCGGAATGGCAGTTCCGATGGCGACGCCGGTAATTCCGATTCGATGTACCAGAATGATGCTCAGCGCTAGGTTCGAGAGGCCCTCAAACCACAGAATTTTCGCCAGCCATTTGTGCTCATTGATTCCGTACAAAATTCGCGTTGAGGCCGATTGGGAAAACCACAGCGCGGTCGGAATCACCAGGATGACGAGAACGACGTAGCTGCTCGCCACATAGCGTTGCCCCATCCAGACGGCGATGATGGGCTTGCCGAGGATTACCATCACTACTGCGAACGGAAACGCGAGAAATGCGCACACGCGGTTTCCATCGATCAGCAGCCTGCGCATGCGGTGGGTTTCCCCCGCGGCATCGAACTGGCTGGCCATGGGAATAAACAGAGTGCCGAGGCTGTTCACCAGCCGCCCGAGGTACTCCACCAACTTTGCGCCGATGGAGTAATAGGTGATGGCGGCAGCGGAGAGCGAAACACCGATAATCGCGTTATCCGCTTCCGTGCGGAGCAGCCCAGGGATGCCCGCCGCGAGATTGGGAATGGCGTAGCGGGCGATCATCTTAAAGGTATCCTTCCTGATATACCTGCGCCCCCACTGCAGGCGAACCGAATGTATGGCAAAGAATACACAAGATCCCGCATAGACCCCCACGTTGACTCCGACCGTAATGATGGCGAGCGCCAGCAATCCGTAGCCGATCTCTAGAAAATAGACCACCAGCCCGGCGCGCAGCAACGTGCAGACGATCTTCATCGGAGAGGTTACGTAAAACTTCTGCAAACCGCCGAGAATTCCGTTGAACACGCCAAGCGGAAAATACCCGGCGACTCCGAAGCCGGTGATCAGGAAAAGCAAGCGGGCGTCCCTCAAAAATCCTGGCGAAATATGAAAAAGCGAATCGACATAGATCGAACCCACCCAGGTCAGCACAGCAATCACAACGCTCAGGATGGAGTAGCAGAAGATGGCGGTATTGACCAGGCAATTCAGGCTCTCCTCATCATTCCTCGCCGTGTATTCCGCGACGTATTTCACGATCGCCGTCGCCATGCCCAGGTCGAGCAAACCGTAGTACCCGGTAATCGTCATGATGAGGTAATACAGCCCGTACGCGGAGTCGCCCAGGCGGTGCAGCACAAAGGGAGCCAGCAGGACGCTCACCACCGTCATGACGGCAATCAGCGTCCAGTTGGAAAAGGCATTTTTTGCGGCGAGAACTCGAATGCTCATGGAGGTGCAAAAATCCGAGGACCGGAGATAATTGATCCTTATCTATATCGGCAGATTCTGCTCATACGGCTACCGGTTCTTAAACCTTAGGAGGCTTCTGCTTTGTGCTTTGATGGCTTTCTGACGCATCGCGTCCCTGGCATTATTCAGTTTACGCTGGCGGGCGCTCCCGTGTCATGGGCTGAGGCTTTAGACAACATCGAATCAGACGAGCGGGTTGAACGGCGCGCCGTCCCTTGTAAGTTGCTGCCGAATCTGCCAGACTGAGCCTTTTCTAAGTTGCAGTCGAGGGATCAAAAATGGCTGATCACAAACTTACGCGACGGAATTTTATGGCTCGCAC
>DASUKV010000294.1:0-15506 GCA_036278555.1 Terriglobia bacterium
CTGCACATCGGGAATCTTGAGATAGTCCATCATCACGCGCGTGCCCTGGGCGCCCACGCCGATCGAGGCAATCGTGATTTTGTCATTGGGTCCGACGCGCCCTTGGCCGCCCAGCACGTCACTCGGCAGAATCGTGAGCGCCGCGGCCGCCGCTCCGCCGCCTAAAAAGTCACGCCGCGTGATGCCGGATCGCGCGGCCAGCGAATTCCTACTTCGGCCTTCTTCCATATGCTCTCCTATTGTGGGGCCAGGTTCTTTCGTGAAAATAGGCTGTAGCGGCGGCCTCTATTTCTTAAAAGCCGGCGGCCAGAGGCCGCCGCTACAGCTTTTCTCGTCACTCGTCTCTTGTCTCTTGTCACTGTCTTCACACGTCCTTCTCGAGCGCCGCGATCAGGTCCTTCACGCCATCGTAGGGGTTTTTCTGGCCGCCAAATTCCACGGAATACGCTCCCTTAAAGTGAGCGGCTTTTGAGATGCGGACGCACCGCGCGAAGTCAAATTTCCGCGAGGCAGGGAAGTCAATCCCCTTGGCGTGGCACACGGTGAGCGCATAAGGAAACATCAGACGAAGTCCGGGAAAGCGCGCCGCCGGGTTGTGCCAGTTGCCGAAATCGGGCAGCGTGCCAACCCACGGGTATCCGGCCGCTTTCACGATGGCGACGATATTCTCTGCCTTGCCTGCCACGCCGCCGTGGTTCTCAATCAGAATGCGCACGTTTTTCCTGCGCCCGTAGCTTCCCAACTGGCGGTAAGCTGCCGTGGGGCGGCTGAGAGGAGTTTTTTCCGTCCCGCCGGGATTCGGCCGGATGGCTTTCGCGCCCAGAAAGGCCGCGATATCAATCCACTTTTTCCGCATGGCGATTTCCTTTTTCCATTGCCGGTCATCAGGATCGCTCAGCCCGCGCCCCTGCCAGTCCTCGTCATAGTCCACAGGCATGTTCACCACTTCGCTATGCGCCTTGGTGAGCGCAGCCTTCAGGTCGCGCAAATAAGAGGAGGACGTGGATTCAAAATGTGTGCTGCATAGCTCCAGTTTGTGCACGCCGTACCGGTCCGCAATCATCGCGGGGAACTGCCGCAGATCAAGCTGCGGTCCCGGCCACTTGAAATTCTTCTCCCGCGTCTGGGGAAAGTAGTTATGGAAGCTCCACGTAGTTACCGCAATGCGATCCTTGCCGCTCATGACGCCGCCTTTTCGCTCCGGCTTTGCGCCGGTGCCATTTGAAATCCGCGCGTTTCCGCAAACGCAGAGAAAAGATTATCGGTCCGCGGTCTCAAAAAAACAACGGCGGAGTGCGGAAATTTAGTTTGGAATGGTTGGAGTAAGGATTCTGGAGTTAAGGCGAGAACTGGTTTGCGTCCAAGCCCGGAAAGGGCGGTAGACAATAGCCGGGAGCAACGCCCCCGGCTATTTTATGAATCCCTTTCAGGGATTTGTGTTGAAGCAGGCTAAAATTGTGCCCCTTCCGATTTTTCAAGCAAGACGGCACGGGCGATGCCGGCAGGCTGCTGGCGCTACAAGCCCACGGCACAAAACCCGTGCCGTGGCTACCAGGTATCAGATTTCGAGGCCAATGGAGCGCATCAATTCGAGCGCGTTGCTCGATTGGGCGATTCCCGGGCTGAGGCGGTAATCGAAAATCAGCTTGCCGTCCTCGATGCGGTCGTCAAAATGGAAGTTCGCGGCGCGCGGCTGCATCGAATCGGCGATTCGCGTGAGCGCTAAATCGTGAGTTGTGACAAGCCCCACCGCCCCGCGCTGGACGAGGCTCTTCACCATCGCTTCCGCGCCGATGCGCCGGTCGTGCGAGTTCGTGCCCTGCAACAGCTCATCCAGTAAAAACAAGACCGGCTCGGGGCCGGCAGTTAAATCGGAGATGATTTTCAAGCGTGTGATCTCCGCATAAAAACGCGAGACGCCACCCTGGAGCGAATCCAAAACGCAGATCGAGGCCGCCACCGCGAGGCGCGAAAGGCGCAGCCGCCGGGCGCGCACGGGCGCGCCCGCCTGGGCCAGCAAAGCGTTCGCGCCCACAGCGCGGATAAGCGTGCTCTTGCCGGCCATGTTCGGGCCGCTGATGATCACAAGCTGCAATCCGGCGTCGAGCTTCAGATTATTCCGCACGGCGCGGCTTTCCGGCAACAGCGGATGGGCAAACTCTTCGGCGTCAAAACACGGGCCTTCGCCGGTGAATTTCGGGAAAACATCTGCCGGATGCTCGTAAGCATAGCCGGCAAGGGCGAGAAGCGCTTCCATCTCGCCCACCGCCTGAAGCCATCCGCGAATAGCGGGGCCGAAAGTACGGTGCCAGGATTCAATCGAAAAGGTGATTCGCAGGGTCCAGAACACCAGCGGATCGATGATTCTTAAGAGGAGGTGCTCCCGCGATTCCAGACGCTCAACCAGATGATCCAGCCGCGCGATGGAACGCGAGGGGACAACGCCTTGCACCTCGAGGGCGGAATGGAGCTCCCCGAGCCGGGGCGAAGCGAACTTTTCGCGCTCGAGGCGCGCGAGAACCTGGGATAAAAGCGCGAGGTCGTGCGCCGCTTCTTCAATCGCCGGGACAAATTTTTCCAGGCGCTCACGGAAGCGGTAGGCGACACAGAGATTCACCACCGTCATAATCAGCGCGGCGAACACTATGCCCCAGACCCCCCACGCAACAAGGCTGAGAAGCCACAAGACTGCGAGCACGGAGACGGCGGCTTGCACAAAACCGGGCTTGAGCAGAATTTTGCCTTCACCCCACGCCGCCAGAGCTTCCGGCTGGACTCCGGTGCGGAAGTCCTCTCCGAGCACGGCCATTTCTTCGCGCAGGCTCACACGATTCTTGAGTTCGGTGATGGCGGCCTGCCGCGCATGGATTTCGTCAAGCGAAGCAGGATGAAGCAGCCAACTCGCAAGCGTTTCCTCGCCCGCGCGGGTGCGCGCGGTTGAAAGCAGCTCAAAAAGGGAACCTCTTCCAAACAGATCCAGATCGCGCGCGTAAGGGTGCGATTCATCCAGAAAGCGTTCGCCGCTTTCGCCCCCGCCGGCCCAGCTTCCGTCGAGGCGCGCCAGGCCACGCTCGTAAAAACCGATGGCGCGCGAGATTTTGCGCAGAGCTTTAAGCACCCGTTGATGAAGAACAACGAAGAAAATCAATACGAAGAGGGGGACCAAAATCCAGAGGATCGAAACGGCCTGGAAGGCAAGCGCGGCGACAATCACGAGCACCGCCGCAACGCCCGCCGAGACGTTCACCGTTCCGATGCGGCGGTGGCGTCTGTCAAGCTGCGATTGGGAGTTCCGCAGTTCTTCCAGCCGCCGGGAATAGGTGGCGCGGGGACTCTCTTGAGGATTTAGGGAATCGGTCAATTCACGGGTCAGGCACGAGATGCTGCTACTTGAGTTCTTCCATCAACTGCTCGAGCGCTTGCCGGGGCGGCCGCACACGCGATTCCGGGAGCGAGGCCAAGGGTTCCTCTACCAGGTTCAGAAGCCCAAGGAAGTCTTTCCGGCGCGTATCGACATAGAGCAGCCCCGTCAACACCTCGCCCCTTCGCTGCGATTCTTCGAGCACGCGCATTGCTTCCAGCTTATCGGCCGGATCGTAATCTACGGTGAGCTTCTTGAGCAGCAGATGGGAGCCGTCGTGCAGCGTCACATCTTTTGTCGTGCCGGGGTCATAGTCCACGGAGATATCTTCAAAGAACGGGACGAAGCTCACCTCTTCGAGAACGGATTCATGGTCCTTCACGTACGCGTAGCTCTTAGTGGACCCTTCGTGATCGTTGAAGGTGACGCACGGGGAGATCACGTCCAGCATGGCCGTGCCCTGATGCCCGAGCGCGCCCTGAATCAAAGCCAGCAACTGCTTTTTGTCGCCGGAAAACGACCGCGCCACATAAGTCGCGCCCAGTTGGATGGCCAACGCGCAGGTATCAATGGGAGGAAGCTCATTCACCACTCCGGTTTTGAGGGTTGAGCCGAGGTCGGCGGTGGCGGAAAACTGGCCCTTGGTGAGACCGTAGCAGCCGTTATCCTCAATGATGTAGACGAGGGGAAGATTGCGGCGCATCAGGTGCACAAACTGGCCGATGCCGATGGAAGCGGTGTCCCCGTCACCGCTGACGCCGACGGCGATGAGCGTGCGGTTGGCAAGCAGCGCGCCGGTTGCCACGGACGGCATGCGGCCGTGAAGCGCGTTAAAGCCGTGCGCGGTGGAGAGGAAGTACGCCGGGCTTTTCGACGAGCAGCCGATGCCGGAAAGTTTGGCGACGCGATGCGGCTCAATCCCCATCTCATAGAAGGCTTCGATGAGGCGCTCGGAAATCGCATTGTGCCCGCAGCCGGCGCAGAGAGTGGTTTTGTTGCCGCGGTAAATTGCAGGCTCAAGGCCGATGCGGTTCATCTTTTTGGGCGGCGCAGTGGGAATAGTGCTGGCTGGCATCTTCTATGCTTTCGCCTCCTGGGAAATGATGGAATCCGTCACGCTGCGCGCGTCAATGGGAAGGCCATTGTAGTGCAGCACGCTGCGAAGCCGGGCGCCGTCTTCGCGGTCAACATCAATCAGCAGCAGGGAGCTAAGCTGCGCGTCCCGGTTCTGCTCGACGATGTAGACTCGCGAGTAGCGGCGGATGAAGTCTTTAATCTCCTGGCTGAATGGAAACGCCCGGATGCGGCAATAGCTGGCCCGCAGGCCATGCTCTCTTTCAAGCTGATCGAGCGCCTCGAGAATCGCCCAATGCGTAGTGCCATAGGCAATGATGGCGAAATCGGCGTTCTCCTTCTCCTCGATCACGGGCGCCGGAACCTCCGCACGGGCGGTCTCAAATTTGCGGCTCAGGCGGTCCACATTATTCGTGTAAACGTCCGGCTTCTCGCTGTAGATCGCCTTTTCGTTGTGGCCGCTGCCGCGCGTGAAGTAGGCGGCGGCGGGATGGGGCGTGCCGGGGAGCGTGCGGTAAGGGATGCCGTCGCCGTCCACATCACCATAGCGCTGGAAACCACCCAGGCGGCTCAATTCGTCCGCGTTCAACACCTTGCCGCGCGCGATCGGCTTTTCGGGATAAGCAAACGGCCGGGCCATCCAGTAGTTCATTCCAAGGTCGAGATCGCTCAGCACAAAGATGGGCGTCTGCAATCCTTCAGCCAGATCGAAGGCCTGGGTTGCCATCTCGTAACATTCTTCCACTGATGCCGGAAAGAGCAGCGGGTGCTTCGTGTCACCGTGCGAAAGGACGGCCGTTGAGAGCACATCGCCCTGCATCGTGCGCGTGGGGAGGCCGGTGGAAGGGCCGACGCGCTGGACGTCAAAGATCACCGCCGGAAGTTCCGCATAGTAGCCCAGGCCGGTGAATTCCGCCATCAGCGAAATGCCAGGCCCGGAAGTGGAGGTCATTGCTCTTGCGCCGGCCCATCCCGCTCCGAGGGCCATTCCCACGGCGGCCATTTCGTCTTCCGCCTGCACAATGGCAAACGTTGCCTTGCCGGTTTCAGGATCAATCCGGAAGCGCTTCATGTAACCAATCAGCGTCTCGCAAAGCGAGGAGGAAGGTGTGATGGGATACCAGCTTACCACCGTCACGCCGGCGAACATGCAGCCAAGGGCCGCAGCGGCGTTGCCCTCGATCAGGATTTGCCCGCGCGTCAGGTCAAGCCGGTCGAGTTCGAACCGGTCGGCCTTTTCCAGGTACTGCTCCGCATAATCATACCCGGCCTCGACCGCTTTCCAGTTGAGGTCCGCCGCCTTGACCTTCTTCTTGAACTGCTTGCGCAGCGCCTTCTCAATTTCGCCCATTTCGATGCCGAGCAGCTTCGCCACCACGCCGGGATAAATCATGTTGCGAACCAGCTTGCGCAGCTTGGCGTCGGGGCAAATGGGAGTTACGAGCTTGTCAAACGGGACCGGATAGAAGATCAGGTCATCGCGAAGCCGGCTTAAATTCAGCTTGTCGTCGTAGACGACGGCAGCGCCCGGGTCGAGCGCAGCCAAGTCTTCCGCGCCGGTTTCCGGATTCATCGCCACCAGGAAGTCAATCTCCTTACGCCGGGCGATATATCCCTGATGCGAGGCGCGAATAGTAAACCAGGTGGGAAGACCCGCAATGTTCGACGGAAACAGGTTTTTCCCGGAAACGGGAATGCCCATCTGAAAAATGGCGCGTAGGAGCACCAGATTCGCCGACTGGCTGCCGGAACCATTCACGGTGGCAACCTGGATGCTCAGATCATTCGTCACCCGTTCCGGCGCGGACACAATGTCCCCGTCGCTTATTGCAACATTCGTTGTTGCCATCTCACTCCTTTGAGAAATGCCTGCTTACGCTTACGGACGTAAAACTACAGACTAACACTCCGCCGCGCTTTTTCAGTAGAATTTAGCGGGGGATCGACGGCCCGGCGCAACTGGAGCGGCGTTACAACCTAAAGCGGACAGCAATCATACGGATGCGGCAGGCCTTTCGCAACTTGAGCGACTCCCAGGCGGCCCTGCCCGTCCGGCCCAGCTCTTGGATGGAGCATTGGAAGCCCCGCAGTACCTCAGACAAGGGACTTCTACCCTTGCCCATTATATCAAAACCGGCTTCCAGGGTATGAACTTCGCATGCGGTTGAGCCTGGCAGCGCTACGGCGTGGAGAGAGGCGGGAGCGAGTAAATGAAAATTCGAATTTTAGGCGTGCCGCTGGACTTGGGCCAGGAGCGGCGAGGCGTGGACATGGGGCCTTCCGCTTTGCGGGCCGCCGGCCTCGACGCCGCGATTGGGAGCCTCGGCCACACCGTGGAAGATAGCGGCAACCTGCATGTCAAGAATCCCGAGGAGCAGCACTTCGGCGACAAGCACGCGAAATACTTAAACGAAATCGCGGAGGCCTGCCGCCTGGTCGCGCAGCGTATTCACAAGACGCTCGAGGACGATTTCTTCCCGCTCTCGCTTGGCGGTGATCATTCAATGGCGGTGGGTACGATCGCGGGCGTTTCGAAATACTGCCGCGAGCGCAAGCAAACCGTAGGACTGATCTGGATCGACGCCCATGGCGATATGAACACTCCGCGGACAAGCCCCAGCGGCAACATCCATGGGATGCCCTTCGCTGCCTCGCTCGGCCTTGGCCCGCAGGACCTGACGGGGATTTATGGATTCGCGCCCAAGGTTCAGGCGCAGCGATGCGTGCTGATTGGCGCGCGGGATCTGGATGGGAGTGAGCGGCAAACCATCAAGAAATCCGGCGTGCATGTGTTTACGATGCGGGATATCGATGAGCAAGGAATGCGCGCGGTGATGGCAAGAAGCATCGAGCTCAGCACCGAGAGAACCGCAGGATTCATCGTCTCTTTCGATATGGACGTCATGGACCCTGCGGAGGCGCCCGGCGTAGGAACGCCCGTGCGGGGAGGCCTCACTTTCCGCGAAGCTCACCTGGCGATGGAGATGGCCGCGGACAGCGGCAAAATGCTGGCCTTGGAAATCGTGGAGATCAACCCCATTATCGACATCATGAATAAGACGGCAATTCTGGGTGTGGGGTTGATCACGTCCGCGCTGGGGAAGAAAATCCTGTAGCGCGGATTATGCTGGAAGGAATTGCCCGGGGCGTCCAAAAGGCTGCCGTACTTCATTGACTGTGCCCCTCACCCGGCCTTCGGCCACCCTCTCCCTCCGGGAGAGGGCTAGAAAACGACTTGAGTAGAAGCCTCTTTTTCGGGATGGGTGGCGAAGAAATAAAGATAACAGCCCTCTCCCTCCGGGAGAGGGTGGCCGAAGGCCGGGTGAGGGCTTTCGACGAACTCTCAGACGTTCCCCTTCTTCATCTCCTGCATTAGGTAATCGCAAGAGCGAACGCACAGGGCCATGATGGTGAGGGTTGGATTCTGGCAGGCGGTTGAAGTAAACGCGGAGCCGTCCATCACGAAGAGATTCTTGATGTCGTGGCTCTGCTCGAACTGGTTCAGCACCGAAGCCTTCGGGTCATCTCCCATGCGGGCGATGCCGACTTCGTGGATGGCGTATCCCGGTGTGTTGGGGTGCGCGTGAGTGCGAATGTTTTTGGCTCCCGCCGCTTCAAGCATCTCGCCGGCCGAAGCTTCCATATCCTTGAGCATCGCCAGCTCATTCTCGCCGTAGGTCATGTGAAACTTCAGGACGGGAATTCCAAACGTATCCACCACATTGGGGTCAATCTCAATGTAGTTGTCGCGGCGCGCCAGGCATTCGCCAAAGCCGCCGAGGCCGATTCCGGTGACAGGATCTTTGATCGCCTGTTTGTACGTCTCGCCAAACCCCGGCGCGCTCCAATTGAAGTTCACACCGCCTCCGCCCTGATATCCATAACCTCGCAAAAACTTTGTGGATCGCGGCCCATTATGTGTGTTGCGGAAACGGATCACGTAAATGCCGTCCGGGCGGTTCGGCCCATTAACGTTGGGCTTCGGACCGAAGTTCGGAAGGTCACCGTAAGCTCCGGCGCCGGTGATGTGGTCCATGAGGTAATGTCCCAGTACACCGCTCGAGTTCGCAAGTCCGTTGGGATATTGCCGGTTCGCCGAATTGAAGAGAACACGCACCGATTCGAGCGATTGCGCGCACAGGATGACGGCGCGAGCGTAAACTTCCTTCGGCTGGCGGGTGGTGCGATCGATATAAAGAACGCCCTTGGCGCGGTTGCGGTCCGTATCCATCAGGACCTTGTAAACCATCGCGTTTGCGATATGAGTGCAGTTGCCGGATTTCATGGCGTCTGCGACGGTTGTGAAATAAGAGTTGAAGTAGGAATGCGTCACACAGCCGCGCTCGCAAGGCCCGCAATAGTGGCACGGCGCGCGGCCATTCGTCGCTTCCGTCAGGTTCGCAGAACGCCCCAGGGTGATCGTCCAGCCCAGCTTTTCTTTCACGCGGTTCCGGAGCAGCGCCTCGGCGCACCGGATGCCCATGGGCGGCTGGAATTTTCCGTCTGGCAATTCGTAAACGCCCTCCGCGATTCCCGTGATACCAACATAAGGCTCAACAATATCGTAGTAAGGCGCGACATCTTTATAGCTGAGCGGCCAGTCCATGCCGTAGCCGTCGTGCGAAGCGGCTTTGAAATCGAGGTCGCTCAGTCGGTAGCTCTGCCGCCCCCAGACGTTGGTGCGTCCGCCGGTTACGCGCATGCGGCCCTGCCAGCTAAACGGCATTTCTGGAAAGGTCGTGTACGGCTCCTCGATGTCATTGCAGAACCAGTCGTAGTTATACTCCATGCAGGCGTAACAGTCTTTCTGCACGGGACGCGTCTTGCGGATCACCTCCGGGGCCATGTCCCGGTATTTCAGCTTAAAGGCGGGTTCGTGCTCGGTGAAGTTACTATCCTTCTGCTGGCGGCCGGCGTCGACCATTGCAACCTTCAGGCCGGCTTCGGAGAGTCGTTTTGAGGCCCACCCGCCGGACGCGCCGGAACCCACCACGATGACATCGTAATTGCTAGTCTGATCAGCCATTCTTCACCTCGTAACTTCTGCGAACTCCCATCCTTGAAAGTGACATGCCAAGCCTTGGCCCGTTGTCACGCTCGCAAACCCGCAGCGTCTCGCTCTGCTTCCACAACCATCCGACGGCGCTTTCCGGCGCAAAACCCGCTTGCCGTTGGCGCTAGTGAGTGATAATATCACAACGCGATCTATAAAAGAGAGGTTCCGAAGTGAAAAAACAAACGCAGGCGGAAGCTGAAGACATCAAGGCGGAAACATCGAGCGCCGCAAGCGGCATCACTCGCCGGGACTTGGTGCGGAGGCTCGGCACTGCGATGACCGCGGGCTTGGCTCTGCCCGGCCTTGCGGAGGCTCATCCTGCAGCCAAAAGGATGAAGCATGAGGCGTCCGCGGGTTCCGCTGAATCCTCGGCGGCGGAGTGGAAGCCGGCCTTTTTCGACCCGCACCAGAATGAGACTTACACGGTTCTTGCGGAACGCATCCTGCCCGGCTCGACCGGCGCGCAGGTGAACCGCTTCGTAGACCTGCTGCTCAGCGTCAATACGCTCGATACGCAGAAACGATTCGAGAACTCGCTATCTGCCTTCGAGGCTTACTCGATCGCAACGTACAAGATGCCTTTCAAAGCCTTGAGCGAGGATCAGCAAAACCAAGTCCTCACCTATGCTTCAACGCTCAAGCCCGCCCAGAAGCTGCCCGGAGGAGGCCGCCGCGCGGGGCTGGTGACACCCTCCAAACCGAACCATGAGGAACTTCCCCTCACCTTGCGGGATCACTTCGAATACCTCAAAACCTGGACCAGCCGCGCCTATTTCTCTTCCGAAGCCGGGATGAAAGAAATGGGCTGGACCGACCAGGTGATGTGGTCCAGTTTCCCCGGCTGCCAGCACCCGGAAAGCCATCAGTAAACCAATTTTTCGCGGGCGTTGTGCTTCGTAAAACCGTCCAATTCACCCGGAAACTCTCATGCGTCTGACGCATCGGCTTGGCCCACATCATGATGCGCGGTGTGCGCTTCACAGCCCTCTCAGCCGATCCCGATCACCCGAAAGCGCTCGCGAACCGTGTAACCTGTCGAAAACGGAAGGCAATGTGACGGCTTGCGGTCGTACGCCCCCCAGGGTGTGGCTTCTGTGATTATCTTGGCCATACGCGCCGACTAACTTCCCGGCTTGAGATGGCGCAATCGCGCGCCAGGTTTTTCCCCTTGACATTTCACGTTTTGGACTGCATCGTAGCAAGTTTCCGCGCATTCTCGGGCTACAGGAGATTCTGGCTTGTTTTGATTGTTTTCTATGCCGGCAAATAGAACACTTCTAATCTGTTTTCACGACAAATGCTTTGACGGGGCCTCCTCGGCGGCCTTTTTCACGCGCCTCTATCACGCCCGAATGGACGGAACCGCGCAGGTTTCCTACCGGGGCCTGATGCATCGGGCAGGGCAACTCTTCGAAGAATCGGTATTCGTAGGTGACGAAAACGCGATTGTTGACTTCAAGTATTCAAGCTCGGATCGCCTCACGTGGTGGTTCGATCATCATCAAAGCGCCTTCCTGAGCGAATCGGATGCCGAACATTTCCGCCGGGACACCAGCGGCCGTAAGTTCTATGATCCCGAGTTTCGTTCCTGCACGAAATTCATCGCCCATATCGCAAAAACCCGGTTTAGCTTCGATCCACGGGACCTGGACAACCTTGTTTACTGGGCAGACCTCATCGACGGCGCCCAATACCCGGATGCGAAAACCGCGGTTGAGATGAAGGACCCCGCCACGCAGATCACGCTCGTCATCGAGGGCGCTCGCGACCCACAATTTGTGCCCCGCCTGATCCCCGAGCTTGCGTCAAAATCCCTCCAGGAAATCGCCGCATCACCGCAAATCCGTGAGGAATTCGAGCGGCTTTACGGCCAGCACCTCAAATGGATGGAAATCATTCAGCAGCGCGGCGAGCTCAAAAAGGGCGTTCTCTACTTTGACGTGACGGATCAGAATAGGGAAGGGTTCAATAAATTCATCCCTTATTACTTCTTTCCTGAGGCGGTATACACCGTCTCCATCAGCCGCTCTCCGGCCCGCATCAAGATCGCAGTGGGAAGCAGTCCCTGGAACCCGGCGCCAAAACAGGCCAACTTGGCGACCATTTGCGAGCGCTTTGGGGGTGGAGGGCACGCCAAAGTAGCGGCCATCTCGCTGCCCCCTGAAGACATGCAAGGGGCGCAGCAGGCTGCCGGGCAAATCGTCGGAGAACTGCGGTCCGGCTTTTCTTCTTAAGCCCTTTAATGACAAAATAGAAGGGCCGGGAGGGAAGCGCTTCCCATGAAACGAAGGGACGATTCAAACAGGGCAAAGTCTCACGGGCTTTCGCTGGATCAGAAGCCGGGCTCGTGCTCGCGCAGTATGGCTCTGGCGTTGTTTGTGGTATTCGGCTGCGCGGCATTGCCGTGCGCGCAGCTAGGCGCTCGCCCTCAAGCTGCCGGTCAGTCCGCGCCCACCTCAACGGCTCAGACGGTTAAAACTCCTGCGAGCCAAAATTCTCTCGCCACCGGAACCGTTCTCTACGTCCGGCTAGACACGCCGGTCAGTTCCGTTTCATCGAAGCCGCACCAAAAGGTGAAAGCGCACGTGGTGCGGCAGCTCCTCGCCGGAGGAAATATCGTCGTGCCGCTCGGGGCCGAAATCGACGGCGAAATCGAGAGCATCCACAAGAGCGAGAATCCCGGCGACCCGGCGCTGTTGTCCATCCATTTTACGCAATTGATCCTTCCGGGAATGAAGCCCGCTAATATCTCCTGCCATCTCTCGAAAATTGAGAACTCCCGCGAGATGATCCGGCAGGACGGAACCATCCAGGGGGTGCTCCAGACCGATCTCCCTTCATCGTACGTCGATAGCGGTTTGGGAAAGCTCGCCAAGCAACTTCCAGGGCTGAGCGGGGAAATCGAGAGCGTCCAGAAGAAGCAGGTGGGATCGCCCGATGTTTCGATCACCTATCCTGCGGGAACCGACATGCAACTGGCCCTCGATAAGCCTTTGCCGGTTGAGAAAACGTTCCCGTCCGCATACCTGCAGGAGATTCCAGGCGCCGATCTTAATGCGGTGGAACAGCTTCTCCAGACGAGCCCGCAGCGGTCCTCGACCCAGAAGGGCCAGCCCGGGGATCCCATTAACCTGGTCTTTATCGGGGGCGAATCGGAGATTCAGAAAGCCTTCCAACAAGCTGGCTGGGACGTGCCTGCTGTGAAGCAGAATCAAACCGTCTGGAAAACGGTTCAGGCGGTGATTCAAGGGCAAGGGTATGGGACGGCACCCATCTCAAACCTCTACCTCTTCTCCCGCCCTCAAGACCTGGCGTTTGAGAAAGTGCTGAACACTTTCGCCATGCGCCACCATTTGCGCCTTTGGCGCTCTTCCGTCAAGACTCCGGACGGGCGTGAAATCTGGCTGGGCGCCGCCGTTCACGACACCGGGTTTGACGTTCATCCCGGCGTCGCCTCGCACGCCACCGACCCTCACCTGGACGATGAGCGCGCCAAAGTGGGAGCCGACCTCGTCGATACCACGCTGGTTGCGAGCACCCAGCTTGTAACTCCGCCCAAGCCGTTGAGCCGCGGCACAACGGGCACGGGCGGCACCTGGGAAACCGACGGCAAACTCCTGGTGATCGACCTCAAGCCTTAAGTGTGATTCATCGCTTCCGTCTGCCGCACTTGTGCCCCCTACAGAAAATCCGGTAGAGTAATGAGTCTCGCGGATGTGATTTCGCATGGACAATCTTTACCGGCGGCATCAGATTCTGGATATCCTCCGGGTCCAGAGCATTTCGACTCAGACGGAGCTTCGCCGCGCCTTAGCGCAGCGTGGTATTCGAGTGACGCAGGCGACCGTTTCGCGCGACATTGAGGAACTGGGGCTGGTGAAAACCCGTGAGGGATATCGCCTTCCCGAAGCGCGGGAGCTCGCCGTGGCCCCGCAGCCGGCGCTCTCGGTGATTCTCAAAGAATTTCTCCGCGAAGTGCGGCTGGCGTCAAACCTGGTGATTGTGAAGACTCATCCGGGAAACGCGCATTCGGTGGCTGCGGCGCTCGATTCAACGGGCTGGCCAGAGCTTTTGGGCACTGTGGCGGGAGATGACACCATCTTTTTGGCCACGGCAGGGGGACGCGCCGCAGGGAATGTTCGTAAGAAAATTATGGCAGCCCTGGCGGAATAGACTTCACGGCGCTGGCATCCCTTCACCGTGTTCAGGGCAGGCTCTGCCGGCCGGTCTCTACTTATTAAAACCGGCGGCCAGAGGCCGCGGCTACAGAAAAAGCCGCCGCGATAGTTTGCGATTCTCAGTAAGGAGAGAAGAACCGATGCCATTTTCTTCAGAAACGCGCCATCATGCGGTCAAGCGGGCCGTCCTGGCGTATTCCGGGGGCTTGGACACTTCCATCATCATCCCCTGGCTCAAGGAAAACTATGGCTGCGAAGTCATCGCCATGGTCGGAGACGTGGGGCAGGGCGACGACTACAAGGCGGTGCGCCAAAAGGCGCTGCGTACGGGCGCGACGAAGGTTTTTGTTGAGGACCTGCGCGAGGAGTTCATCACCGGATATTTGTGGAAAGCCGTGCAAGCGGGCGCGATTTACGAGGGCAAATATCTGCTTGGCACCTCCCTCGCCCGGCCTATTCTGGCGAAGCGCCAGGTTGAAATCGCGCTGGCCACCGGCGCGGATGCGGTCGCGCACGGCTGTACCGGAAAGGGGAACGATCAGGTACGCTTCGAGCTGACCTATAAGGCGCTCGCTCCGCAGTTGCGCGTGATCGCTCCGTGGCGCGAGTGGTCCATCAAATCCCGGGAGGATGCCCTGGAATACGCCCGTAAGCACCATGTGCCCGTGCCGGTCACAAAGAAGAGCCTTTACAGCCGCGATCAGAACATCTGGCACCTCAGCCATGAAGGCGGGCCGCTTGAAACCGCGCTTGGCGAGCCGCCCGAGGATGCCTGGAAGTTGACCAAAAGTCCGCGCCGGGCGCCGGACCGCGAGACGCCGGTGAAGATCGGTTTTGAATCGGGCGTTCCGGTTTCAGTGGACGGCAGAAAGCTTTCTCCCGTCCGCCTGCTCGAAAGACTGAATGAAATCGCCGGGGCGAACGGAGTCGGGCGGACCGACTTGGTGGAGAATCGCTTTGTCGGCATTAAGTCTCACGGAGCCTATGAAACTCCGGCGGGAGCTTTATTGTACGCGGCCCATCACGAACTGGAAGCGCTGTGCCTGGACCGCGAGACCTTTCACTACAAGCAGCACGTGGCCCTGCGCTACGCCGAAATAGTCTATTACGGCCAGTGGTTTGCGCCGCTCCGCGAAGCCTTGGACGGGTTCATCGAGGTCACGCAGCGCCGCGTGACGGGAACCGTGGCGCTGGGGCTTTATAAGGGCGGTATTCGCGTGCTCGACCGGCAGTCGCCTTACTCGCTTTATGATACGAGCATTGCGGGTTTTACGATGGGCGCAGACTACGACCAGCGCGACGCGGAAGGGTTCATTAATATTCTGGGCCTGCCGCTCAAGATGGAAGCGCTTAAGAAACAGAAGGCGGAAAGTAGAAGGCAGTAGGCAGAAAAAGTAGGGGTGCTGCTTGCTGCGCCCCTTTTTGGGCACGGAAGGTAAAAGGATTGCCTTCTGCTTTCTGCCTGCTGTACTTCGCACCGGGCGCGGCACGCAGCGCCCCTACTTCTTTTTGCTGGGCTGGCGGCCCGAGGAACGATAGATGAAACTCTGGGGTGGGCGTTTTGCGACTGACCGGCGGGACCCTCTTTTCGAGCGATTTTCAGAGTCCTTTTCGCTCGATCAGCGCTTAATCCTCTACGATCTTCGCGTCAACCAAGTTTACATCCAGCACCTGGCGTCGGCGGGTGCGCTTCGCCAGGCTGAGGCCCGGCAACTTGTCAAAGGTCTCGACGCGATCCGGCGATCGATTCAGAAAAAACCTGATTGGGCTCGGAATCAGACGAGCGAAGATGTCCACACCTGGGTCGAAAGCCGCCTTGAGCGCGAAGTGGGCCCCG
>DASUKV010000295.1:0-22075 GCA_036278555.1 Terriglobia bacterium
TGTCAGAATCTGACGCCTGGGCCTGCGCAGATAAAGAGCTGGCCGCCAGCGTCCCCGCCATCGTTTTCACAAAGGTTCTGCGATCCATTTCATTCGCACTCTTCGATTTCACCTCATCTCCTTTAACCATTTGACCCGTAAGCGCCATTCATTGCCTTTCGGAGAGGGTCCATTGTACATCGCTGCTTGATTTTTCCTCCTCAATTTCCCGAGGAGTGGCCATGTCGCTTGGCGACACCCGCAAAGCATGAAAGAAGCCCTCACCCGCCCTCGTTCCCCGGGCGCCCTCTCCCGGAAGGGGAGGGCTGGGCGGACAAGTTAGATTGTGCACTTGACTTCCGATCCTTGGCGGTGTGATTCTAACCGGCAACTGGAAGAAATTTGTGCGCCCAGTCCTTTGCAACCGGCGGAAATTCTCCAATAGGAGCCACCCATGTTGACTCTCATGCCCTTTCTGCTATTTGACGGCTACTGTGCTGAAGCCATGGAATTTTACAAATCCTGCTTGGGCGGTGATTTGACCATTCTCAAGGTGGGCGACACGCCTATGAAGGAGCACCTGCCTCCGGAACAGGACGGCAAGGTTGCTTACGCGCACCTCAAAAATGACTCCATCGAGTTTTCGGCCACAGACTGGCTGCATCCGGTGAGAAGACCCATACAAGGGAACACGGTTTGCATGTACCTGACCGGCAAAACGTATCCCGAACTCAAAGCCGTGTTCGACAAGCTTGCGATGGGATCTGACCCGGCCCTCCTTGACGATTTGCGAGATATGCCGTTTGGAGCCTATGGGCACCTCGCCGATAAGTACGGGGTCCACTGGTTCTTCAGAGGTGAGAAGAAGTCAGGCGGCTGAGGGAGTTCGGAAGCGTCGAAGATAAAATCCCTCCCCGAATTTACATGAAGGGCTTGATGGCCACGCTGGACCGTCCCGGCATTTGACTTTGACCTTTGGCGGTGTAATGCTTACCGGAACGGGAGAGAAAATTTATGAGCCAAACCCTTTGCAATCGGCGAGATGCGATTCGCGCGTTAGGTGTAGCCGCCGCTGGTTTTTGGCTGACTCCGTCCGGCTTCGGGCTTACCCGGCAAGCGCCGGCGGCCTCTGTGGCGGTGGGCCAGTGCCAGACTTATGGACCCGAAGTCGTTTCTAACCTTGCAACGATGTTTGATCGAATCGGCGGTTTAGAACCCCTCGTCAAGGGTAAGACGGTGGCCATCAAGCTGAATCTCACGGGAGGGGCTGGCGACCGGTTGGGTGACCTCCCGCCAGAATTAACTCACTGGGTTCATCCGAAAGTGATCTCTGCAACCGTGTATTTGCTGGGCAAAGCCGGTGCGCGCCGCGTGCGCCTGCTCGAAAGCCCCTGGTCGACCGCCGAGCCGGTTCAAGAATTCATGCGGCGGGCTGGCTGGAACCCGAGCCAGTTTGTGAATCTCGCGCCGCGGGTGGAATTTGAGAACACGAACTATTTGGGCGAGGCCAGGCATTACACACGCTTCAAAGTACCGCACGGCGGGTTGATGTTCGCCGGATATGATCTGAACCATTCTTACGCGGATTGTGACGTCTTTGTTTCGCTGGCGAAACTCAAGGAGCACGCCACCGCAGGCGTGACTCTCTCGATCAAGAATTGCTTCGGCATCACTCCCTGCACCATTTATGGAGAAGGCGCGGGCGCCGGCCAGCCGAGCCTCACGCCGCACGGTGGCCGTGGGATGCTCCATAACGGCAATCGCACGCCCTCCGAAAGCGCTCCTCAACCGCTCCATCCTCAAGCATACGTTTCTAAAGACCCTGGTTACCGCGTGCCGCGGGTCGCGGCGGATTTGGTCGCGGCCCGTCCGATCGAGTTGGCGATCATCGACGGCATTTACACCGAAACCGGCGGTGAAGGCCCTTGGGTCCGCCGCGTGAAAGCTGTTCATCCCGGCCTGCTGGTCGCGGGCAGAAACTGTGTTGCAACCGACGCGGTGGCGATGGCGCTCATGGGATTCGATCCGATGGCCGATCGCGGCACGGCGCCTTTTGAGACTTCCGATAACACGCTCGGACTAGCCGAACAACTCGGCGCGGGAACGCGGGATTTATCGCGTATTGAAGTCCTGGGAGCTTCCATCAACCAAGCGAAATTCAATTTTCGTGCCGCATAGCGGCGTCCAATCCTTTTTATCAAGCATTCTGGGCGATCTGATGACCGCCGCAAGCCGGAGCTTCCAGCCTTGAGTTAGTTGCCTTTGCCCGCCGGAGGCTCAACGGCGGGTTCGCTCACCGGGTCGACAGGGCACAAGAGATGCCGCTCCCGCAGACGGTTCTGAAGCCGCAGAAGATCCGCCGCGCGCACCACACCGAGCGGCTTGGGCGGATCGCCTTCTTTCACCAGAACAACATTGTTCATATGATGGACCAGCATGTTGCGGGCGACTCCGCCGACGAGCTCTCCGGCGTGCGCCGTGACAAAGTCCTGGCGCGTCACATCACGGACCGTCAGCCGCCGGTCCTCCTCGTGATGGAGCAAGTCGTGAGCTTCGATAATCCCTGCGAGCGTCCCATCTTCCTGCGCGACGGCGAGCACGTCTCCAGGCTGGACGGAAAACTTCTGCGCGGCTTCCTCAAGGTCCATCCCGGCGGGCACCGGCTTTTGTGGCCGGACAATCTGCTCAATGTGCGAGCCCACCAGCACGGGCGCTGAATAGTCCTGAAACACCATCAACCCGCGTTTGTGGAGCTTGCCCGTCATAATCGAATCCGCGCTGAAGAGCCGGGTGAAGAGGTCTGCAATAAAGCACGTTGCGATCAGAGGCAGGACGGCGTGGGAGTCCCGGCTGAGTTCCATCATAAATACCACGGAGGTGAGCGGCGCGCGCGCCGTGCCGGCAAATAATGCACCCATTGCAGCCAGCGCATAAAGGCCGGGTGCGCCGGTGAACGCGGGCAGGAAGTGGTGCCAGACATCGCCGAAAGCAGCGCCGAACCCTCCGCCAATGATGAGAGAAGGAGCAAAAACTCCGCCCGTGGTCCCCGAACCCAGTGAAAACACCAGCGCCCAGAATTTTGCGCTGGAAATCTCAAGGAGCTTCGAGGCCGGAAAATGGTTGTTGAGCATGGCCGTGATCACGTCATAGCCGGTGCCGAAAACGTGAGGGAAGCAGTAGCCAATCGCGCCCATGATGAAGCCGCCGGCTACCGGAGCCCAGATCGCAGCGGGCTTCAGCGGGAAGCGGTCAAAGACGTCTTCGATCCAGAACATGGCGCGAATCAGGGCGAGAGAGAGGATCCCCATCAGTAGCCCGAGCAGCGCGAAAAGCCACAGCTCGCCCATGTGCTTGAGCGCCCAATGGGGAGCCGGGAAAAGTGGCGCCGTGCCGCGGAAAAGTACGGCAAGGGCGGTGGCTGAGATCGTCGCCATGCCGACAGGAATAAAAGAGCGGGCGCTGAATTCGAACAGCAGGAGTTCGATCGACAGCAGGACTCCGGCAAAGGGGGCCAGGAATGTAGCCGCGAGCCCGGCCGCCGCGCCCGCCGCCAGCAGCACGCGCCGCTCATAGGGGGAAAGGCCGAGCGCCTGCCCCAGAATCGATCCGAAGACGCCTCCGGTTTGGATGATGGGGCCTTCGGCGCCGAACGGCCCGCCCGTGCCGATGGCCAGAGCGCTTGAGATCGGCTTCAGAATCCCCACGCGCCTGCGGAGCACGCTATGGCCGATCAACACGGCTTCCATCGCCTCAGGGGTCCCGTGGCCCTTCAATGTCGGCTCCCAGAAATGGATCATAAGTCCCGCGACAAGCCCGCCGATGGGCGGAATCAGGATGACCCAAAGCCCCAGATGGAACTGGTCGGGGTAGGCCACCTTGAAGGACCACCGCCCGGAAAAAAACACATTCGTAAATAGATAAATCAATTCGAAAACGCCCTGGGCCACGACGCCAGCGATAAATCCCACCGCGACCGCGTATAAGGAAATCAAGGCGAAACGCGATTGGATGGCTTTTCCATACTTGCTCAATTGCGCGGGACCGGGAGGCTTGCCCACGCCGCGCGAGTGGAGGAAATCTAAGACTCTCATTTGGCTTATTTTAGCAGGCGCTCCCGGCAGGCATGTGAGTTTTTGGTTCCCGCCATTTTGCAACAAAAAATGGCTCTCCTCCTCGGTTAGGGTGGAGTAGCGGCGGCCTCTGGCCATACTTATCCAAATTGGGTTCCAATATTACCGGTGCGGCCTGCGGCTTTGCCGCCAGTCTTGCGGAAGGGCTTTGCCCTTCCGGGAGCCCAAACCCAACCTGTTCTCGCTGGGCCCGAAGGCAAAGCCTTCGGGCCCAGCGAGAACATTAAAAATATGGGCATTTGGCCGGAAAGCCAGAGGCTTTACGCAAGACAGGCGGCAAAGCCGTCCTCTGCGCAGCTAAGTTGGACAGCCATGGCTTCTGGCCGCCGCTACAGCGAAAAACCGTCACTATAATTTGTAACCATCGGTAGAGTGATTTCGCGCGAATATCACGTATAATCCAGAGTTGAATCCCGGGAATCAAGCCCGCGCCGCAGACTCGCTTCGCGCGCGGGAACCAAAGCCAGTTCATTCAGGAGGAGCCATGTTGCGAAGAAGAGCTAGCGCAGGATTTATGATTCTGCCGTTTGTGGCGCTGTTATGCCTGAGCGCCGTGCCCGCAGGGGCAGCCAACGAAAAGCGCGATCCCCAGGCGGTGAAAGTCGCTCAGGCGATGATGAAGGCGATGGGCGGCGTCGACGCCTGGAACGCCGTGCATTTTGTGCGGTTCGATTTCAAGGTGAAAGCCAAGGGCAAGCTCGTGGCGGACAACGCTCACTTGTGGGACCGCAAGGATGGCCGCTACCGCCTGGAGAAGAGGCTGCCGGATGGCAAGCATGAGGTGATCCTCTTCAACATCGGTGAGTACGAGCGCAATAAGCAAGGCGAGGCGTACGTGGATGGAAAGAAGCTGGAAGGGGATGACGCCCGCAAGGCCGTGGATGGCGGGTACGCCTCCTACATCAATGATACCTGGTGGCTGTCCATGCCTTGGAAGTGGTTCGCCACAGGAGTGAACCTGAAGTACCTGGGCGCGCACAAACGTCACGGCGAGACGTTCGACGTGGTGGAACTCACCTTCAATCACGTGGGCTTGACGCCGGGCGATATGTATCACGCCTTTGTCTCAAGGCGCTCTCACTTGATGACCTATTGGGAGTACACGCTGCAGAGCGGGCGCAAGGGCGCGTGGACTTGGCAGTACGGCGACTACAGCGGCGTGAAGCTTGCCAAAAATCATGTGAGCGCGGACGGAAAAGCGACGATCAACATGGGGGATGTGCGCATCCTGGATTCGGTGGATGACGCCTTTTTCACCGACGCGTCGCACATGCTGTCCGAGCTTAAGTAGAATTCGCGGGCGCGCGCCTGCTACGCTGGAACCTGTGCACGTCCTCGAATTTCACCAGGTCACGAAAGACTACCTGAACGACGGCGAAGCGGTACGGGCTGTGGACTCGATTTCGCTCGAAGTCCGGGAGGGCGAGTTTATCGCCCTCGCCGGGCCGAGCGGCTGCGGCAAGTCCACGCTCTTGAACCTCGCCGGAGCGATGGATTTCCCCACGACGGGCCTTGTTCTTCTGGACGGCGTTCCGACCTCGAAATTGAATGACGCCGGGCTCACTCGCTTGCGCCGCAGCAAGGCTGGATTCATCTTCCAATCCTTTCAGCTTCTCGATACGCTCACCGCCCTTGAAAATGTTGAGCTGCCCCTGCTGCTTGCGGGCGAAAGGGAAACCCGTGCGGCGGCTCTCGCGCAGCTTCGCAATGTGGAAATGGAAACCCTCGCGGACCGGCTGCCGCATCAGCTTTCCGGCGGCCAGATGCAGCGGGTGGCGATTGCGCGGGCTCTGGTGCACTCGCCCAAGGTGCTGCTGGCCGACGAGCCTACAGGGAATCTCGATAGCGTCACCGGCCGGCGTCTCCTGGAACTCCTGCGGCAGCTCAATCAGGCGCATAGCGTCACGATCCTCATGGCAACCCATAGCCTGGAAGCAATCGCCTTCGCGAGCCGCATCCTCCACATGCGCGATGGCCGCATCGAGGAACTCCAGCCCTCCCTATGACCACCCTCCGCGTGTTCCATCGCCTGTTTCTTCGCCCGTTAGTTCACGACTGGCTTCGCACCTCTCTCACGGTTTTCGCGGTGGCAATTGGCGTTGCGGTGGTTCTGGCGATCAGCCTGGCTGGACGAGCTGCGACCGGTTCATTTCTTTCCTCCGTCGAGAGTCTTGCCGGCAAAGCGGATTTGGAAGTCACGGCCACCGGCGGCGTGCCCGGCAGCGTCGTCGCAAAGCTTATCACCCTTCCCCGTCCACTTAAGGTTGAGCCGCGCATCGAAGATTATGCGATGGCCGGAAAGGAAATGGTCCCTCTGCTCGGGATCGATCTCGTGGCGGACGCCGCTCACGGAACGGCAGAGCGGGGCAATCTTCAGTGGCTCGAAAAGGGAGATTGTGTATGGGTCAGCCCAGGGCTCGCCCGCCCGCGCGGCAGTACCATCCGGCTGCAGTTGAACGACCACAGCGCTGACTTCAAGGTTTGCGGGGTTCTGAACTCTGCCGCGAGCCAACGCGGCGGTTTGATCGTGATGGATATCGCCCTCGCCATGCGGGAGCTGGGACGGAAAAACCGCGTGGATGAGGTGCTCATCACCCTTCCGAAACAGAGCACGCTCAGCTTTTCGCAGTGGGAGCAGATTCTTCGCCGCGCGCTGCCGCCGGGCGTTAGCGTTCAGCCTTACGGAGCGCAGGCCAAGGCGAATCGCCGCATGTTGGACGCGTTCCGCTGGAATCTGCGCATTCTGAGCTACATCGCGCTCCTGGTGGGCGCGTTCTTGATTTACAACAACCTCTCGGTCTCCGTCGTCCGCCGCCGCGCGGAGATTGGTATTCTTCGCGCTCTCGGCGCAAGCCGGCGGCTGATTGGCGCTGGATTCCTGGGCGAAGCGGCGATTTATGGAATTGTGGGATCCGCGCTGGGATTGGTCCTGGGCAGATTCATGGCCCAGGGCGCCGTCGGCATGATCGCCGCCACTGTGCAATCCCTCTATCTTACAAGCCAACCTGCTCCAATTTCCCTTACGCCAAGTTTGATTCTTCTTGCTTTCGCGATTGGGATCGGCGTGGCGCTTGTTTCCGCGATCCTCCCCGCCCGCGAAGCCGCGCGGGTGGCGCCGGTTGAGGCGATGGCCCGCGCCCGGCGCGAATATGAGGTTCGCATCGCCAAGCTGCGCCACTTGCTGATTGCGGCCGTCTGCGCCATCGGCGGAGCCGCCGCCGCGCAGGCGCCCGCCCTTGGGGGCAAGCCGCTTTTGGGATACCTCGCTGCGCTGTTGCTCGTGGCGGCTTGCGTCTTCGCAATTCCGGCCTTTGTCGTGGGCTTCGCTTCCCTTCTGTCGCCGCTCGTCCGGCGCGCTGGAAGCGTTGAACCTTATCTGGCTCTTCGGACCTTGACGGGTTCACTACGCCGCACCTCAGTTCTGCTTGCGGCGCTTGCCACCGCCATTGCGATGGTGGTAAGCGTGGGAATTATGGTGGGCAGCTTCCGGGAAACCGTAGCGGTATGGCTCAACAACCAGCTTCAGGCGGATTTCTACGTCCAGCCGGCTGAGCCGGCGGGAGTAGATCGCTATCCCACGATGTCGCCCGAAATCACCGAACGTGTTGCGGCGCTTCCCGAAGTCCGGGCGGCAGGCGCGATCCGAACATATCCCATCACCGTGAAAGGTGCGCCCGCGACTCTGGCCGGCGCGGATACACGCGTGCTGTCACGCTATGGCCGCACCGCGTTTGTTCGGGGCGAGAATTCTAAGAGTATTTTTGCGAGGCTCGAAGCAGGAAGTTCCGTCGCCGTCAGTGAGCCTTTCGCTATCAAGCACGGGATTCATTCGGGCGAAACCCTCCGCCTGCCGATGCCCCAAGGCGCCGTCGCGTTTCGAGTGGCTGGGATTTATCACGATTACTCTGACCCGCGCGGGGTGATTCTGATGGATCGCAACATCTTGCTGAAATATTTGCCGGACCCGGGGATTTCGGGCCTGGCAATTTTCCTGAAGCCGGGCGTAGAGCCTGACGCGGCGCGGGGAGCCATCCTCCAGGCCTGCGCCGGGCGCCGCGTCACCGTCGTTTCCAATCGCGCGCTTCGCACTCAGGCGTTGCGCGTGTTTGACCGCACGTTCAGAATTACTTATGCGCTCGAAGCGATCGCCTTGGCGATTGCGGTGATTGGCATGGCCGGAGCGCTCCTGGCGCTCGTGGCCGACCGTCGCCGGGAGCTTGGCATCCTGCGCTTTCTCGGATGCTCCGCCCGCCAAATCCGCAAGCTCATACTTTGCGAGGCCGCCTTCATCGGAATTCTCGCCATCCTGGCGGGCTTTGTGTTGGGCGTTCTGCTTTCGCTGATTCTCATTTTTGTGATTAACAAGCAATCCTTTGGCTGGACAATTCAGTTTCATTGGCCGGTGGCTGTCCTCGTTGGCGCAATTCTCATCATTTATGCCTCGACCCTCGCCGCCGGATTTTACCCTGCCCGGCTTGGCGCGAGGCTCGACCCCATCGAGGCGGTGCGCGAAGAATGAGCCGCCTGCTCCTGATTTTGCTTCTCGCCTCTCCGGCTCTCGCGCAATTCCAAAGCGCCGCGCCCGGATACCGCTACGAATTCCCTCGCGATTTTTTCAATCATCCGAAATTTCAAACCGAGTGGTGGTACTACACCGGAAACCTGCGCGCCGCGAACGGCCACGAGTTCGGCTTCGAATTGACGTTCTTCCGCTTTGGAATTTCGCCCCGCCCGCAATCCCCCTGGTCAGCAAATACGGTCTACATGGCGCACTTCGCTTTGAGCGATCTAACCGGGGGCCATTTCGTTTACCGCGAGCGCTTTAACCGCGCCGGCCCCGGTTTCGCGGGGATTGACGCTGACCGCCGCCTGGTCTGGAATGGGAATTGGAAGGTGCAATGGCGGGGAAACACGCAAGACCTGCAGGCGGTGGCGGACACCTTCATGCTGAATTTGCAAATGAATTCACTAAAGCCTCCCGTGATTAACGGGCGTGACGGCGTAAGCCGGAAAGGCCCAGGGCCGGGGGAAGCCTCCCATTATTTCTCGCTGACGCGCCTGGCCTCGCGCGGCGTGGTCAAGTGGAAGCGCAAATCCTATAACGTTTCGGGCAGCGCCTGGATGGATCACGAGTTTTTCACAGCGCCCTCTGAGAGCAAGCTTGCCGGCTGGGACTGGCTCTGCCTTCAGCTTGATAATGATACGGAGTTCATGTTCTACCGGCTGCGCCTGAAATCGGGCGGCGTCAGTCCCTATTCTTCAGGAACCTACGTGGACGCCCAAGGGCGCTCGCGGTTCCTGAGCCATCGGGATTTCACGCTCGTTCCCGGCGCTGTGTGGACCAGCCCGCGCACCCACGCCCGTTATCCAGTCGAATGGCGCATCGAAGCGCCAGAACTCCATTTGAAGCTAAAGGTCCGAACGCCGCTTGATTCGCAGGAATTGGTCAGTCAGAATGCCCTTGCGCCCAGCTATTGGGAAGGGGCAATTCGCGTAGCGGGCGAAGACGCCGGGAAGCCGGTGCGCGGAGTGGGATATCTCGAAATGACGGGATACGCGCACCCGATTTCGAACGGCTATTGAGAGCGGCCGCGGCTTTGCGAGAAGGACAGAATGTTTGGAATTAATGATCGCGCGGCGCGCACCACGTGGACGGTTTTCCTTGTCTTGTTGGCCGTGGCCATCGTCTATAGCATCAAGGAGACGCTTTTCCTCTTCATCATCTCGCTCCTCTTTGCTTACCTCCTGTGGCCGCTCGTCAACATTCTGAACCGGCGTTTGCCGGGAAAATCCCGCAACCTGGCGCTGGCCATCGTCTATGTCATCGTCATCGGGCTGCTGTTTTTCGGGCTTTTTGAAATTGGGTCGCAGGTCGCTGCCGAAGCGGGCGCGCTGCTCAACCGGTTGCCCGACCTGCTGGCCAAGCTGCAGCACCCGCCCCCTGCGGCGGCAGAGCACCCCAACAGCTTGAAATATACGGTCCTTGCCGAGCTGCAAAGGCTCGTGAGCGAACACTCCCAGCAGATCATCTCCGCCATTCCCCACCTGGCTGTTAAGGCGGTCTCGGCCGCCCGGGACCTCATCTTTGTCGTTTTAGTGCCGATCCTGGCTTTTTTCTTCCTGAAAGACGGAGATCAAATGGAGGAATTGATCCTTGGCCTTTTCCCCGAAGGTTTCCGGCGCAAGCAGCTTCAGGAAATCGGCGCGGATTTGCACGTGATGCTGGCGCAATACGTTCGGGCTTTAGTGGTGCTGGCCGCGATCGCCTTCGGAGCCTATGCAGCATTTTTCTCGCTGATCGGGGTCCCGTATGCCATCCTGCTGGCGGCGATCGATTTCCCGCTGGAGTTTATCCCCATCGTGGGACCTTTCGTGGCTTTTGTCATTATCATGCTGGTGGCAGCGCTCAGCGGATTCCACCACCTGCTTGTCCTTCTGGCCTTCATTGGCCTGTTCCGCCTGGCTCAGGACTACATGATGCAGCCGCACATCATGAGCGCGGAGATGACCATGCATCCTTTAATCATCATTTTTGGGGTGCTGGCGGGCGCTGAAATTGGCGGCGTGCTGGGAAGTTTTATTTCCATACCCGCCCTGGCGGTGCTCCGGATTGTGTACCTCCACCTGCGGAAAAGGCGGGTGGTTCTGACCCGTGAGGTTATCGCGCCGCCGCGATTATGAAGGGCAATGAAACCAGCCGAGCTGCCGGCGAGAATCCTCTCCTATAGCGACCTTGGCCTGCGCGAACCCAAAACGCGGCCCCGCCTCATCCAAAAAGAGAGGCTTGCTGTCATTGCTCCCTCTTTACCCGTTCTGAACTGAAGCGGTAGCTGCTTGGTGGGATCGGTAAAGCTGCTTTCGCTTGTGTTTTCAGTGCTTTTCGGCTTAAGGGACCAAACTTGGCACTTGCTCTCCTCGCCGTGCGGCGCGAATTTGCATCGCAAAAGAATAGGGAATTCTCGATAAGGAGACGTAATGCGTAAAGATGTCCGGATGCAAAGAATGAGCCTCGTTCTGGCGGCGTTCCTCGCCACAGGCGGAGCGCTTTTAGCTGCGGACAATGTGCGGCAGGAGGCGTGGAAGGTCCTCGAAACGGGTCTCAACAATCAAAGCTCAGACCAGCGAGTGGACGCAGTTCAAGCGTTGGGCCTGATCGTGGGCAATCGCAAGGCGGAGAAGATGGCGGAAACGGCCCTCCACGACGACAAGACGGAGGTTCGCTCCGCCGCGGCAACGGCGCTCGGGCAAATCCAGCTTCGCTCTTCCATTCCGGCCCTCAAGAAGGCATTGTCGGATAACGACGCTTCCGTCGTCACCGCCGCGGCGCACTCTCTGGTGAGCTTCGGAAATGATGACGGGTATGAAATTTATTACGAGATTTTGACCGGGGAGCGCAAGAGCGGGGCGGGAATTATCGACCAGCAATTGAAGGTGCTGCAAAATCCGAAAAAGCTGACGGAGATGGGCATCGAAGCGGGCCTGGGCTTTGTGCCGTTCGGCGGGATGGGCCTCTCTCTGATAAAAATCCTGACGAGCAGCGATGCTTCCTATGTGCGCGCGGCGGCGGCGCAAATGCTAGTCCACGATCCTGATCCGCGTACGGCGAAAGCCTTAGTGAAGGCGACGCTCGACAAAAGCTGGGTGGTGCGCCAGGCGGCCGTGAAAGCCATCGGACAGCGCGATGATCCTTCGCTTTTGAAAGCGGTGAGCCCGGCCATGAACGACGAAAATGAAGGCGTCCGGGACGCGGCGGCTGCGGTGGTGATCCGGCTGGGTGATAAAGCCCGGGGTGGCCGGGACTCGAAATCCGCTGGTTCTCCATCGAAATAGCTACGCCTGCCAGGACGGGGCTTGCGATCCTCATCTGCGATTTGCGATTTGTGATTTTTGATTGGTGATTTCTGATGTGCGATTTGTGATTTGCGAATAGCGATTTGTGATTTCCAATTTGTGATTTGTGATTTTAGATTTCAGATTAAGATTTTTCGGGCTTTGATTTTCATTTTTCGCCCTTTCCCTCCGGACGAGCGTTTCAAGCTTTATTTCCTCCCCTTTCCCTCCGGGAAACGGTGGCCGCAGGCCGGGTGAGGGCGAACTCAATTTTCGAAGTAGTAATCCCGGACCCGCGGTTCACTCCTCCCTGTCTTTCCCAGTGTCCTCCTGCCAGCGGCGGCAAATTCTTTCGATTCCATCGATCATATTTTCAATCTGGGCCAGGTCGAGCCATCCGTCGGGATGCACCGCCTGGTTGCGCGCGCTCCAAATCCGGCGCAGAGCCGTTTTCTCTTCCAGGGAAATCCTGCCGTCCTGCGCCAGCAAGCTGATCACTGCTTCGGCCCACCCTTTTTGCCGGAGGCTGATGTGGGGATAAAACTGCCGGGCCGCGCTCTTCAGCAATTTTTCATGCTCCTCGCCGGCGATCTTGCCAGCAAGCTTGGGGTCTTCTTCTGCGAGAAGCCGTGCCAACTCCAACGGCCCGTACCGCTGCATAAAAGGCCGCAGGACGCGGGCCAGGCGGCGGCGCTGAATCCAGAGATCGGTCTCGAAAGCCTGCCGGGCGGCTTCCGCGCTCCCATTCTGGCCGGCTGCGGAAGAGAGGTGATGAAAAGTCCAAAGCGCGATTTCGGTCTCGGCGGCCGTGGCCATTCGGAAGTGCTGCTGCCACTCCCGAAGCTCCGCGCTGAAAGCCATGTAAAAATCGAGAATTCCGGGGCGCTGGACGCTGATCAGATGGGCAACCGGAGTGCTGAAAATCGCGAAGCGCTCCGGATAGGTAAACCGCAAGATGAGGGAAACCAGTCCCAGATTGTGCAGAAGGCGCAGGAGCCGCTCGACCACCGCTTTCTCATCTCGTTCGAGGGGCGCCAGACGAACGCGATCCTTGCGGAGCGCGGAATCGAGTTGCTTTGCATCCGGCCGCGGCCAGTAGCGGGTGTAGGGCGTTTGCGCCGGATCGTAGAGCGGCAGGATGTGTCCGATTGAAAGCCAGTTCGAGCCGTCGCGAAGGTAGGAAAACTTCTTTTCCAGCGCCGGAAAATTGAAAGTTCTTCCAAAGAGCGATTGGCTCACGGCAGGGAAGCGATCACGGTAGTGCTGCAAGTTGAAGTCTGCCATAGGTCATCGCCGCTTGTGAGAAGCAGATTGTTCGCGCTCCCGGAACGGCAATCCCGGATATTTTTGATAAGGCGCGAAGGCCTGCCGGCCGTCTCCGGGTTCCGGAGCCTCCGCTCACCGGACGAATTGCAGAATTTTATCTCCTAATTTCCTCAGCTTGAAAAATAAAGACCGGCGGTCATAGACCACGGCTGTCTGAACTAGCGGCGTGACGGGCGGCTCTGCCGCGGGTCGCACCTCCAAAGTCGAGGCTTAATTTGGACAAGCCTGGTCGCAGACCGCCGCTCCAGCCTCACTTGTCACACAGACTCAGAAGCCCTTGAGGCGCCTCGCCCAAGGATTGGTTTAGGCTACATCTGTAGCCTAACGCCCGTCAAGTCTTTTCCCGCGCCGGGCGGTCAGGCGGATGCTTGGTATTGTAATTTCTGGTTGAATTAAGCCATGCGCTGGCCGAAATCAATCAACCGCTGTTACCGGCCTGCTAATCACTGCCCTTTTATCTTTTATAACCGCTGTATATTGAGGAACATACGGCCCAATCCAGAAGGCCGGATATGGCACGTGACGTGCTCAACCGAGTGTGGCAATAAATGCGTTGTCGTACGTGCGGAGGTGCCAAATGAAAACTCGATTTTGGATGCCTGTTCTGCTTCTTGCAGTCGCTTTCGTGGGCGCGCAGAAACTCCGGGCGGATTCGGATTCCGAGACGGCCCCTGGAGTTGCGCGCGTGAGCCTTCTAAACGGAGAAGTTTCAACCCAGCGCGGGGACACGGGGGATTGGGTCGCGGCAACGTTAAATCAGCCTCTTGTAACCGGCGATAAAATTTCAACCGGCCCGGAATCGCGGACCGAAGTTCAACTTGATTATGCGGACGTCCTCCGGCTGAGCTCGCAATCAGAAGCGAAAATTGCCGATCTCTCGCGGACGCGCATTCAGGTTCAGATTGCGCAGGGTCTCGCGGACGTCACGGTATTAAAAGGGGCGCAAGGCAACATCGAAATCGATACGCCCAATGTGTCCGTCCATCCGACCGAGCCCGGCGTCTATCGCATAGAAGTCGATTCCCAATCGCAAACGCACGTCACAGTCCGCAAGGGTCAGGCTCAGGTTTCAACTCCGCAAGGCAGCGCCAACCTGAACAAGAATGAAACAATGAATGTTGAAGGCACGGACAAGCCTCAGTACCAGATCGCTAAATCGTCAAAGACCGATGATTGGGACCAGTGGAACGAGGAACGCAACAATAAGATTGAGGAAGCGCAAAGCTGGAAATACGACAACCACTACTACACCGGCACTCAGGACCTGGACACTTACGGGCAGTGGGTTTACGTCCCGGGCTACAACTGGTGCTGGACTCCTTACGTAGATGACGGCTGGATTCCCTACTATAACGGGCGCTGGAATTGGGAACCCTATTACGGCTGGACCTGGGTTTCCCATGAGCCCTGGGGCTGGGCGCCCTATCACTACGGGCGTTGGTTTTTCCACGGAAGCCGATGGTGCTGGTGGCCGGGGCCGGTTTATCCTGCGTACCGTCCCATCTGGGCGCCGGCTTACGTCTCCTTTTTCGGCTTCGGCGGAAGAATCGGCGGCCTCAGCGTGGGCATCGGATTCGGCTTTGGCCGGATCGGTTGGCTGCCGGTGGGACCGTGCGACCCCTACTACCGCTGGTACGGCTACCGCGGCGGATACCACGTGGTGAACGTCACGAATATCCGTAATGTCACGAACATCCGGAACTATGGCTACGTCTCTCCGCTCGCGGGCCGTGGAAGGCCGGTTTATTCCAATATCCATGAGGCCATGACGAACGTGCATGTCCGCCGGTCCATCATTACGGTGCCCCACAACGAATTTGCGGCCGGCAAGGTGCCGCGCGGACGGAACACCGTCGTGAGTGAAGCGCAGTTCCGTCAGGCGAGCTTAGTCTCGGGGCGCATCCCCGTGGTTCCAACTCGGGCCAGCTTAAGCCCGAGCGCGCGGGCAGCCAGCCGGGGTTCGATCCCATCCGCGGCGGTGAGCAATCGCAAATTCTTCACCACCCATCGGCCTCCCGCAGGTCCCCGGCCTTTCACGGCGCAGGCCGCAGGGGTGCAGCGAATGATCCAGACGAGCCGGCCCAACGCACCAGGCAGCCGCACGGCGAATGAGAGAGGTGCGATTCAAACTCCAACCGCTCACGCGCGAGTTGACAGTCGCCCGGCCACCTCCACTTCTGCCCGTCAGCAGAACGGGGCGGTACGCTACTCCGCGGGCGCGCCGAATGCGCGCGCGGCGCAAAATAACGAAGCCGCCCACCCCGGTTGGCGCCGGTTTGGAACGGGCGCCGCGCCTGGCAGCGCTAACTCGATTTCGCGGAGGGCCGGAGTTCAACAGGCTGCGCCGCGCAGTGCCTCGCCGGGCAACGGCCGTCAGCCTGCGCAAACCGCTCGTCCCGGCTGGCGCAGCTTTGGGTCTCCGAGCTCCAGCCGGTCTGCCGCGGCAACTCCTGCCGGTAGACGGGAAGAGCCGGCCACCGGACGTTCTCCTCGGGCGCAGGAGAGCCAGCGAGGGCCTGCCAACACCAACTCGCAGCCCGCGCGAGCCGGGTGGCAACGCTTCTCAAACCCGGGCAACCGGCAGCCGCAGAACCGGGCGCGCTCCAGGAGCACGGCCCCGCAGTCAAACTTCCGGAACTCTTCGCGGTCGTCTGGTGAATCCCCGGCTCACGGGGCGCGCGCGGGATGGCAGAATTTCCGGCCCCAGCCCCGGCAGTCCTTTCGAGCGGACGGCGGCATGAGCGGAGCGCGGGCAGCCGCGCCTCGCTCCCGCTCTTCAGGATGGGCCAGCCGAGGCTCCTCCGAAAAGCCGGCGCTTCAGCTTGACCGGCCGATTGTGACATCGCGGACGCCGCGTTCCAGCGCGCGCGGTGGAGGTTCCCGGAACTACGGCGCCTCGCGCCCGGCGGGAGGATTTTCCCGCGGCGGTGGCTCCCGTGCAGGTGGCTCGCACGGCGGCGGGTCTCACGCCCGCGCCGCTTCGGGCTCTCACGGCCGGAGATAGTATTTTCCCGCTGGGATTCGGTGGGCCGCATGATGCAGGATGGGAGCGCCGGATCTATCGGAAGACCGATGGTCGCAAACCGCTGCGACAACCGCAGTTATCACACCGTCGCGGGGCCTGCCGCCGGAAACAGCCTGGGTTGCCCGAATCGCTCTTTCCTCTTCTTATGATAAGCGGCGACAAACCGGCACCGCGATCCGATTGCGAGCCTGATCCATCTTCAGGAGGCCTTATGAGGCACACGCCTTTCAATCTTGCAGAATCCTCGCCTAGCCTGATTTACCTGCCTCTGGTTTCGCTTCGGACTGAGAGATACAATTTTGCAATCCGAGCCAACAACAACGTCTAGCGGGGAGGTACGCGTGACGACGCCGAATCAAGAAGAAATCCGGGCTGCGTGGGACCAAATCGCGCCAGGGTACGACAAGACCAACACGGTCACGCAAATGTGGTTGGGGAACGAGGGCCTCCGCCGCGCCGGGCTCCGCGCGGGCATGAAGTTCCTGGACGTGGCGGCCGGCAGCGGCGCTCTCAGCATCCCGGCGGCGCGCCTCGGCGCAACCGTGCTCGCAACGGACCTGTCCACCGTCATGCTGGAATTGCTAGGGGCACGTGCCAGGCGGGAGGGGCTGAACGTTGAAACCCGCGTCATGGATGGCCACGCGCTCCAGATCGAAGATAACTCCTTTGACATGGCCGGGTCGCAATTCGGCGTCATGCTCTTTCCCGACATGCCGAAGGCCATTCGTGAGATGGCGCGTGTGGTCAAGCCTGGCGCTCGCGTGCTCATACACGCCTACGGTGACCCGCATGAGATCGAGTTTATCGGCTTCCTCGTGCGCGCCGCTCAGTCCGTCCGCCCCGAGTTTCAGGGTCCCCCGGCGGATCTTCCTCCACTGGAGTTCCAATTGGCGGATCCAAACCGGCTTCGCAAGGAACTCTCCGCCGCAGGGCTGAAGGACGTCAAGGTCGAGACGATCACCGAGGCCACAGAGCACAAGACGAGCAAGGATCTGTGGGAGTGGCTGGTCTGGAGCAACCCGATCGTAGAGAACATACTGAGCGACATGCTGAAACTGACGAGCGACGAGAGAGCGATAGTCCAACGAGCCCTGGATAGGTTGGTTCGCGAGCGAGCCGGAGCCAGCGGCGCTGCCAAGCTGACCAATCCAGTCAACATTGGCTTCGGGACGAAGTGAAGGTGCGAATCAAAGCGCGGACTTTGACGAGCAGATTCTCGCGTCTTTCCCCTTCGGAAAATACTGTATTGGACTTCTGACCCCCCTGGTGTATAGTGTGGGCGTTGTTTACTCCCCGACGGTACTGCGTAGCCTGCCTAAGATCGATTGGTCGCCTATCGCGGCCCGCTGGAGAATGGGAAAGCGAGCCGACGATGAATATTCTGCTTTATAACCCGGATAATGAAGTTACGCACAATTTTATGCCGCACCTGTGGATGTTCCTTCTGAAGTCACTCACCCCGCCACAGCACCAGGTATTCCTCGTGGATGGCAATGCCCGGCGAATGAATGAAGAAGAACTGGTTGAGTACGTACGCGAAAACCACGTGGAATTGGCCGGGATTGGCGCCATGACGCGGATGGCGGCGAAGGCTTATCGCATGGCGGACGCCTTGCGCGCTGCGGGCATTCCGGTGGTAATGGGAGGTCCGCACGTGACGGAGGTTCCTGATGAGCCTCTGGGGCGCGACGGCGGTCCGCGCCACGCCGATGCGATTGCACTGGGCGAAGCCGACCAAACCTGGCCGAAGATTGTGGCCGATGCTGAGCGGGGCGGGCTGGAGGAAATCTACGCGCCCCTGGACGCCGCAGGCAAGGAAGTAAAGCCCTCGCTCGACAACTACCCGGAGATCCCCTGGGACCGCATGGATCTTAGCCAATTCGATCTTATCGGCCATTTTCCGGCCCTGGCGCGCCGGCTTGTCGGTTGCCTGAGCGCCAATTGGCGCAGTTTTCATCTGATTCCGATCGAATCCGGCCGCGGCTGCCCCTACGGCTGCGAATTCTGCACCGTCACCGGATTTTTTGGCGATGCCATTCGTTTCCGCTCGAACGAAAGCGTGGTGAAGGAATTGCTGCTATTGAAATCCTTAGAGCGTCGCCAGAAGGGGAAAGTTGCTGTCTTCTTCATTGACGACAACTTCGCCATCAACCGCAAGCGGACAAAAGCGCTCCTTCGCGAAATCATTGCCCAGAAAGCTCAGCTTCCCTGGATTGCGCAAATCAGCATGAACCTGCTGCGCGACGAAGAACTGGTTTCTTTAATCGCCGAAAGCGGCGGCAAGTGGATTTTCATGGGCCTTGAATCCATCGACCCTGAAAATCTGAAGAGCGTCAACAAAAGCTTCAACAAGCCCGGCGAATACGCAGCCGTGCTCGAGCTCCTTGCCCGCTATGGTCTCTATGCCATCACGTCTTTCATTTTTGGTATGGATGGCGACCGGCCAGGCGCGGCGGAGCGTACGCTGGAGCAGATCCGCTCCTGGCCGCCGGGCCTGCCGGTGTTCGGGCTGCTGACCCCTTATCCGGCAACGCCACTTTACGACCGGCTGGCCTCCGCGGGCCGGCTTACGCGCCCCAAACACTGGCTCGATTTTAAGCCCTTCGCCATGGCCCACAAGCCCCAGGGCCTTTCCGCTGAACAGGCTGAAGCCGAGGTGCGGCGCGCCTGGACCCTTTCCTACGCACCCGCCACGACGGCAGCGGCCATGAAATGGCTTGGAGAGCGGCCTCTCAACGAACAGGCCACGCATCTGCTGGCACGGCTGGCATTCCGTGGTATCTATTTTCCGCAGATGAGAAAGCGGGAATGGGCGCGCCTCTTCTTCGAAAATCGCTCTCCCCTGCTGCGCGTGATCGCTCAGGCTTTCACTCCGCGACGGCGCGCTCAGCCGCCCAGAGTTTCTGTGATTCATGCCGAAGCGCCCTTACCGCCTCCGCCGAGGGACGAAGGCGGTCCGGCAAGCGCCTCGAACACCGGTTCTTCCGCCGCGGGTTAATGGCCGCGCTGCGGCATCGGATGGCGATGCTCCCATTTGCCTTGCGGGTGTATCCTAGTGTTCAGAGGGTCGCCCATGGAACAAGGTGCGATGAGAGCCCGGCATCTCGTCATTTCGGCAGCTTTCCTTGTTTTTGCCGTTGCCGGTCCCCTTTCCGCGTCCGCCGCGCAGGCATCGAGCGCTCCGCCTCCCACTCCGCCCCAAGTCAGTTCGCCTTTGCCTTCTGAAACGGCACCCGTCAGCGTGGCGAAGCTGGTCGATCAGGGCAATGAGCTTTCGCGCGAGGGCAAGTGGGAGGAGGCAATTAAGATTTATCGCCGGGCGCTCGCAATGCGCCCCAAGGACGCCGCGGCTCATTACGATCTGGCCAACGCCTGGACCGGACTCAACCAGCTTCCCGCCGCGATCAGCGAATACCAGGAAGCCGCGCGCCTGGACCCCAATCTGCCGAACGTCTATCTGAATCTCGGGGCGCTTTATCTCGCGCAAGGGCAGACGGGGCGCGCGATCCAGGCTTATCAGACAGCCCAAAAACTCCATCCGCACGAGGCCCTGGCCTACGCCCGATTGGGCAACGCCTACGCGGCGTCCCAGGAGTTTAAGAAGGCCTTTGCCGAGTACGAGCAAGGAATGCGCCTGGAGCCTCGCAACGCGCAAGTGATTGCCGGTTATGCCCAGGCCTTGCAGGAGTCCGGAAATGCGCAGGGGGCCGTCCAGCAATGGAGGAGGGCCTTACAGCTTGCCCCGCACGATGCGAGCTTCCACGCCGGGCTTGCTGCCGCGTTAATGCAGGCCGGCCAAACCGGCGAAGCCGAAGACGAATACCGCGACGCAATGCGATTCCGTCCCAATGACGCCGACCTGCACATGGGTTTAGGCAACGCGCTTTTCGCTTCCGGCGATGCCGTTCACGCTGCCGAAGAATACCGGCTGGCCGTGCAGTTCCGTCCCGAACAACCGATTTTCCGCTATTCGCTGGCTCTCGCCTACCGCAAAGCCGGCGATATCACCCGTGCCATCCAGGAGCTGCGGCACGTCATCCATTTAAGCCCGGATTCCGTGCGCGCGCACACGACGCTTGCTTCCACTTACCTTTCCGCCGGCAATGCTCCGGGCGCGATTGCGGAATACCAGGAGGCGGTTCGGCTGCGGCCGGACGATCCTGAAATCCACGAACACCTCGGCCTGATGTTGCGCCAAACGGGCGACCTTGTCAGAGCGATCCCGGAGCTTAAGCGCGCCGCCCGGATGGCTCCCGGAAATACCGGCTTCGAACGCAATTTAACCGAGTCCGTCCAGGCTTCGAGCAATATGACCGGCTTCATTCAGGAATATCAGGAGCAAGCCGCCCAGCGCCCGCGTGACCCTCAGGCTTACATTAATTTGGGCAACGCCTACGCATCCGGAGGCGACATGGCCAAAGCCGCCAGCGAATACCACCAGGCAGCGCTGCTCGCCCCCAAGAATCCCGAAATACACTATCGCCTGGCCATGGCCTACAAAGCCCTCGGGAAGTCCCGGGAGGAAGAGGCAGCGTTGCAGCAAGCCGTCAAACTTCGTCCGGATGATCCCGAGGCTTTGACCGAGTTGGGAGACCTCCTGGTTCAAGAGAAGAATTTCGCGCTCGCGGTGCCGACGTATCGTGACGCCTTGCGGGCGCGCCCCAATGATGCGGCCCTCCACGAGCGGCTTGCCGGGGCGCTCGAACAAAACGGTGATACGGCGGACGCCGTAGCCGAAGTTCAGGAAGCAACGAAGTTGGCTCCCAAGAACCCGGACTATTTCTGGAAGTTGGGGGGATTGCTCACGAAGCAGGGCCAGCAGCAAGCGGCGGCGCGGGCATTCCGCACGAGCTTGCTGCTCCGCCCGCGCGATGCGGACGCCGACCGCAGCCTTGCTCTGACCCTCGAGAAATCGGGCGATTGGCAGGGAGCACAGCTTGCCTTGGAGCAAGCTTTGAAGCAGCGCCCTGGATGGTCCGAGGTCCACGTCGAGCTCGCCCGCGTCAATCTTCACGCAGGGCGGTATCAGCAGGCGGCTTCCGAGGCGCAGGCTGCCGTGAAGCTGACGCCTGCCCTTGGGGCCGCGCACGAAGCTTTAGGTGAGGCCTGGATGCGCCTGGGGAAAAATACCCAGGCGGCGAGCGAGTTCCGCGAAGCGTTACGGGCTGATCCGCAGAATGCCGAAGCGCGCCTGGCCTTGGCGAACACCCTCGAACAGTCCGGCGATGCGAAGGACGCCATTGAAAACTACTACGACTACTTGCGGCTGAAACCCCAGGACGCCGGCGCCTACGTGAAGCTCGCGGAAATGCTGCGCGCACAGAGCGACTTTTACGCGGCCATTAACGCTTGCCAAAGCTCCCTGCGCCTGAAACCGGACCTTCCGGCGGCGCACCATGCGCTGGCCCTGGCGTATGAAGCGGCGGGACACTTCGCGCCCGCTCGGCGGGAGTTTGAGGCTTATCTGCAGCTTGCTCCCAAAGCGCCGGACGCCGGGCAAGTGCGCCGGCAGTTAAGAAAACTGCGCGCCGCGAAGTAATGTCCCCTCACCCGGCCTTCGGCCACCCTCTCCCACGGGGAGAGGGCCGTCTCCCGCAGAAGGGAAAGGGCGTAGTTCCTGGGTTTTTTAACCCTCTCCCTTGGGGAGAGGGCGGCGAGCGGGGAAGCAGTGCTTCCCGTCGCGAGCCGGGTGAGGGGGCCGATCCACCAAAAACCCACGGCACATAAACCGTGCCGCGGCTACTCCTACCATCGATCAACCCAAAATCAGCTTGGCGATGGTTTG
>DASUKV010000296.1:0-3421 GCA_036278555.1 Terriglobia bacterium
CCTGGATGAAATCCGCCGTCTTCCTCGCCCGTCTGAAACGGTGCTCGAATGCCCCTGCGAGCCCCAGAAGCTGGCCAGCACCACTCGCGACTGGGCGCAGACCAATGCGGCCGAACGCGTGGGCGTGGCGACCTGCTCGGAATACCTTTGGATTCGGATTGAAAACACCTCCAACTCCGGCCATTTATTGGTCCCGCTGCTCGAAGCGCCGCAACCCGTCGCGCCGATGACGCTGTGAGAGGTGAGCAGATCTCCAGGTTCCTCCCAGACCTGCCGTTATAATTCGTAATCCGCAATAAAGCTCGCGTTTACGGTGCCGATACAACGAAAAGGATGCGCGAAACAAACCCTGGCACGAGCTTGGGCGTTTCCTTAATTTTGCACCCTAAATGGCTGATTTTCAGCATGTTCGCTCGAGGCTGCCATGATCGGTTCTCAGCGCTGAATCCGAATGGCCAGTGAGGTTTTCTTAATTAGCACGGATCGCTTTTGAGGCTGATGATGATCGTGAGGAACGAGGAAGCTTTTCCTTATCAAGACGAGGCCGCCAAGTTGCGCAATCAACTCCAAGCTCTGCAGGACGAGGCAAATCTCTTCAATCCGCCTCCTTCCCTGGATCAAATAAACCGTCTTCTCAGTTCTGCTCCTGTCGACCTCCGGAGGCTGGGCGAGGCGATCCGTGACCATTCCGGACTCGTCACTGAGGCGCTGAAGCTTTGCAATTCCACGCTGTTCAGCCTTCCCCAGCCGGTTTCAAGTCTGGAGCAGGCGGTGATCATCACGGACGCCGACGTTGTGCGCACCCTGCTTCTGGCCTGTTGGATCATTCAGTGCGCCGGCCAGAAACTTCTGCTTCGGGAAAACCGCTTGTTTTGGCGCCACAGCCTTCGGGTCGCTCAGCTTAGCCGCCGGATCAGCGAATGGACGGCTCTCACCACCGCGGAAGAGGCATTTCTCGCGGGCCTCTTTCACGATCTCGGTGACTTACCATTTTTGGCGATGCTCTCGAAGGAAGGTGTGAATCAAGAAGGGGCGTTTGAGATCGCCGGAGAATCGCTGGAATCCCAACGGCGGCGGTTCGGCGTTGACCATTGTGAACTGGGCCGGCGAATGGGTGTAGCGATCGGCTTTCCCGCTTCTCTGATCGAGGTCTTTGCCGCGCACCACCAGCGTGGCGCAGCCCTGTTCAGCACTCCGCTCGTCGGCATCGTCTGTGCCGCGGAGATGATCTCCCAACCGTCGCGCAGCCTTGAAAATCCTGAGCGGCCTTCGGCGCCGCCCGCGCAGCTTATCAAGAGCGCGCTCGGCGAGTATTTGCCGGGTCTGAACCATAGCGTCACGCTTCGGCTCGTTGAGGCGCTCGAAGCCGATTTAGCCAGCGCCGTAGCGCAGGCAACGGCGTGCCCGGAAGACGCTTGGAGCGACGCCTGGGCTTCGCCAGAGCCGAGGACGGCTGCCGCGAAATAATACTGAGGGCGGGGCAAACATTTTTTCAAAGCAAGGGGCTGTTTGATGAAGAAACTTACCGTCCTCATCGTGGATGACTCCTCGGTGATGCGCAAGATCGTGGAGCGCTCGCTGCGCCAGGCGGGTGTCGAGCTCGAAAAAGTTATTGAAGCCGGCAACGGCGCCGACGCGCTCATTCTGGTGCAGGATAACGCGGTCGATTTGATTCTGACCGACGTGAACATGCCCAAAATGGACGGCATCGAATTCTTGCGCCAACTCCAGGCTGCGGATCCCGCGAAAAACATTCCCGTCCTGATGATTACGACCGAAGGCAGCGAACAACGCGTGATGGAGGCGATTTCCCTGGGCGCCCGGGGCTACATCCGGAAGCCCTTCAGCGCGGACCAGGTGCGGCAGCAGGTGACGCAGCTTCTGGCAGTCTGATCCGGCATCGCCGGGAGCGCGGGAAATGGGGGGAGCACTCTGTGAGTGAATGGATCGCCAGAATGGAATCTGCGGCGCAGGAGGTTTTCACCTCAATGCTCGGAGTCGAGGTGGCAAGATCTCCGATTGATTCGGGCGCCGAGGGTCCGGACCTCACCGCCATTGTGGGGCTCGCCGGGGCTCCGACCGGCGTGTTGGGCATCAGTTGCCAGGAGGCTTCCGCCGCGCGGATCGCCGCGCGCATGCTCGGCTCGGAAACGCCGGAATCGAAAGAAAACGCTGCGGACGCTCTGGGTGAGGTCTGCAACATGGTCGCGGGCAGCCTCAAGGCTGGCCTTTCCACTTCGGAAGACCTTTGCCGCCTCTCGGCGCCCACCATCATCAGCGGCAAAGATTATCGCGTCCGTCCGATTTTGAACGGCGAGCGCCATGAAATCTTCCTCGACTTCGAGGGCCAGCCGATCAAGATGACCCTGGAGATCCATCGCGCGTCCAACGGCGCAGGCGCCGCGGGATGACGCAGGCCGCGCGGTTCGGCCGATTGTGAGAAATACGGCTGCGGGCCCGCCGGGAAGGCATTATCCATGAGCGATCAGGATGAAATCGTTAAAGAATTCCTGGTGGAAAGCACGGAAAACCTGGACCGGCTTGACCAGGACCTGGTCGAGCTCGAAAAAGACCCGGCATCCCAGGAAATTCTCAGCAGCATCTTCCGCGCCGTCCACACTATTAAGGGAACGACGGGTTTCCTCGGCTTTCCCAAACTCGAGTCCGTGGCCCACGCGGGAGAGAATCTGCTCAGCCGCTTGCGCGACCGGAAGCTGCTCCTGACTCCTGAAATCACCAGCGGCCTCCTCGCCATGGTGGATGCGCTTCGTGAAATGCTGGCCAGCATCGAAGCTTCTGGCAGCGATGGCGACCGCGAATACGGCGAGCTGATTCAAATCCTTACGAAACTACAGGAACCCGGTCCTCCCGCCCCTTTACCTTTGCCGAAACCTGTGACCCCGCAATCCGAGCCTCCGGCGAACCACGAACCTGACGCCGGGCCTGAGGCGGCGGAGGCTGTTCCCATCGGCCAGCTCCTCATCCAGTCCGGCAAGGTGAGCCAGGCGCAGGTTCAGGCCGCTTTAGAAGCTCAGCAGGCCGGCGACCCCCGGCACCTCGGCGAGATCCTGGTGGAGCAGGGAGCGATTCAGCCTCCTACGATCCGCGCCGTTCTGGAGGAGCAAAAACAGGCGCGCTCTTCGGCGCTCGCCGGGAATACCATTCGGGTGGATGTCGGCCAGCTCGATAAATTGATGAACCTGGTTGGGGAGCTGGTCCTCGCGAGAAACCAGATCGTGCAGTTCACCGCGGTCCGGCTGGACGCTTCGCTCTCAAGCGCGTCGCAGCGCCTCAACTTGATTACGACGGAGCTCCAAGAAGGCGTCATGAAGACCCGTATGCAGCCCATCGACAACCTCTGGAGCAAGCTGCCCCGCATGGTCCGGGACTTGGCGATGAATTGCGGAAAGCGCGTTCGAGT
>DASUKV010000297.1:0-11085 GCA_036278555.1 Terriglobia bacterium
TTTCTCTTCCTTGTCTGAAACTCGTTGGACTGTAGCGCTGCCGGGCAGAGCCGCAACCAACGGGAAGGTCATTCTGAGTGAGCGTAGCGAAAGAAGAATCCCGCCATTTCAACGTAAACAACTACGGGGATTCTTCGTCGCTTCGCTCCTCAGAATGACAGTTTGCTACAAGTCTGCCGCGCTGCACCCCTCAGCCATTGGTGTCCACGACTTTTCCGGGCTCACATGGGGCACCTGTGCCACCCACAAGCCGCAAACTGCAAAGGCGACGATCCGCGCTGTCACCCTTTCAAATGAAGAGCTCCGAAAAAGCTGAGCTACTTTTGGCTGGCGCCGCATTTTCCCGCCAGGGCTTCCGAACCGCCCGACGCGAAGCTGCGCGCTACCTGCAGCAGCGGATTATCCGACGCCTGGGCCGCCAGCGGCAAGTTCCAGATGAGGGCCCCGTTGGCATACCGGCAGGCGGTTTCCAAGGCCCCCTTGAGCACCTTGGGCGAAGGGTTGCCTTGCTTGTGCCATGAAGTCGAGTGTGCGTAAACTCCTCCGTAAATCGGAAAGCGGTTATGAATCGCAATCCGGCTGTCTTCGAGAAGCGACCTCCACCCGTCGTTGTGTTCCAAGTTCACCCACCACAGCCAGACTCCGTCCACGCATCCGCCCAGCCGGTCCGCTTCTTCCGGACCGAGATCGTAGATTGTGGGCACAAACAGGAGTTTGGGATTAATGTCCTGCTTGGTTTTATAGAGCTTGCAAAGATAGGACCGGTCGAAAGTCTTCGAGCTAATGTTAATGAGGAGGTCATCGATATTGACGCCTCGCAGCGCCGGATATTTGAGCGAGAGCTGCGCCAGCGCTTTCATCCATTGAACATAATCGCCTTTGTAGGGCATGGACCCGCCCAGCGCACCCGCTTCGCTGGGGGGAATCAGGACAGGCCAAACAGAGATGCCCGCAGCCTGCGCCGCCGGGAGCAGGCGCTTGAAATCCTCGAAAGAATTGGGAGGAGCGCTTTCGATGACGTGAACGTAGCAGTCAAAACCATTGTTGCGAAGGTCTCGAATGGTGGCGGCGACGTCCAACGCGCCGTCCGGCTTGCGCAGTGGAACCCCCCAGACGCAGGGAGAAGATCCCATTGCGTGGGAAATGGACGGAGTGACGGGCGCGGCACCCAGCAAGGGATTCATCGCCGCGCAAACACTTACGATTCCTGCCAGAGCCAGCAGGCGTACCATGTTGTGCTTCAAGTTTTTCAAAATCACCTCTCCTTTCGCGCCGCGCAGCAGGTAAATACGCCAAGCCTCGGCTGTAGCGGTGACTCCTGGCCGCCGGTCTTTACTTCTTAGGAAGACCAGCGATCAGAGGCCGCGTCACAGAACACCCGCCCTTGCGCAAAGCGCCGCAAGTTAAAAACTATATCGCAAAGACATTTGCAAAATGCTCGGTTTCCAGAAATTGAGCGCCCCGAGTCCGTTCAGAGGGACGAGGGAGCCAAACGCGCAGGTGCCGGAAGGCCCCGGCGTGCAGCCCGCCGGACTGCTTTGCACAGATTCTGTATAATAGAACTAATGTTCATTGCAGAGGGATTTTTTCAAAGGCTCTACTCATTGTCAAGCCTAAAACTGAGCCTTATACAAAATCAGGAAGATATAGTTGGTTCTATTCAGCAGAACAATGAGGAGATTATTTCTGTACAAGTGTGACAAATGTTGGTAGACTTGGCGCTTCCTGAGCCAGGTGGCTTGATGCCCGCTAACAATTACATCGTGGCGATTGAGAGAACCCTTCAAGTGGCGGAGGCGTTTCGAGGGGAACGGAACCTGCGCTTGGCTGACCTCGCGGAGCGCACCCGGATGGTGAAGAGTTCGGTGTTCCGTATTCTTTTCACCCTGGAGCGCCTCGGTTACATTGAGAAGAGCGGGGACGGACGGTATTCTATCTCGAGCCGGTTCGGCCGGTTGGCGGGCGCCGCCCGCACCGAATCCAACCTTGCGGCGCAAGCGGCCCCGTTCATGGCCGGGCTGCTGCGCCGGTTTCAAGAAACCGTCAATTTGGGAGTTCTGGACGACGGAGAAGTGCTCTATATCCACGTGATGGAAAGTTCGCAGGTCTTTCGGCTGGCGGCGCACGCGGGGATGCGGAGCCCGGTTCATTCAACCGCCATGGGCAAGTGCCTGCTTTCACATCTGGCTCGGGCGGAAGTAGAAGCCATTTTGAAAGGCCGGCCGATGGAGCGCTTCACGCCTCGCACGATTACGGACCGCGCCGCTTTCCATCGGGAACTCAGCCGGTCGCGAAGCCGCGGTTACGCCATCGACAATGAGGAGGACTATCGCGGCATTCGATGTCTGGCCGCTCCGATCCTCGATACGAGAGGAAATGTGGTGGCCGCCTTAAGCATTTCCGCCCCGGCGGTCCGGTTACAGGCAGAAAGAGACCGCGAAGTGACCCAGGCCTTGAAGGAAGCGTGCATGCGGATTTCGACCCTGCGAGGATACACAACATCCCGCCCGCTTCAACGGGAGGTGGTGTGACGATGGAGCTGGCGCTTCTGGGGGGCGAGCCGGTTCGCACCCTTCCTTATCCCGCCTGGCCGATCTATGGGCCGGAAGAGGAAAAGTCGCTGCTTGAAGTCTTACACAGCGGCTCTTGGGGCGGATATAACGGGAAGGTTGAGGAATTTGAGGCCGCGTTCGCGGAGCTGCATCAAGTTCGCCATGCCATCTCGTGCGCCAACGGAACCGTCGCCCTGGAGGTGGCGCTGCGCGCCCTGGGCATTGGATGCGGAGATGAAGTGATTGTTCCGCCGTTCACGTTTGTTGCCACTGCAACCTCGGTACTGCTTTGTCATGGGATTCCGATCTTCGCCGATATCGATCCCACGACGTTCAATCTGTCTCCGTCGGCTGTAGAGGCTGCGATTACACCCCGCAGCAAAGCAATTATCGCCGTTCATTTTGGCGGATTGCCAGCGGATGTGGACGCCCTTAAGGCAATCGCGGAACGCCACAGGCTTTTCCTGATCGAGGATGCCGCCCACGCGCATGGCGCAAGGTGGCGGGGAGCGCCGGTGGGCAATTTTGGAAGCGCCGCAACCTTCAGCTTTCAGGCTTTCAAGCTGGTAACCTCCGGAGAAGGCGGCATCATGGTCACGAACGACTCTGACCTCGCCGCCCGCCTGTGGGGCTACTGCAATCAGGGACGGCGCAAAGGCGGCGGCTGGTTCGAACACTTTACGCTGGGCAGCAATTACCGGCTGTCGGGCTTCCAGGCGGCGATCCTTTGCGCGCAACTGCGAAAATTGCCAGCGCAATCCCGGCTTCGAGAAGAGAATGTCCGTTATTTTCGCCAGCAGCTCAGTTCCTTGCGGGGTTTGACCCTGCCGGAGGACGACCCGCGCGTGGACCGGCAGCCATACTACCTGGTGACTTTGCGCTACGACAAGTCGGAGTTTGGCGGAATTTCGCGCGACCTGTTCCTCCGCGCCATGCAGGCCGAGGGTATCCCAGTCCAGAAAACATACCCCTACCCTTTATATCGCAATCCTGTTTTTGCGAAGAACAGCCGCCCGCCCTGCAGTTGTGGGGAAGAAAAGGGAGGACAGGATTACAGCGCGCTTTTTCTGCCGGAGACCGAGCGAATCTGCCGGGAGGGAATCTGGTTGGAGCATAGCGTTTTCCTGGGCACGCGAAAAGACGTGGACGACATTGTCGCGAGTTGCGAAAAAGTGAAGCGCCGTGCTTCCTCTCTCACTGCGCTTGACCAGCATGAATAAAAATCACGATACGGATAATATGCGGTGCGGCGTTGTGTTCATTTCTATTCTCCAAAGCTCATTCACGATGGAACATCGCTCAAAATTGCTAATCAGCGCCGGACTTCTTCTGGTGCTGATGGGCGCCTCGCAAGCTCCAGGAAGGACGCCGCCTGCTCTTACCGCCTCCCCTCCTTCCCAAGCTTCGTGGACCTTTCGAGAAAATTTTACGGATGGAATTCCGGGCTGGATCAGTTATCCGCTCGCCCAAGATGAAGGCTATGACCCTTCGCTTTATACCGCAACTTCTAACGGGTCCGCCGTGCTTGTGCGCGACGTCGTGGCGCGCGGCCAGAAAATCTTGCGCGTGGGCCTGCTGCGTCCGCTGCCCTTTCGCGCGGCGCCGGCATCAACTTTTGAGTTGAATTACCGCCTTGAAGTGGGCGGCCGAATCATCTGCGTGCGATTAACGCTGGCAGCGGCGAACGGCCACCGTTATTCTGCTGCGATCCCCGCCAGTCCCGGTCTTCATACCGTCACGATCAACGGCCAGCAACTCAGCGTTCCGGCGGCAGGTGTGGCGGTCCAGGCCATCATTGTGGAGGCCGCCGTTGCCTCGCCGATCCTGGGCTCTCGTAACCGGCTCACGTTGCGAAGCTTCAGCATAAAGGCTGAACGGCCGAAGACTCTGGCGCTGAAGGCTCCCCAACTGGAGATTTCACCTGCCAGCGGCGTCGCTGTTGCGAACGGAGTTTATTCCAGACTGATCCCGATCGAGCTACCCGGAGGTGAGCGCGGCAACATCACTATCTATGACGGCAGTGGCCGACGGTCAGCAGGGCAAGTGACTAGCGGTAGCGAGCCCAACAAGTTTAAGCGCCCCCTTGTTGCCATCACTGCGGATTCTTCGCCCAAGCCAGGGCTCTGGTCGGCTCACATTCAGAGCGGCGCGGCCGAGCGGGATTTTCGTTTCCTGGTGCTGGGGAAGATCCCGCCGCACCCCCGCGTCCTTCTCACCGCTGGCCGGCTTACGCAGTTGCGGTCCCTGCCGGGTTCCAGCCGGCTAATTGAAATGGTCCATCACCAGGCCGCGCTGGTCGCCGCCAGCCTGGCGTATAACCCCAACGCGGGTGAAAACATCGCCCTGCTCTCGCCGGCATCCGTTTTCCCCGGCCTACCGCAATACTTCCAAATGATGGAGGGTTACAGCCGCTCGATAGCCTTCAACGCGCTCGATTTTCGGCTTCGCGGCGATCATCAGTCTCTCGAAAATGCCCGGACGGCCCTTCTGACGATTTCCGGTTGGCCCACCTGGACGCCGCCGTGGTTCGCTGCCCACGGGCTGCATACCTATTATGAAGTGGGCGTATTCACGCAAAGGGTTGCGTTCGGTTACGATTTGATCGCGGACAAACTCAGCGCGGAAGACAAAGCTCGCATTGCGGATGGCCTTTGGCGGAACAGCATTCAGCCCACGCTCGAAGAATATTTCTTCAATGACCGGCTCCCCACAGCGGCAAGCAACCACATGGCGAATTCCGTAGGAGGAGCACTGGTAGCTTGTGCCGCTCTTGCAGGAGACGTTCCGGGCTGGAACTCGCGTTTCGGCCCGGCCCTCGCCGAGCTGATCGTGGCCTATGAGAACCTTCTCAAAGGGCTTTTCCCTGGAGACGGCAGCGAAGCTGAACCTGCCGGGTATGAGGACTTCGCCATGGAAGGAATGTCCTGGGGGGCCGCGGCGCTCCAGGCCCTTGGCATTCATCCAAAAGGCCTGAACCGAATGCTCGACGGATTCTGGTGGCTTCGCTATGCCAAATTCACGCCGGGAAAGTTCCTGGACACCGGTGATTTCGATGGCGTGCTTTCATCGCTCTCAGGCTACGCTTGGCCGGCCGAAAATGCCCACAATCCGTCGCTCGAAGATTTTTATGAAAGCGCCAAGGGCGGCACCGTGACGGGCATCATTCATCTTACCCATACCGGCCGCGCGCTGGAGGCCGCCCCCACCGTACTGGACCTTGCCTGCTGCACACGGCCCGCAACTCCGGTCCCGAACCCGCCGCCCGACCGTATTTTCCCCTTGCGGGGAAGCGCGGTGCTGCGCAGCGGCTGGAATCCCGGGGCGACGGTGATCTCATTGCGCGTGGGCCCGTGGTTCAATCATGAGCATCATGACCAGGGAAGCTTTCAGGTGGCGGCATTCGGAGAGAAGCTTATCGCGGAAGCCGGATATGCGGATTACTACAAGGACCCGCGATACGCGAACTATTTCACACAAGCGCCGGGCCACAATACCGTGGTCGTGGATGATGATCCCTTCAGCCAGGAGGACTATGACGGCCGCTATTGGAGCGCCCTCAAGCGGCATGCAAGCATTACCGAGCACTTGTTTTCAGATGGGATCGATTATCTCGCGGCCAATCTCGCCCCCGCCTATCGCGACGGAATTAAACCGAAGCAATACCAGCGGAAATATATCTTCATCAAGCCGGATGTTCTTGTGATACAGGACCACCTTCAATTTCCTGCCGCTCATCAATGCACCTTTTTACTGCACGCGCCGCCCGGCGCTCGAACTCGCGTCCACGGCGCGAGCGGCACGATTCAGACGACGTCCGCAGTGGCATCCGTCACAGCCAGCGATGCAAATCTTCAATGGGCCATCGAGCGCGCGCCGATCCCGGAAAATGCCTATGCGAATCTTGATAAGGATAACGTGCTGCCTCGCACGACCTTACAGTTGGATTCGAACCCGGCGGCTTCTGTAACTTTTACGGTTGCCATGCGCTTCCAGAAATCTTCGGAAGCCGCCGCGCCTCTCACTACATTTCAAGCCACTTCGGGCGCGGGATTTAAGACGCCGGATGGCGGAACTGTGGTTCTTCTGCGAACTGCTCCGGGGCTGCTCGCGAGTCCCAACACCCCGTTTGGCGAAGTGAGCTCGGATGGAGACATTGCCGCAATCACGAGGCGCGCCGGCGCTCTCGACCTGCTCGCCACCGCAGCGGGTTATCTCCAAAGGGCTCACCAACGGGTCTTCGATGTCGAGCCTTCCAGCGCGAAGGTCAACATCGCGTTGCGGCAAAGCCGGAATGGGCTTGCGGCGCATTTTGAATGCACTAAAGAGACGACGCTGCGGTTACTCGCCGCGCGGCGACCGGTTTCCGTGGCGCTGGATCATAAGGAAATTCCGCTCTCATTCTCGAACGGATTCGTCTCAATTCCTCGAATACCTGAAGGAGAACACACTGTCGAAATCAAGTATTCATCCCGCCTTTGAGGAGGCGCTTGCTTGGAATGTGTTTGACGCGAACGCGCGCGTGGGGCATTCGGGCGTTCACGGCGAGTTAGCGCTCGAAGCGCCAGACTTCATCAGCGAATTGGACCGGTTTGGAATCCAGCAGGCGCTGGTTTCGCACTTTGCCGCCGAAGAATATGACGCGGAGGAGGGCAACCAGGCCCTGGCGCGTGACATTCCCGAATTTCCCGGGCGATTGACCCCGGCATGGTCAGCGTTGCCGGATTCAAATTCCATCCGGCTTCTTGCCGCACACCGGCCAGCGGCGGTTCGCCTGTTTTTCGGAGTTCACAAACACAACTTCTCTTTTGAGCCGTGGTGCGCGGGAGAGCTGTTCGAATATCTCCAGGCCAATTTGATTCTCACGCTTGTCGCCCGCGACGATGTTGAATGGAATTCGCTCGCGTCGGTGCTTGAAAACTTTCCGCGTCTGCCGGTACTTTTGCTGGAACCTGGCTATCGCGCAGACCGTTATCTTTTTCCGCTGCTCGAACGCTATTCAAATCTCTATTTCGACAGCTCCACCTACGTGGCTCATCGGCAGCTCGAAGCGTTTGTCGAACGTTGGGGCGCTGACCGGTTGGTTTTTGGCAGCCGGCTCCCGCTCTATTCACCGGGAGCAGCGCTGGCGGTGCTTGCGACAGCGCGCATCCCGGAGCCAGCGCGGCTGGCAATCGCCGGCGGAACGCTGCGCAAGCTCCTCAGCAGAACCATCCAATGAAATCGCCGATTCCCATCTTCGATTGCCACGGCCACCTAGGAATCCATCCGGATTTCCCGGCCTATAAATACAGGCCGGAAGAAATGATCGAGGTGATGGACCTGTTGAATATCGAAGTTCTGGCGATCACTTCAACCCTCGCCTGCTATAACGACTGCCCGCGTGGAAATACGGAAGTGGCGGAAGTCCTGAAGCGATACCCCCAACGCTTCCGCGGCTACATCACCGTGAATCCTAATCCTCCGGGCGAGGCGCTCGCCGAATTGGAACGTTGGGCGGGTTTCCATGCTCCGCCCCTCATCAAGCTTCACCCGGAATTGCACAAATATCCCTTGGATGGTCCTCATTACCGGCCCGTCTGGGACTATGCCAATCAGACGCGGGCCATCGTCCTGGTGCACACGTGGGATTCCGACCTGAATTGCGGGCCGCTTCAATTGGGCCCGATGGCTCGGGAGTTTACCCAGGCCCGGATTCTCCTCGGTCATGCGGGTGTGACCTGGCGCGGGTATCAACAGGCCATGCAAGTGGCGGAAACCGCTCCAAACACCTTCCTGGACATCTCAGGATCGCAGAGCCATCGCACGGTGATTGAGCTTGCGGTCTCCCGTCTCGGGGCGGAGCGAATACTTTTCGGCTCCGACATGCCCTACCTCGAAGCTTCGGTTTCTTTAGGAAGGGTGCTTACGTCCAGGATTTCGGATCAGGACAAAGAGTTGATTTTGCGGGAGAACTTCAGAGCGCTGCTTGATGAAAAGTGAGGAAGGGATTGTGCGTCAATCATGGGTGATTGTTCCCGCCAGGAGGAATTATGGATCGCGTCCGTTTAGGTATCATCGGTCTTGGAATCATGGGAAATCTCTACGCGAAGATCTATTCCGCGCATCCGCTCGCGGAGGTTGTGGCCGTTTGCTCGCTGCGACAGGAACAGGTGGATGAGATCTGCTCGCGCTACGGCGTGCAGGACGGTTACCTGGATTACCGAAAGATGCTCGAGCGGAAAGACCTGGACGCGGTGGTCGTAGCGACGCCGGATCGCCATCATTTTGAGCCGGCGCACGCCGCGTTGGAATCCGGCAGGCATATCCTTGTGGAAAAACCGTTCACGACCAGCGTCCGCGAAGCCGACGAACTGATTCGTATTTCGCAGCGGGCCGGAAAATTCGTTCAGGTTTCATTCAATCATCGCTGGCTTTCACCCTACGCACAGGCGAAGCAAACCATTCAATCCGGGCAGATTGGCGTTCCTCTGGCGGGTTATGCGCGCAAGAACGACACGATTCACGTAGCGACCGATTACATTTCATGGGCGGGCGAAACCACTTGTGCATGGTTTCTTTCCTCGCACGATATTGATCTCATGCGCTGGTGGCTGGAATCGGAGCCGGTGGAGGCGCGGGCGCTGGGCCGGAAAGAGGCGCTCGCCGCTCGCGGTATTCCCACCTACGACGTGATCCAGGCGCAGGTGAAATTTGCCTCCGGGGCGTTTGTCACCTTTGAATCCGCGTGGGTTTACCCCAACACTTTCCCGTCTATCGTCGATTCCTTTATGGAAGTGATCGGCTCCGCGGGCCACCTGCATATGGACCGGAAATGCGAATCCATCGAAGTCAGCACCAATGAGAAGTTTTCTTACCCCAAAGGATTTCTCGCCGCGGAAATTTACGGACGCATGCGCGGGGCGTTTCCTTCCTGCCTGGAAGATTTTCTCTTCGCGATTCGTGAGAACACTCCACCTCGCGTGACGGCGATCGATGGCCGGCAGGTGACGGCAGCGCTCGAAGCCATTCACCGTTCGCTCGAGACCGGAAATGCGGAAGCTATTATGCCGCTGCCGGAAGAGTTCGGATAGCTCCCTGCGAGCCTGATACGACGGTCCTCTCTGGCTGGCAAGCATCCAAATTCCCGTCATCCCTCCGCTTTGGTTTTCTGCCGGTACGTTTTCCCGTTCCTTTCCTTCCAGACGGTTTTGATTCATAGAGAATCGTAGCACCGAAGACGCGATGGCTCGCATGGCAATCGCGTGCGAGCCGGTCTGTTATAATCGGGAGTTATCCCATGTCTGGAATCATCGGCTACATCGGCAGCAAGCGCGTCGTCCCTGTCCTGCTTGAAGGCTTACACCGGTTGCAGTACAGAGGCTATGACTCAGCGGGCGTTGCGGTCATTAAGGATGGCGAGCTCGCCATTCGCCGCGCCACGGGCAAGCTGCGCAATCTGGAAGAAGTGATCCGTCTAAATCCGATGGATGGCTCCTACGGCATCGGGCATACGCGCTGGGCGACGCACGGAGCTCCCACCGAGGAGAATGCGCATCCCTTGCGCGACTGCCATGGCACGGTGGTCGTGGTCCACAACGGCATCATTGAAAATTACGAAGAGTTGAAGCGGGAACTCGAGGGCGAAAATCACAAGATCATCACCGAGACGGATACCGAGATCATCGCCCATTTAGTCGAAAAGTACTTGAACCCTTCTTCCGCTGCGCCAGGGGCGGCCGGGGCTAAAACTCCGGATATTGAGGAGGCGGTCCGCTCTGCGGTTCGCCGCTTGAAGGGCGCTTTCGCGCTCGCCATCATCTCCACCAAGGATCTGAACAAAATTATCGCGGTGCGCCAGGGCCCCCCGGCGGTGATCGGGCTCGGCAAGGATGAATACTTCGTGGCGAGCGATGTTCCGGCCATTGTGTATCACACCCGCGACCTTTTCTTTATGGCCGATGGCAACATGGCCGTGCTGACGCCGAACGGTGTCAAGCTGACGGATTTCGAAGGCCATCCCGTCTCGCGCCGGGTGCAGCACATCACCTGGGACCCGATCCTGGCGGAAAAGGGCGGCTTCAAACACTTCATGTTGAAGGAGATTTACGAACAGCCGCGTGCCGTGCGCGACACGATGCTGGGCCGGATTTCGCCTGAAACCGGCCAAGTGTTTCTGGATGAAATGGAGATCTCCGAAGACGAGTTCCGGAGTTTCCGGGAAGTGAAAATCGTTGCGGCCGGCACTTCCCGTCACGCGGCGCTGGCTGGACGGGCGATGATCGAGCGGCTGGCACGCGTGCCCGTGGAAGTGGATTACGCGTCGGAATTCCGCTACCGTGACCCGATTATCGACCCTCATACGTTGACGGTGGTCGTCTCACAGTCCGGCGAAACGGCGGATACTATTGCCGGCCAGCGCGAGGCGCAGGCCAAGGGGTCAAAAACGCTGGCGATTTGCAACGTGCTGGGCAGCGTCGCGCCGCGCGAAGCGAACGGCGCAATTTATACGCACGCGGGACCTGAAATTGCCGTCGCTTCGACGAAGACGTTTGCG
>DASUKV010000298.1:0-4991 GCA_036278555.1 Terriglobia bacterium
GCGCGCGCGCTTACAAGGTCCTGACCGAAGAGGTTGGCGTCCCACCGCAGGACATCATCTTCGACCCCAATATTTTCACCGTCGCGACCGGCATGGAAGAGCACAACAATTATGCCGTGGACTTTATCGAAGGCACGCGCCGGATTAAAGCCAAGTTGCTCCATTGTAAGGTGAGCGGCGGAGTGAGCAACATTTCGTTCTCGTTCCGAGGCAACAACGTGGTCCGCGAAGCGATGCATTCGGCGTTCCTTTATCATGCCATCCGTGCGGGAATGGACATGGGTATTGTCAACGCCGGGCAGCTTGCCATCTACGAAGAGATTCCGAAAGACGTGCTGGAGTTGGTCGAAGACGTGCTGCTCAACCGCCGGCCCGACGCGACGGAGCGCTTGTTGGCTTTTGCGGACAGCGTGAAGCAAGGCGGAAAGGAAAAGCAGCAGGAAGAAGAGTGGCGCGCCGGCCCGGTCGAGGAAAGGTTGAAGCACGCGCTCATTAAGGGGATTGTCGATTACGTGGAGTCGGATACCGAAGAGGCCCGCCAGAAATATGAGAAGCCTTTGCACGTGATCGAGGGCCCATTGATGGACGGTATGAACGTGGTGGGCGATCTTTTTGGCGCGGGCAAAATGTTTCTGCCGCAAGTGGTGAAGAGCGCCCGCGTGATGAAGAAGGCCGTGGCTTATCTGCTTCCCTTTATGGAGGCGGAAAATCAAGCTTCCGGCGGACGGCAAGCGGAAGCACGCATCGTGATGGCCACCGTCAAGGGCGACGTGCACGATATCGGCAAGAATATCGTAGGCGTCGTGCTCGGGTGTAACAACTACGAGGTGATTGACCTCGGCGTGATGACGCCTAGCGAAAAAATTCTGCAGACAGCCCGCGAAGTGAAGGCGGACATGATCGGCTTGAGCGGGCTGATTACGCCCTCGCTCGATGAAATGATCCACGTGGCCAAGGAGATGGAGCGCCAGGGCTTCACGGTTCCCTTGCTGATTGGCGGCGCGACCACAAGCAAGCTTCATACGGCGGTGAAAATCGCTCCGGGTTACGGCCAGCCGGTGGTTCACGTGGCGGACGCTTCGCGAGCCGTGGGCGTGGTGGGCGCGCTGAAAAGCCCCGGCCTGCGTCCTGCCTTCGTTGAAGGGATCCGGAAAGAACAGGAGAAAATCAGGCAAGCGCATCGCCCCCAGGTTCAGAAGCTGCTGAGCCTGGAAGAGGCGCGGCGGAATCGACCGCCCTTTGACTGGACGGCAGCTTCGATTCCAGCGCCTTCATTCCTGGGCGCGCGGGTGTTTGATCCTGTACCGCTTGAAGAAATTGTTCCCTATGTTGACTGGAGCCCCTTCTTTCATGCCTGGGAACTGCGCGGGACTTATCCCAAGATTTTTGACGCTGCGGACGTTGGCAGCAAGGCAAGGGAGCTTTTTGACGACGCCCAGGCGCTCCTTGAGAGGATCGTGAAGGAGAAACTGCTGACCGCGCGCGCGGTGATGGGCTTCTTCCCGGCGAATAGCGTGGGGGATGACATCGAAGTGTACACGGACGAATCGCGCGGAACCGTGCTGGCCGCCTTCCATACGCTGCGCCAGCAGATGGAAAAAGCTTCCGGGCATTATAACTACGCGCTCGCGGACTTCGTCGCGCCCAAGGAGACGGGCTTGGCCGATTATCTCGGCGCCTTTGCCGTAACCGCTGGCCTTGGCATTGAGGCCGTCATCGCGGAATTTGAGAAGGACCACGACGATTACAACGCCATTATGACGAAAGCTCTCGCAGACCGGCTGGCCGAGGCGCTGGCAGAGATGCTGCATAAGCGCGCCCGCGACGGCTGGGGCTACGGGCAGAACGAAAATTTGAGCCCCGATGATCTGATCCACGAGCGATATCGCGGCATCCGGCCAGCGCCGGGCTATCCCGCCTGCCCGGACCACACAGAAAAGCGCCTGCTGTTCGATTTGCTGCAGGCGGAAGAAGCCACAGGTATCCAGCTTACGGAAAGCTTCGCCATGTATCCCGCCGCGGCAGTGTGCGGGCTCTATTTTTCCCATCCGGAATCCCGCTACTTCGCCGTCGGCAAGATTGACCGCGACCAGGTGCTCGACTATCAGCGCCGTAAAGACATGGACCTGCGGACCGTCGAACGCTGGCTCGCTCCCATCCTGGGCTATGAGCCTGAAGAGACGCAGGTGACAGTTTCCGGCTGATCCGGCTCTGGGGCGGCGCATGGATCACAATGTGAGATATTTGAGAAATTCAGGAGGAAGGAGGAAGCGGTTAGTGAAGTTACCCTCAACCTACCCGCTTCCCCAGGTAGTCATAAGTGTTGGTTACTCCTATAGACGCAGTTGGAATTGGAAAGGTTGCCAGATTTTTTCGGGGGGCTACGGGGCATATGGAAAAACTGCCGATAGTGCTTTCTGGCACTGCTAAGCATCCGTCGACGGGTACCACGCCGCCAAGACGGCGGGGTGGCAGGCAGCCTGTGCTGCGTTGCCAAAATGCGTCGCCTTTGGGTCTGCCTCGTATCAGGGTACCGCTGAAGCCATGCCCTGATACGAGACGAACTTGAAGTAGTAGCGGCGGAATCGATCATCGCATGCTCCAAACACAGCACGATCATCACCGCTTGACCCCGGCGCATTTCGCCCTGTAACCTCATCATAAGCTATGTGCGGGATCGTCGCATATGTCGGCCACCAGACGGCGCGAGGCATTTTACTTGAGGGGCTCAAGCGCCTGGAATACCGGGGCTACGATTCGAGCGGTATCGCCATCCTCAATTCGACGCCCTACCTGGCGAAAACCGTCGGCAAAGTCTCCCAGCTTGAGATGCGCATCGAAAGAGACTCTCCGGAAGGGGTCACCGGCATTGCGCATACGCGCTGGGCCACTCACGGCAAGCCCACCGAGATCAACGCTCATCCGCACGTCGACTGCTCAAAACGCATTTTTCTGGTTCACAACGGCATTATTGAGAATTATCAGCGCCTCAAGAAATTGCTCTCCGCCTCAGGCCACGCTTTTTCGACGGAAACCGACACGGAAGTGTTAACCCACCTCGTCGAGAGTTTCTATCAGGGCGATCTTGAAGCGGCGGTTCAGCAAGCCTTGCAGGATGTCCAGGGGACTTACGGCGTAGCGGTGGTTCATTGTGACCGGCCCGAAGAGATTATCGTGGCGCGGCGCGGCAGCCCCATCGTGCTCGGAATCGGCCAAGGCGAATCGCTCGCCGCGTCGGATGTCTCGGCGCTGGCCCAGCACACGGATCAGGTGGTCTACCTGGAGGATAACGAAGTAGCGAGGCTCGAACCCGGCCGCTTCCGAATTAAGACGCTGGATAATCGCTCCATCAGCCGGCCCGCCCAGGCGCTCGAGACCAGTCTTGAGGCGATGGACCGCGGTGAATATCCGCACTTCATGCTGAAGGAAATTTTCGAGCAGCCGGAGGCGGTCGAGAATGCGCTGCGCGGGCGTCTGAATCATTCCGAGGGCGTTGCCAAGCTGGGCGGTCTCGAGTCCGTGATGGACCGCCTGGAAAAAGCGCGGCACCTGATCATCGTAAGCTGCGGAACTTCCTACTACGCGGGCCTTTTCGCGCGTTATGTGTTTGAGACGCTCACCGATCTTACGGTTGAAACGGAGCTGGCATCGGAATTCCGCTACCGGAAGCTCAACATTCGCCAGAATACCGTGGTGCTAGCCATCAGCCAGTCCGGCGAAACGGCGGATACGCTGGCGGCGCTCCGTGAAGCCAAGCGCAAGGGCGCCCTGGTGCTGGGCCTCGTCAACGTGGTGGGCTCGACCATCGCGCGCGAAACGCATGCCGGAGTCTACTCGCACGCCGGAATGGAAGTGGGCGTCGCATCGACCAAATCCTTCATCTCCCAACTCACCATTCTCGTGTTGATTGCGTTACTCGCCGGAAGAAGCCGCGATCTTTCGTACGAGGAAGGTGAAAACTTGCTGCGCGGACTTGAAGAAGTGCCGGACCAGATCCGCGAAATCCTGGGCGAGTCCGACCGTGTCCGCGAGCTAGCGGCGAAATACTGCGGGGCAACACACTTTCTTTATATTGGCCGCAAATATCAATACCCGATCGCGCTCGAAGGCGCGCTGAAGCTGAAGGAGATCTCCTATATTCACGCGGAAGGGTACGCGGCGGGCGAGATGAAGCACGGGCCTATTGCGCTGATCGATCCGTCGTTTCCCACTTTGGCGCTTGCCCCGGAAGACAGCTCCTATGACAAGCTCGTCTCAAACATTCAGGAAATCCGCGCGCGCGAAGGCCCGATCATCGCCGTCACAACCAAAGGCAATGCCAGGCTTCGGCCGATGGTGGATCACGTCATTGAAGTGCCGCGCAACCACAGCATTCTGATGCCGCTCCTGACGGTGGTTCCGCTTCAGCTTTTTGCATACCATTGCGCCGTGCTGCGCGGCTGCGATGTGGATAAGCCCCGGAACCTTGCCAAAAGCGTCACCGTGGAATAGCCTGTCTTACCTTCCGATCCCGAGCGCCATAAAGCCGCCGTCCACGCAGATGACTTCTGCGGTCACAAAGCGGGCGGCGTCTGAAGCTGGGAATACTGCAACTCCCCCAAACTTTCCTGTTTACGTGGATAGCCCAAATCATTAGGATTTGGATGCGCCGTCACGCTCAGTCAAAAGGACGATTTCACAATGAAAACCACACGAAGAAAATTTTTGCAGACTTCGGCGGCTGTTACTGCCGCAGGACTCATTCCAAAGCCGGGGGTTGGTGCGGAACAAACCAGCGCTTTGCGCGCGGAGGAAATCGCCAGGAAACACCCGATCATTCGTGATGTTCCTGGCCCGAGCTTTTTTGAAGGAATGCTTTTAGGCAATGGCGACGTGGGAGTATGCGCCGTTGTGCGGCCGGATGCGCTGGGCCTGCACCTGGGCAAAAGCGATGTCTGGGACATTCGTGTGAGCGAAGAGAGCTTCCAGCACGTTCTTCCTTTTCCGGAGCT
>DASUKV010000299.1:0-4777 GCA_036278555.1 Terriglobia bacterium
GAATAAATCTGGTGAACTTTATCTTCGCGAATCAGGTTACGGATGGCGGGATTGGGAATCATGATTTCCATGGCCATCGCCCGCCCTTTGCCGTCGGTTCGCGGAAGAAGCGCCTGGCATAGAATCCCTTCCAGCACCAGAGAAAGCTGCGCCCGCACCTGGGACTGCTGGTGGGACGGGAAAACATCAATGACGCGGTTGATGGTTGAGGCTGCCGAGTTTGTGTGTAGCGTCCCGAAGGTCAAATGGCCGGTTTCCGCGATGCGCAGCGCAGCCTCAATCGTCTCAAGGTCGCGCATTTCACCGATCAACACGACGTCCGGATCCTCGCGGAGGGCGGCGCGGAGAGCGCTGCCGAAGGAGTGCGTATCCGAGTGCACCTCACGCTGATTGACGAGGCACCGCTTGTGCGCATGGAGGAACTCAATCGGGTCCTCAATCGTCACCATGTGCTCATGCCGGCTGTTGTTGATGAGGTCCAGCATGGTTGCCAATGTCGTCGATTTCCCGCTGCCGGTTGGGCCGGTCACCAGCACCAGACCGCGCGGCTTCTGGCACAATTTGCGAAGCACCGGCGGCAGACCAAGTTCCTCGAACGATTTGATTTCAAAGGGAATCACCCGGAAGACGGCCGCGGTGGACCCGCGCTGGTTGAATAAATTGCCGCGAAAGCGGGCCAGCTCGCGGATGCCAAAGGAGAAATCAAGCTCCAGCGTTTCCTCAAAACGGTGCTTCTGGGATTCCGTGAGGACACTGTACGCCAATTGTTTGGTTTCCGCGGGACCCAGGACCGGAAGATCTTCTAACGGCCGCAGTTCTCCATTCACCCGGATACGCGGAGGAGAATTAGTGGTAATGTGCAGATCCGATCCGCCCATTTCCACCAGCTTTTTCAGCAGATCACTGAGGGCGGGCAATGGCATGTATTTTTCTTTTCCTTCCCAAAGTTCTCGCGGCCCGTGCCGCGGCCGGCGCTAAAGCACCGTCTCACGAATCACTTCCTCGATGGTCGTTTGCCCCGCCTTCACTTTGATCAGTCCGCTGCGTCGCAAGGTAATCATTTGCTGCTCAACCGCCTTGCGCTTTAATTCAAGCCCCGAAGCGCCCGCCAGAATCAACTCGCGGATTTCATCGGTGGTCTCCATCACTTCGTAGAGTCCGACGCGGCCCTTATACCCCCGCCCGCCACACGTGTTACAGCCTTTGCCTTTTGAAGGAATCACGACCTTCGCTTCTTCCGCGGTATATCCGGCGTCCATCAGAACCTGGGGGGAAGCCGGATCGGGAACTTTGCAGTTTGTACAAATACGCCGCACCAGCCGCTGAGCGCAGATCAGGTGCACTGAAGTCGCCACCAGGAAGGGCTCAATGCCCATATTCATGAGGCGGGAAATCGTTGAGGGGGCGTCGTTGGTATGGAGCGTCGAAAGCACCAGGTGGCCGGTGAGCGCCGCTTTGATGGCGATTTCCGCCGTCTCGAAGTCGCGGATTTCGCCCACGAGGATGATGTTGGGGTCCTGGCGCAGAAAAGACCGCAAGGCCGCCGCGAAGTTCAGGCCGATCTGCTCTTTCATTTGCACCTGATTGATCCCAGGCAACTGGAACTCGACCGGGTCTTCGGCGGTGATGATGTTGGTATCTTCCTTATTCAATTGTGCGATCGAAGAATAGAGCGTGTTCGTTTTCCCGCTGCCGGTCGGGCCCGTCACGAGCACCATGCCGTAGGGCTTGAAGATGGCTTTCTGGAATTTTTCGAGCGACTCCGGCTCAAAACCGAGCTTCGTCATATCCAGCCGGAGATTTTCCTTGTCCAGCAAGCGCATCACGATCTTTTCGCCGTGCAGAGTGGGGAGGACGGAAACACGAAGATCCAACTGCTTCCGCTTGCCCTGGTGCATCAGCTTCAGCATGATGCGTCCGTCCTGCGGCAGGCGCTTTTCCGCGATGTCCAGCTTCGCCATGATTTTGACGCGGCTGATGATGGCGTCCCGCAGCTTTAAGGGAGGCGTCATCACGGTCTGGAGCAAGCCGTCGATGCGGTAGCGGACGCGGTATTCCTTTTCGTAGGGCTCCAAGTGAATGTCGCTTGCCCCGCGCTTCACGGAATCCGCCAGAATGTAGTTGACCAGGCGGATCACCGGCGCTTCTTCGGCGGCTTTTTCGATGTCCGCCAGGTTCAGCGTGTCTTCTCCTTCTTCGTCCAACTCGACGCTGCCGGCAGACCCCTCGTCCAGGAAACTGACGAGATCGTCAATCTCTTTCTGGCGCTCCACGTCCTCGACCGATCCGTAGTGGCTCTTCACGGCCTGGTCGATTGCGGATTCGCCGGCAAGGACGGGCTCGACGTTCAGGCCAGTCAGGAACTTCACGTCGTCGAGGGCAAACACGTTCGCCGGGTCGCTGATGGCGAGGGTGAGGGAGGATCCGGTCCGCACCAGGGGCAGCACGTGGTGCTTGAGGGCGGTTTCCATCGGGATGAGCTTCACGATGGCGGGATCGATAGGAAATTCGTTGAGCTTCACGGAGGGCACGCCGTACTGCGCCGCGAGCGCCTCGGCCACCTGCTCATCGGTCAGGAAGCCCAGGTGGACCAGCGCATGTCCGAGCTTCCCGCCCTGAGTCCTTTGGTGATCGAGGGCCTGCTGAAGCTGCTGCGAGGAGATCCAGTTTTCCTTTAACAGGACTTCTCCGAGCCTGGCCACCATGCTTTGCGTGCTCAAAAGTTGTGCTCCGCCCGGAAATTCTCCGGGAAAGTAGCTCTCCAGGGTGGTTGGTTAGGAAGGGTCTTGACGGACGCCTGCGCACCGCCCCAAAGCTTGACATCGTCAAGTCGGCAGCATAACTTTAACCCATGTGGGACACTCTGGAAGCGTCTGCAGGGTCCGAGAGAGCCGGAGGGCAGTGCCCAAATCCTATTGGTTCGTGACGCGAGTTCGCATCACAATATGACGGAGAGTCGAAACCTCGGTTTAGCCCTCACCCGGCCTTCGGCCACCCTCTCCCAACGGGGGAGGGCAAGAAAATAGAGATAACAGCTCTCGCGCTCCGGGGGAGGGTAGAAAACAGATAACAGCCCTCTCCCTCCCCGAGAGGGTAACAAAGAGAGATATCAGCCCTCTCCCTCCAGGAGAGTAGCAAAGAGAGATAACAACCCTCTCCCTCTGGGAGAGGGGGGACCGCTTCGCGGTGGGTGAGGGTTCTACATGGACGAAAAATCGCAAAAGACCCATCGCGCCTTTCTGATCTTTCTTCTGATCCTTGTCCCCATTCTGTTCCTGCTGGGCTGGAGCCAGGCCTCGCTGAACCTCAGTTTTATTCACCCTCGCAACGCCACTGAGACTTTCCTGCTGGTGGCGTTTTCGGCGCTCGTTTTTATCGCCTTCGTGATTTTCGCGCTCATTCTCATGCGGATCCTGCTGAAGCTTTACGTCGAGCGCAGGCAGAACCAGCTTGGGTCGCGGTTCAAGACAAAAATGGTGGTCGCATTTCTGGGGCTTTCTCTGGTCCCGGTGTGTTTCCTCTTTCTTTTTGCCTACGGCCTGATTAACCGCAGCATTGACAAGTGGTTCGGCATTCCGTTTGACACCGTGCGCCGCGACGCCGGTGCCATTACCGAGCAACTCTCGCTGCAATCTCAGCAAGCGGCCAGGAACAGCTCCGAGCGCCTCGCGGCCATGATGAAGCTGGAAGAACGCCTCGCGGAAAGGAACGCCCCGGCGCTGAGAAAAATCCTGCAGCATCAGATTGGAGACCTGGGCCTTGAGGCGGCGATTTGCTTTGACCCCGCCGGCCGCGTCATTGCCCGCGCCGGCGCTCCTGATCCTACGCAGGCCGAAATCATGAAAGCGCTGCCGATTCTGGCCGCCGGAAATATTCCATTCAGCGGGGCTTCCGCCCGCCTGCGCGCGGCGGATTCAGAAATGTTCCTCGCGGCCCAACCCGTCGAGGACGGGTTGGGGAACAACGTTGGAACCGTGGTCAGCGTCCATGAACTGCCGCTGAACATCCAGCAAATGGCGAGCCAAATCCAGCAGGAGGCGTCGCGATATGACCAACTCAGCCGCGAAAAGAAAGCCCTCAAGCGCACCTATCTGTTAATTCTTCTGCTTCTCACACTGCTGATTCTTTTTATCGCCACCTGGTTTGCGATGTTTTTCTCAAAACAGGTCACTGTGCCGGTGCAAGCCCTTGCCGAGGCCACGCACGAAGTCTCAAAAGGCAACCTCGGATGGCAGATCTCCACGCCCGCTGACGGTGAGCTGGGAAGCCTCATCCGCCTTTTCAACGAAATGACCCGGCAGCTTCAGGAAAACCGCCAGGCGATTGAGAAAGCCACCGGCGACCTGCAGCAAGCCAACCGGAAGCTCGAAGAACGCGGGAACACCATGGAGGCCATCCTCACGAACGTGCCCACGGGTGTGATCTCGTTCAACCCGCAAGGCGAAATTACGCAAATGAACGCCACGGCGGAGCGCATGTTCGCCCGGCAGGACGCCCGGTCCGGCCGCAGCCTTCAGGACCTCTTTGCGCCGGAAGAAGCGCGGGAGATTTCCCGGCTTTTCCGCCGCGCCCAGCGCCAGGGCGTGGTGAACCGCCAACTGACGCTGGGCGTTGCCGGCCGCCGCGCCTCCGTGGGGCTGACGCTCTCTTCCATTTCGGCCCAGCACGGGGCGGTGGGCTTCATCATGGTGCTCGAAGACCTGACGGAAATGGTGCAAGCGCAACGCAGCGCGGCTTGGCGCGAAGTCGCCCAGCGGATCGCCCACGAAATCAAAAA
>DASUKV010000300.1:0-5582 GCA_036278555.1 Terriglobia bacterium
TCCCCTGGGGCGCATTCAACGGCTCGGGAGTATTCACCGCCTTGTCATTCGAAACAATGTCATCGATCTCAAGCGGCGTCATCTCGGACCGCCCTAAGCGGCTGAGCGCGGCGGGGGTGAGGTCACGCCCGCTGGTCAACACGTAGCGGAACGTGAAATCGCCGCCTTGCGCGGCGCGATAGTTTGTCCACCAGTAGTTGTTCATCACGTAGGAAAAAATCGTTCCGTGGCGTTGGCCGAATTTGAGCGGCCAGTTCCCTCGCCAGATGTCCCCCAGTGTTACGAGCGAAGCGTCCACCGGCACAATGGCTGCCGTGATCCCATCCTGCTGAGCTTCGATCCAGTGCTGAACGGAGAACCATTCTTTCCCCGTGCCGGGCAGTTGGTCGCGCGCGGGGTCCACGAAGCCATTCTGAATTTCATAACGGAATTGGGGATGATCCATCGTGAAAGGAAAAGCAAAGTAAACCCCCTCTTTGCTATCCACCGCCGTTTTGCGCACGTGATTGATAAACTCAATCTTCTTCTGCCCGTCGAACAAAATGACTTCTGTTTCAATCCGCGGCGTATTGAAATCCGAACTTTCGAGCCGTGCGACCGTGCCGAATGGCTCCTTCTCGACGGAGAGAATCCGCCCGCCGCCTTCGCCGTACACCGTCAGCTTCGGAAGGGGCGCCGAGAAGTTATTGTCGTAATTCAACAGGCGATTCCGTTCCGGCTTATCGCCGCCGCTGACGTAAAGATACTGGTCAAAGTCATAGGCGCCGGAATCCACCAATTCTTTCTGCAAAGCCTTGTCAAAAACGCTTTTCACCGCGCCGGTTTTGGGGTCGAGCGTTACGCGATAGTAGGCGTTTTCGAGAACGGTCTGTGTGCTGGCGGGAGCCGGAGGCTGAGGCTTGGCCTTTCCGATGGAATAGCATTTGTAGCCGACCGCAGGCACGTCCTGGGCAAGAAATCGAATGTGCTCGTACGAGCCGCTACTCGAAAGGACCTCGTAGGCAACAGCTTGGTGAGTCGTGAGGTCCGTAATTCCGGAGCCTTTCGGAAGATCGATTTCCACAAGCCCGCTCCGCTGCCAATTGAGGGGATTAAAGACGATCCACGTGCCGCTGGGCTCATGAATTTCATCGGCGATCGCGGCCATGCTCCGGTCCAGCACGTATTGAACCTGCTGGTGGGCCTTCGTGGCGAATGCGTCCTTAACAGCCAACTGCCGGACGCTCTGCTCGCTCCGGGGCGCCGTGATGCTGGCGAAAGCTCCCCAGGTATGCTCATCAAAAAGGAGCAAATTCTGCCACATTCGCCGGAGTAAACTGCTGGTCGTCTGCGCGTGAGGATTTATGAGCGAACTCAAGGTAGAGATTCTCTCGGCCGAGAGCGCTCGCTGTTCGCTTTCGCGATTCATCGCGGCATAGTAGGCGTCGGACGCGATGCCGTCCTCCCAGTAGGGTCCGCCATCGCCACGGACGACGGGAATGGAATTTCCAGCTTCGCGCGCGATGACCGCCATCGCGTCCGCGAAGTTGGTGTAGTTGAGCTTCGGATAGGCGTACGTTTTGTCCCACTGTTCGGCAAGTGTGGCATCCTGCGGATACAGGTCAGAATTTTCATACTGCGCCCCAAACAGCAGCATGGTATCGGGCTTGTACTCCGCCGCGGGATACGTCTGCAAGAATCTCGGCAGCGCGTCCTCTCCCGTTACCACCTGTGGAGGCAAGCCGAAAAAGTCGGCAATCTGTCCATAGCCGTTCGAGTACCACATCAAAATTCTCTTCCCGTCGGGCCCCTCCCACCAGAATGGCGATTTCTCCTGCAGGTGGCTCATGGAAAGAATCGGTCCGCGGATTTGATCGCACCCCGCCAGAAAATACTTCAACCCCGCCGCGGCCAGCACTGAGGCGTAGGACCAGGAATAGGACGGGACGTCGGTGATGTTGGCGTAGTCGAAGTTCTCTCCATGTTTTTTATCAAACCGGAAGCTTGGGTAAAGCGAACGAATCAAAGTCTCGACCGTCGGAAAACCGGTGAGAATATTGGCGTATTGAGCGGGAACGAAAATCTTTTTTTGCTCAATAAGCTGCAAGAGCCTCTGGCGATCATGCGCATTTCGTCCCGCGAAAAATTGCTGAAACACCCAGTAACCGTCCGGGCTGAAGCGGAAATCCGGATGCTGGTGAATCATCCTCATCGCTTCGTCGAGCACGCGGCTTTGAATCTCCGCCACTTTGGCTTGGTAATCCGTGAAACCCACGTCCAGATGAATGTGAGGGACCACCAGCACGTTCCACTTTTTCGCGGGACTCAGAATTTCCCGAAAACGCTGCGAGCGGCTGTGAAGGGTTACGGTGAGTTCACCCTCCGTGCCGGGAGAAAACTCCGGCACGGCCAGACGAACCCGCTGCTCTCCAAATTCCGGCGCCGGCGAGAGCGGCTGAGTGAAGTTTTGCCCTTGGATGGCCAAGATCACGCGCCCCCGGCGCGAGGGCGAATTCTGATGAACGTAGACATCCAACAGTTCTGTCAGCTTTCCGTCTTCGTTCTTGTAAAAAATAGTCGGAACCACTTCGGCAGTGATTTTGGATGGATTCGATTTCCGGGCGGCATCTTGGTCCAGCTCTAACGCATCATAGACGATTCCCGGGTTACTCACGTCATCGCGCTCGGAAGGCTCGTCAATCGCCGTCACCACAAGCTGATTGGTCCCGGAATTGAGAAAGCGGCTGGGAAGCTCCGCGCTGACCACATCCCTCCAATGCTTTTTGCCGGGCACGTCAATCCATTCCGGCCGCTGGTAGGCTCGCCCCTGATGGCCATTCAGATCAAATTGCAGGATGGAAAGGCGCTTGGTTTGAACCAGCATTCCGATTTTCAAAGTGTAGGTTCCTCGAGGCGCGCCCGCCAGGTTGAACCGGATGGTATACGGATAAGGATGCGCGCCCGCGGCGCCGTTCGCGGAACCCGGCTGGAAGGCGGGCCAGTCCTTGTGAGCGATGCTTTGGCCGGCCGTGAAGACGATTTTGCCTTTTGGAAAACTGAACCCGAAGAGCGGCGGTCCGGGACTGCTTTGGTTGAGATCTGCCGAAGAAAGGTTAAACTTGCCGATCTGCCACACCACTTGCGGCGCGGCATCGCCCCTGGCACAAGCGCCGAAGAGGACGGTTAGCAGTAGGAGCACTAGAATTTGGACTCTTGCGCGCATCACGATCGCCTCCTTACGGCGGCGGGCCATCACTGAATGGCTGAAATGATTCCGCGGATGTAGCCCAATGCCAGCGCCATCCCTGCGTGCCAGGAAGCGGCGCAGCTCATCTGCGGCGTATGGTCGGGAATAATCACTCCGTCGTAGCCGTTGCGTTGATAGATTCGCAGCGCCCGCACCATATCCACATCACCCTCATCAATAAAAACCTCGTGGTAGTGCGGGACCTTGCCGCGAACGTTGCGCAAATGCACATAAGCGATGGCCTTCTGTTTCGTCAACCGGTCGATGGTCTCGTAGACATCACCCTCGGTCATTTCGGCGGTTGTCCCCTGGCAAAATTCGATAGCATTGTAATAACTGGGAACGACATCGAGAAGCCGCTGAAACAATCGAGGCTGGTACACCAGCCGTGCCGCGCCGCGCAGCGTTGGCATGGGAGGATCATCGGGATGGGCGGCGAGCCTTACGCCTGCCTCTTCCGCCACCGGAACCATTTCCTTGAGAAAATCCGTCAGCCGCTGCCATAGCTGCTCGGATGTCACCTGCCCCACCGTCCCCTTGGGCGCATTCGGATCGTAAACCATGTTCCAAACCTGGCCCTTGGGGATTTCGGTTTCCTGCGGGCCGTCTTTGCCGAGGAAGCCGACCGTCTCGGCTCCCCCGCGCGCAAACGGACCCACCACGTGTCCCCACACGCCGGCGATGCTGAAGTTGTAGCCCATGACCGGAATTCCCGCTTTTCCCATGCGCCGAATGATGGTTTTCAGGTTCTCCATCTGATCGTGCTTGCGGGGGCCATCCAGAAGAACGTCATACCAGTGCGAAGGATCAAAATTCTCGAGCGCCGCCAACTCCAATCCCTCCGCGTTCACCGCCGCCTTCAGGTCTGCCATCTCTTCATAGGTCCAAAGGCGGTCCTGATTCTGAGTGACTCCCCAGGATTTGCTGGCGTCGGTACCGGGGATGCGCGGCCCGTCCTTAAAGTAATCGGTGAGATGCGCCACAGCATGCGTCGCGCCCGCCTGCTTGGCGAACCGAAAATTTTCCTTCGTCAGCATGTGACGGTAGAAACCAATTCCTAATTTCATGGCCAACTCCTTCTTCGAACTACACCACTTTGTCTTTGCGGAACGCCGCAATCTCCTCACTGCTGAAGCCTAGTTCCGCGAGGATTTCATCGGTATGCTCACCGAGCCCCGGAGGCCTTCGGATGCTGCCCGGCGTGCGGCTGAATTGGATGGGCGGTCCGACGGTGCGGAATTTTCCGGCGCGAGGATGGTCGAAGCTAACGATGGTCTGATTGTGCCGCACTTGCGCGTCTTGCTCCACTTCCGGAAAGCTGTGCACGGGAGCTGCCCACATATCCGCAGCCATAAAAATCTCCATCAGTTCCGCGGTGGTTTTGCTGGCAAAGCCGGGATCAAGCCGCCGCTTCACCTCATCGCGGTTTTCAATCACGTTCCGCGAATCGTCTCCCTCAAAGCCTTCTATCCCTACGAGCTCCGCGATCTTTCCGATGGGCATCATGGCCACCGCAATATAACCGTCCTTTGTTTTGTAGACGCCCATGGGCGCACCCACGTCGGGATGCCCGACGCCCGCAGCGCTGCGCTTCGGCTCCAGGCCGGTATTGAGATACAAAGTCAATTCCTGAGTGGCGAGGCTCATGATCGAGTTGAGAAGGTTCACGTCGATTCTTTGCCCCCGGCCCGTTTTCTGCCGCTCGCACAACGCCGCCAGCACACCGATCACGATGTGGAGCGCCGCGGTCAAATCCGCAATGCCAATACCCGTTGGCGTCGGAGGGTCCTGAGCAGAGCCGTTGAGCATCAAAACACCCGCTACCGATTGCGCTAGCAGGTCCTGCCCAGGCCGCTGCTTATAAGGGCCATCCTGCCCCCATCCGCAACTGGCGCAATAAATCAGCCCCGGGTGAATCTGTGAAAGCGCTTCGTATCCCAATCCTAGCCGGTCCATCACGCCGGGCCGGAAATTTTCAACGAGCAAGTCGCTGGACTTGATGATGCGCAGCGCGATCTCCTTCCCGCGCGGGTCCTTTAGGTTCAGCGTGATGCTGCGTTTGGCGCGGTTGAAGGCGAGGAAGGAAAGACTCTCTCCGTTAAGGTAGCTATCGTGAATCGACCAGTTGCGTTGCCAGTCGCCGCCCCGCGGTTCAATCTTGATCACATCCGCGCCCATATCGCCGAGCATCTGCGTAGCGCTCGGTCCCTGAACTAATTGGCTGAAGTCCGCGACGCGTATTCCTTCAAGTGGTCCACTCAATGTGTTCTCCTTTGTAGCGGCGTTTGATTCAAGACGCAGTCTCGCGGATCAAACTCTCTTCCGCGCGTAGGATGCTCTCGATCAGCGCTAAACG
>DASUKV010000301.1:0-3926 GCA_036278555.1 Terriglobia bacterium
CTCTGGTCGAGCGCGCCGGGCTACGAAAGATTCGATTTCATGATCTTCGCCACACATTCGGAAGTCTCCTGATCCAGCAGGGTGCTCGCCTCGCGTACGTAAAGGAACAGATGGGGCACAGCTCGATTCAAGCCACCGTAGATACTTGTGGCCATCTAGTGCCGGGGGGGCAATATTGAGTGGGTAGACCGCCTCGATGACGGGATGGGTCCGCAGGGAATCCGCAACCCCCGCGCTTTCGGCTGCCGATGAAGAAATTCGACAAGGTCTTCAGAATAACTGGCTGGGAGGCAGGGATTCGAACCCCGATACGCAGATCCAGAGTCTGCAGTCCTACCGTTAGACGACCTCCCAACGGCTTGCGCTTCTATTTAGAAGTACCTGCCATGCACTATGGTTGTCAAGATAAAGCGCTTGCCGGGCGGCTGTCGAGAGACTCGCAGCCCGGGCTAATCCACGGCTTTCCCCAATATTAGAATTTGCCCGTCGAGCGTTTCCGGCTTTCCCAGAGCGGGCCGCTGCGGGAATTTTCGTTGACACCTTGGCGCGAGTTTTGTACTTTTAGGCTTTGTCCCTAACGGACGCTTCATCCCAAGCTGGCAGCCTCATAAAACGCATCCACCTGGTTTCGAACGGCGCGAATCTCTAAAACAGGCGAAAGGCGAGCATGTTTGTTCCGAAAAGGATGTTTCTGACCAAAGGCGTGGGGAAACACCGTGAGAAGCTGACCAGCTTCGAACTGGCGCTCCGCTCGGCGGGAATTGCCGCCTGCAATCTGGTCAGGGTTTCAAGTATTTTTCCGCCGCGCTGCAAACTGATCCCGCGCAGCGAAGGGATGAAGGAAATCCGGCCGGGCGCGGTGACGTTCGTCGTAATGAGCGAAAACTCCACCCGCGAGCCGCATCGCCTGATTGCCGCCTCCGTGGGGGTGGCCATTCCTACGGATCGCAACATGTTCGGCTACCTTTCCGAACACCACTCCTTCGGAGAGACGGAAGAGGTGGCGGGCGACTACGCGGAAGAGCTGGCTGCGGAGATGCTGGCCACCACCCTCGGCGTTGAATTTGATTCCGACCGAAGCTGGGACGAAAAAAAGGAAATCTACCGCATCTCAAACCGCATTGTCCGCACCATGCACATCACGCAGTCAGCGGTTGGAGACAAGCGCGCTCTGTGGACAACCGTTTTGGCGGCCTCCATCCTGCTCGGCGTCGACGAATAGCACTCTTTCCCGCGCAGAGAGCCGGAACTCCGGCCACCGCACCGCGCGGCGCCATGAATCCACTCACCATTGCGTTTCTTGTTCTGGCGATTCTTCTCGTCGTGCAAAGCGTTGGGTCTTTGCGCCAGGGCTTTCAGTTTTTGAGCCTCGCGCGCAGGAGCCGGAAGCGCTCGCCGGGAGATTATCATCCCCTCGCCACGGTGATCATCCCCTGCAAAGGGTGGGACACTAGCCTTGAACAGAACGCCGCGCGCTTTTCGGCACAGGATTATCCTCGTTACCAAGTGCTGTTTGTGGTCGCCGCCGAAAACGATGCCGCTTTCCAGCCGTTGGCCGCAATGCTGGCGTCCCAGCGGAAAACCGCCGCGGCGAGCGGATGCGCGGCAAGCCTGATCATCGCGGACTTTTGCGAAGGCCGCGGCGAAAAGGTGAATAATCTTCTTGCCGGGCTCACGGCTGCCGGTCCTGAGTGTGAAGTGCTGGTCTTCGCGGATATTGACGCGCGGCCTTCGAAAGACTGGCTGCGATTCCTCGTGGCGCCGCTTGCGGACGCCCCGGTGACGATGACCACCGGCTTCCGGTGGTATTTGCCCGGCGCGAGTTTCACCTCGCGGTTGCGCGCCGCCTGGGACACGTCCATCGCAACCATGATGGGGGACCATCCACACAATTTCGCCTGGGGGGGGTCGATGGCGATTCGGGCTGCGGATTTCCGCCGCCTTCAGGTCGCTGAGCGCTACTGGCAACATACGGTGAGCGATGATTACGCCATCACGCGCGCCGTACGCGACGGCGGCGGCAGCATTCGCTTTGAGCCGCGCTGCCTCGTGCTCTCCGAGAACGACGGCGGTTTTCGCGCCTTCCTCCGTTGGACCAACCGCCAGATCATCATCACCCGCGTCTATGCTTCGCGCTTCTGGAAATTGGGGCTTGCCTCTTTCGGGCTCTATGCACTGACCTTCTTCACGGGGTTGGCCGTGATTCTCGTGCCCGCGATGCCCGCCTCCCACCGCGTCATGGCGGCGATATTTTTAGCGGTGATTCTCGGCCTCGGGATGGCGAAGGGCGCGATCCGGACCGTCGCCGCACGGGAAATGTTTCCAGAAGAGGAGACCAGGCTTCAGCGCTACGGCGCGTGCTATTGGAAGTTCGCACCGCTCGTGCCCTGGGTCATGATTTTTAATTTCGTATTCGCGGCTTTTGTCCGGCGAATTGAGTGGCGGGGTACGGCTTATGATCTCGAATCCCAGGACCGGGTTCGGATCATCCACCGCTCCTCACCACTGTCCGGATGACGCTGGAACATCAAGGAGGAGCCCCCCATGAGTGTACCTGTTCTGCTGCCCACTGCCGCTCGGGATGAGTCCTTTGCGGGCGTCACGTATCACATCCAGGGTGAGCTTGTCCCCGCGCTCAGCATTGAGATCAACGCCATGCCGGTCTATTTTGAGCATCACGTGCTGCTTTGGAAAGACCCGCAAGTTCAAATTGGGGTCAAGGCGATTCAGGGAGCGTTTAAGCGCATGGTGGCCGGCATGCCCGTTTTTTTGACGGAAGCGCGGGGTCCCGGCCGCATCGCCTTCAGCCGCGACGGAGCGGGACACGTCTTCGCCATTCATCTGGCGCAAGGACAATCGCTTGACGTTCGCGAGCATCAGTTCCTGGCGGCCACGGAAAGCCTGGAATACGGCTTTTCGCGGATTAAAGGGGTGAGCAATATCCTGTTCGGCGGAACTGGATTTTTTGTGGACCGCTTCGCCGGTTCGCAGGCGGCCGGTATTCTGTGGCTGCACGGCTATGGCAACGTGTTTGACGCTACGCTCGCGCCGGGCGAGCAGATTGACATTGAGCCGGGCGGCTGGGTCTACAAGGAACCTACCGTAAGGATGGAAAGCCTCTTTCAGCGGCTCTCCACGGGATTTCTTGCCAGCGCCGGCCAGATCTCCTGGAACCGCTTCACCGGTCCCGGTCGCGTCGGACTTCAATCCATGAACGTTCACCTGCCCACGGCGGAATAGCCGCGAAACACCCGCGGAAGCCGATTTCCTCCGGGTTTCAGAGAGTTATGCTAGAATTTTTTATGGTCCTGTCTTACCGGAAATCCGGGAGAACTCAACACGATGCCGAAAGTGGGATTGGTCAGCCTCGGCTGTCCTAAAAATCTGGTCGATAGCGAAGTGATGCTGGGCGTCCTGGCTCGCGAGGGCTATGAGCTAACCTCCGACGCATCGAGCGCCGACGTCATTGTCGTCAACACTTGTAGCTTTATCGAGCCCGCCAAGCAGGAATCGCTCGCAACCATCTTCGAAATGGCGGAGCATAAGAAAACCGGGGCCGCGAAAAAACTGGTGGTTGCGGGCTGCCTGGTCGAGCGCTACCGCCGCCAGATTGCCAAAGAAATGCCGGAAGTTGACGCCGTGATCGGCACGAATGAAGTGGAGAAGATCGCCGACGCCTGCCGGCTTTCAGACACCCGGCGCGAGTTCTTACCTGCCGCGGAACCCTATCTTTATCATGAGTTTACCCCGCGCGTTCTCTCCACCCCGTCGCATTCCGCTTACATCAAGATTTCTGAGGGCTGCGATCACACCTGCTCTTTTTGCGTGATCCCACAAATGCGCGGAAGCTTCCGCTCGCGGCGGTTTGAATCGGTGATCCGCGAGGCGGAAAATCTCACCGCGCAGGGCGCGCGCGAGCTGACGCT
>DASUKV010000302.1:0-22217 GCA_036278555.1 Terriglobia bacterium
TCAGGTGGACGCTACGCAAGCGCCCATGAAGATCATCCACACGCATATGGAGATGCCGGTCCATGCTGGCCCGCTCACCCTCTATTACCCCAAATGGATTCCCGGCGAGCACGCTCCGGACGGCCCTGTCCTGAACCTGACTGGACTCAAGTTCACGGCGAACGGCAAAACGATCCCCTGGCGGCGCGACCTGCTGGATATGTTTACCTTGCATCTGACGATTCCCGAAGGCGTCATCCGGTTGGATGCTGACCTGGATTATATCGAGCCGCAGGAAACTTCGGGCTTCAGCGCGGGCGCTTCGGCGACGGACAAGCTGGTGGTGATCAGTTGGAATCAGAACCTGCTCTATCCCGCGGGCGAGCGCGCGCAGCAGATTACTTATCAGCCAACTCTGCGGTTGCCGGAAGGATGGAAGTTTGGCACCGCGCTGCCGATCGCGCAGCAATCGGGAGATGAAATTGAGTTCAAACCGGTTTCGCTGAACCGCCTCGTGGATTCGCCGGTGATTGCCGGGAGCTATCTTCGCGTGGTGAACGTGACGCCGCCCGGCGAGCCAATTCACCATGAAATGGATATCGCGGCCGATAGCGAAGCGGCGCTCAACATCAGCGACAAGCTTCAGAAGGATTATACGAACCTGGTGGCCGAGACCGGCGCGCTCTTTGAGACGCGCCACTATCGCGATTACCACTTCCTGCTCACTCTCAGCGATCATGTGGCGCATTTCGGACTGGAACACCACGAATCGGATGATAGCCGGGTTTGGGAGAGATCGCTTATTGACTCTAACCGGCGCGAGCTGATGGCGGACCTGCTGCCTCACGAATTCTTTCACTCCTGGAATGGTAAGTTCCGCAGGCCGGCTGACCTGAGTCCGCCCTACTACGAAGAGTCGATGAAGACGGACCTGCTCTGGGTCTACGAAGGGTTGACCGATTATTTCGGCAATCTGCTTGCCGCGCGCTGCGGCCTCTGGACGCCCAAACAATACCGCGAACATCTGGCTTTGATCTCGGCCGAGCTCGGCCCCGGCCGACCCGGCCGAACGTGGCGTCCTCTGCAAGATACGGCTGATGCCGCGCAGATTCTCTATTTTGCCCCCGACGCGTGGACGAATTGGCGGCGCAGCACGGATTATTACCAGGAGGGTGACCTGGTATGGCTTGATGTGAACACCACCATTCGCCGCCTGACGCACGGGCAGAAATCACTGAAGGATTTTTGCCGTCTCTTCTATGGGGGCCCCAACCAGGGGCCGCAACTGAAGACCTACACGTTTGATGATCTTGTGAACGCTTTGAACCAGGTCGCGCCGTACGACTGGGCGGGCTTCTTCCGGAAGCTCCTTGAGTCAACTTCGCCTGAGCCTCCCCTGGCCGGAATCGAAGCGGCGGGCTGGAAAGTCACTTACAACGATCAGGAACCCGAAATGCTGAAGGCGGCGGAATCCGTTCGTCACAGGATCAATACGGCCTACTCCATCGGCCTCCTCCTGCGCGATGATGGGGATATCGTCGATTGTGTTGTGAACTCACCGGCTTACAAAGCGGGCATCGCGGCGGGAATGCGCGTGATGGCGGTGAATGGCCGCAACTTCACGCCGTCGGTGCTCCGCGACATGCTCGAAGCAGGCAAAACCGGCTCGGAACCGCTGAAGCTGCTGGTGCTGAACGACGATTATTACAAAACCTACAGCCTGGATTACCATGGCGGCGAGCGCTATCCGCACTTGGTGCGCATCGAAGGCAAGCCGGATCTGCTGGACGAAATTTCGAAGCCTCTGGCAGCGGCGGGGAAATAAGTCACCGATGCGACTTGAAGGAACGGCCGCCATCATCACCGGCGCGGGCCAGGGGATTGGCCGAGGTATTGCCGAACGTTTCGCCAGCGAAGGCGCCGGGCTGATTCTGAACGATCTTAAAGCCGAGGCAGCAGCAGGTGCGCTCGAAGCCGTCCGGGCCCTGGGCGGTCGCGCGGAGTTTGTGGCAGGGGACGTTTCGAAGCCGCAGATCGCCCGGAATCTCGTGGCCGCGGCGCTCCGGCGCTATGGCCGGATCGATGTGCTGGTGAACAATGCCGGAATCGGCGGGAGCGCCCACGGCGACGGACCGGTGACGGAATCGCGCGAAGACTCCTGGGATAAGGTTCTCCGTGTTAACCTGAAAAGCGTTTTCCTCTGCTGCCGGTACGCAATCCCGGAGATGATGCGCGGCGGGGGCGGACGCGTGATCAACTTATCTTCCATCCTGGCGCTTGCGGGCTCATCACAGTTCACGTCGCACGCCTATGCCGCGAGCAAAGGCGCGATTGTGAGCCTCACCCGCGCGATGGCCATCTATTACGCACCCCATGGCGTGCGCGTGAATGCCGTTTGCCCGGGACTCATCGAGACTCCGCTGACCACGAAGTCCAAACACAAGCCCCAGGTAATGCGCTATGTCCGGGAGCGCCAGCGGCTTGTGGGCGGATTGGGTTCGGTGGAAGATGTGGCGTCGGCGGTTCTTTTTCTCGCGTCCGCGGAGTCGCGGCTGATCACTGGCGCAATCTTGCCCCTGGACGCGGGCTGGTCCGCAGGGTCGTAGAATTTCCTTACCTGTTTCGATAAGGCCGTAAACCACGAGGTGACAATGGGTGAGCACTTTTCGCTCGGCATGGGAGTGATTTTGATCAGCGGCATCTTTAATGGTGCATTTCCGCTGCCCATGAAGCTGACCCGAGGATGGAAATGGGAAAACACGTGGCTGGCCTTTTCAATCGCAGCGGTTTTGGTGCTGCCCTGGATACTCGCGGCGCTGTTTGTGCCGCATCTTGCGCAGGTCTACCGGCGCGCTTCGCCAGCAAGCCTGGAGTATCCCGCCATTTTCGGGTTTCTCTGGGGAATCGCCCAGGTAACATTCGGGATCGGGATTGACGCGGTGGGGATGGCCGTGGCCATCGCCGTCGTCTCAGGTCTTGGCGCTCTTTCCGGCGCTCTGGTTCCCTTGCTGGTCCTTCATCCGGGCGACATGTTTCAGCCGCGCGGCCTTTTTCTGCTGGCGGGCCTCCCCGTTCTTCTGGTCGGAATCTTCTTTTACGGCAAAGCGGGCCGGCTCCGGGAACGAGATTTGACAGCCTCCGGCCCTCAGCCGGGCGCGGCCCCGGCAAACTTCCGGCGCGGCCTCGTCATCTGCCTTTTCACCGGCATCTTTGCTTCCAACTTCAACCTGGGGTTCGCGTTCAGCGATGGCTTGCCGAAGATCGCCACGGATTTGGGCGCAACCCCGTTGAGCGCGACTTATGCTGTCTGGGCGATTGTCTTCGGCGCGGGGTTTCTTCCCAACCTGATTTATTGCGCGTATTTGCTCTCACGAAATCACACTTGGGGACTGTTTCGGGGAGAAGGCTGGCCGCGAAATACGCTGCTCTCGCTGGCGATGGCAGCGCTCTGGGTGACGGGAGTTTTCGGATACGGCATCGGCGCCACGCTTGCCGGAACCTACGGCGTCTCAATCGGTTTCACGCTCTTCATGGCGTCGAGCATCTTATCGTCAAACGCGTTTGGTCTCTGGAGCGGGGAATGGGAAAAGACGACGACTTTCACCCGACGGATTCTCGCGGCAGGCTTAATCATCATCCTGATTTCAGTTGTCGTGCTGAACGTGCCGGGCTTTTTTTAGATTGAGTGGCAGCTTCTTTCCGGAATCAACCTCTCACCTCATCTTCAGCCCTCTCGCCATCGTAGAGCCGCTACTCGCTTCACTCCTCAGCCCTCTCCCCGCGGGAGAGGGTGGCCGAAGGCCGGGTGAGGGCCGAGGACTATGCCAGAAGCTTCTTGACGACGTTGCCGTAAACGTCCGTCAGGCGAAAGTCGCGGCCTTGGAAGCGGTAGGTCAGCTTCGTGTGGTCGATGCCCATCAGATAGAGAATGGTCGCATGGACGTCATGAACTTCGATCGGGTCTTCCACGGTGTTGTAGCCTAAGTCATCGGTTCTGCCCAGCGTGAGCCCTGGCTTGATTCCTCCACCAGCAAGCCAGAAGCAGAACGCGCGCGGATGATGGTCACGGCCAAGGAACTTCGAATGGTCCCGGGCTTCATTCATCGGCGTGCGCCCGAATTCGCCGCCCCAGACGACGAGGGTCGAATCAAGCAATCCCTTCTGCTTCAGATCTTTCACCAGCGCCGCGGCGGCTTGGTCTGTCTCACGGCAAAGGCTCGGCAGACGGTTGATAATGTCGTCGTGGCTCGACGTGCCGTGAGTGTCCCAGCCCCGGTGGTACAGTTGTACAAACCGGACGCCGCGCTCAACCAACCGCCGGGCCAGGAGGCAATTATTCGCAAAGGACTTTTTGCCCGGCTCGGTGCCGTACATCTGGTGGATTGACTCAGGCTCTTTCGAAATATCCGTCAACTCCGGTACGCTTGACTGCATGCGGTACGCCATCTCGTAGGAGTTGATGCGGGTCAGGATTTCCGGGTCGCCGGTTTTCTTCAACTCCATGTCATTCAGGCTCTTTAAGGTATCAAGAGACTGCCGCCTCACTTCGGGCGTCACGCCTTTCGGGTTGGTCAGGAAAAGCACCGGATCGCCTTGTGACCGGAACTCCACTCCCTGATAAACCGTCGGCAGAAAGCCGCTTCCCCAGCACGCCTTGCCGCCGTCCGGCTGGTTTTCACCGGAGATCAGCACCACGAAGCCGGGCAAATCCGCGCATTCGCTGCCCAGGCCGTAGGTCATCCACGACCCCATGCTCGGGCGCCCGATAATCTGGAATCCCGTATTCATAAAGATTTGCGCCGGCGCATGGTTAAACTGAGTTGTGTGAATGGACTTGACGATGGCGATATCATCGGCCACTTCGCCCAGGTGCGGTAAAAGCTCGGAGATTTCCGCTCCGGACTGGCCATATTTCTTGAAGTCATAAGGCGAGCCCAGAAGCTTCGGCACCCCCTTGATGAATGCTAAGCGCTCGCCGTGCAGCAGATCTTTAGGAATGGTCTGGCCGTCATACTGTTGAAGCTTGGGTTTGTAGTCGAGCAGGTCCACCTGCGAGGGCGCGCCCACCATGAAGAGATAAATGATGCTCTTGGCTTTGGGCGCGAACATTGGCGGCTTGGGCGCGAGCGGATTTGGCGCGGCCCCCAACGGCTCTCCCGCGTAGGCGAACCGGCCCAGCAAGCCGGTAAGCGCCGCAGCGCCAATACCGAAACCAGCCTGCTTGAAGAAGTGGCGGCGGGTTACCGCCCGGAGGAGATCATCCATAGGGTTGATCGGAATATCTTTCATGGGCTACTCCTTTGAAATCGTCTCGTCCAGATTCAGCAGGATGTTTGAGACCATCGTCCATGCGGCCTGTTCGGGAGCGTTCGTGGCCGTGTGGGGATCTGCCTTGATCACCTCACAGGCGGCGGCATTATTTTTCTCATAGTGCGTAAGCTCTTGATTATAAAAAGAAACGATGCGGTCAAGCTCCGCCTGGCTGGGGCTCCGCGAAGTGCACAGCCGGAATCCGTAACGGATACGGGCCGCGACGCCAGGACCGGCTTCGTGCGCCATTCGCCGGGCCATGGCCCGCGCCGCGTCGAAGAAGAACGGGTCATTCAACGTGGTCAAGGCCTGCAACGGCGTATTGGTGCGCACGCGCCGGACAGTGCAAAATTCGCGGCTGGGCGCGTCAAACACCACGAGGCTCGGATAAGGAGCGCTGCGGCGCATGAAAGTATAAATCGCGCGGCGGTGGGCGTCCTCGCCCTTGCTGATGATCCATTTGTCCGAACTGTAGGGCACATCCCAGATGCCATCCGGTTGATACGGGAAAACACTGGGGCCGCCGATCTTTTGACTCAGCAAGCCGCTCGCGGAAAGGGCAATGTCATGGACCATCTCCGCTTCCACGCGGAACCGCGGTCCGCGGGCGAGCAGCATGTTATAAGGATCGCGCTCCAGCAGTTCCGGTGTGACGCGCGACGATTGCCGGTAAGTCGCGGACGTGACAATAAGCCGCTTGATGGCCTTCATGTCCCATCCGTCGCGCATGAACTCCGTGGCCAGCCAGTCGAGCAGCTTGGGATGCGTGGGCGGATCACCCTGGGTTCCGAAATCCTCCGGAGTACCCACAATGCCGCGCCCGAACATCGATCCCCAATAGCGGTTCACCACCACGCGAGCCGTGAGCGGGTTGTTGTCATCGACGAGCCAGCGGGCGAGTGCCAGCCGGCTGGGCGTCTGATTGGCAGGTAAGGGATTGAGAATAAAGGGGACGTTGGCATAAACCTTATCGCCCAGGCTCAGAAAGCTTCCGCGCTCGCGGATGTAAGTCCACGGCCGCCCCGTCCCCGGCTTTTCGCGCAAGATCATCGCGGTCACGATGTCGAGATTCTTGAGCGATTTCTGAAGTTTCGCAATCTGATCCCGCGTGGGCTGAAGCAGCGGAGTGATCGAGCGGAATGCCGCCGCCAGTTCTTCTTTTTCCTTCTGCGTGCGTTTGTCCGCAGGGGTTTCGAGCACCGGCCACATCCGCGCCGAAAGCTTTGTAATCGCCTCGGGATCGGCAATCGAAGTCACGGAGAGCCGGAAGCGCCCGATATTGCGCGAGGCGTGCCGCATTTGATGCTTCAGGGTCACAGTGATCAGCGTGCCGCCCGGAAATCCGAACGGCTTCGCGGGTGTCAGCACCGCCTGGCGTGGCAGCGGGACCTTCGACGGCGTTGAATCAATCGCCCAGCCCTTCAGCCCCGGTTCTTTGCTGACCAGATTTGCGGCGCTATAGCCCGATTGCTGGTCATTGGCGGCAGCGCTCTTGAACGTTACCTTTTGCGCGGCTCCGGTTTTGCCGGCGGGCGATGCGGTGACCTCAAAATTGCTCAAGAAAAAGTTACCGTCGGGATCGCGCCCCGGTCCGCCATTAGGCAGGCTTGCATCATTCAGAACTTCGATGCGTACACCCGTAATACCGGTGAGATGGGTGCGCGCCTGAATCGTGTAACTGTCCGCATCGGGGTTCTTGCCGCCGGCCAGAATCGATTGATCCGGCATCAGCTTAAGCGTCGCGCCTTTGGCCGATGAGAAGTGATCCGGCTTGAGCACCGGCCATTCCGAATGCGCGTTTTTCATCCGGGCTTCCCACTTCGTCTGCGCGGCTTCAAGCGCGGGCGTCGAATTGTTCAGCACGTCTTGAAGCTTCGCAATCTGCGCCCGAAATTCTTTGCTTTTCACTGCCTGTTCGGGCGTGGGAAGCTCGAGATCCGGCTCGACCGCATATTTGCCGTTCTCAGGGCCGCCAATCGTATACTGGCTGTTATCGAAAAACGCCAGGAAACTGTAGAAATCCTTCTGTGTGAAGGGATCGAATTTGTGGTTGTGGCACTGCGCGCAGCCGAGCGTTGTACCCATCCACACCGCCGCCGTGGTGTTCACGCGATCCACCAGCGAATACCAATAGTATTCTTGCGGATCGACGCCGCCTTCCTGGTTCAGCAGCGTGTTGCGATTGAATCCCGTGGCAATCAGATCCGAGTTCGTGGGGTTCGGCAGCATGTCGCCCGCAATCTGCTCGATGGTGAAATCCCGGAAGGACATATTCTGGTTCAGCGCTTTGATCACCCAGTCGCGGTATTCCCACGCCGTCCGGCGCTGATCTTTTTCATACCCGTTCGTATCCGCGTAGCGAGCAAGGTCCAGCCACTCGCGTGCCCAGCGCTCGCCATAGTGCGGAGAAGCTAAAAGGTGGTCCACCACCTTCTCGTAAGCGTTGGGGCTCTTATCGGCAACGAAAGCATCGACTTCCTGCGGCGTAGGAGGCAAGCCGATCAGGTCCAGGTAAACGCGCCGGATTAGCGTCTGTTTGTCTGCTTCGGGCGAAGGCTTAAGGTTTTCTTTTTCGAGCTTTGCCAAAACGAAATAATCGATCGGATTCCGGCACCAGGCCGCGTCCTTCACCGTGGGCAGCGGCGGCCGGACGGGCTTCATGTACGCCCAGTGCTTAATCGGACTGGAGGGTGGGGCGGGCGTTGTAGAATCCGGCCCCGGGGCGCCCGCATCGATCCATTTGCGAATCAGTTGAATCTGTTCCTTCGAAAGCGGCGGACCGCCATAAGGCATTTGCGGGCGCTCGGCCGCTGTAAGCCGCTGGATGATGCGGCTATCAGCGCTATTGCCTGGTGTGACGATCTTTCCGTAGTCACTGCCCTTCAGGATCGCCGCCAGCGAATCCAGGCGCAGCCCATTCCGATGAACCTTCGGTCCGTGGCACTGATAGCAGCGGGATGCAAGAATAGGCCGGATTTTCGTCGCAAAGAGGGGCGATTGGGCGCTTGACTCGTGCGACGCCACGGGGCTTACTACCGGTTGAGAAGAACTGGCCTTTACCGCGGCCGCTGAAAAGTTTCCGTGGTCAATCCAGGCTCGAATCAGGCTAACGTCTTTCGCTGCAAGCGGGCTCGCGCCCATCGGCATTCTGGGTCCATCTGTCAACCCCAGCACGCGCTTCACAAGAAGGCTGTCTTTACTGTCACCGGGAATGATCGTGCGCCCGGAGACGCCGCCTTTCAAAATAGAGGCTTCGGAATCAAGACGAAGTTTTGCCTGGGCGTTTGCGCCGCTGTGGCACGCCGCGCAATGAGATTTGAATATCGGTGCGATGTCATGGTCGAAGGTCACCGACCGGGCGGCGGAGGCTGCTGCAGCCTTGTGGGGCTGCGCCGGATCAACCCCAGGCTCGCCCAGCGCATGCTGCGCAGGCGGCCAGGCCACAGCGCCCAGCGCGATCGCAATTAAGCAGATGCAGAACCAATAAGTTACAGTTGTCGCTCTGGTTGGGGAACTGCGGGGAAACAGCAGAAACTTCCTCATCCTGAATATCCTGTCCTCGGTATTACGTTGATTAAATTTAATTTAACGTCCGAACCGTCAGGCTCGACTTGCGGTTAGATTATACATCCGCAAGCCGCTTAGTTCTGCCAAAAAATTCACCCTAAGTTTACCTATTCATAACTCATCTCACAACATAAAGAATGCTATCTTAAGTCTCTGGGTTTTCATCGCCGATTGAGAATTACGAACCATGGTGGCAGCGGCGCTCCCTGAGCACAGCGGTCCAAATTTGCCGTGTAGAGGGCGGCTTCGCCGCTTGCTGTACGGAACGCCTCTGGCGTTCCGGGCAAACGCGCGCTTGTATTCGTTCCGGCTGGGCGCGAAGGCTCAGCCTTCGCGCCCAGCCGGAACAGGTTTGTTTCGGTTGCGAGCTCCCGGAAGGGCAAAGCCCTTCCGCACAGCAAGCGGCAAAGCCGCAAGTCGCGCCCAGCGATGAAGACTGACGAAGCGATGGATCGAAAGAAACTGCCGCGCACCATCCTCAGCCTTGCCCTTGCAGGATTTCTTTTGTTCTTCTTTCCGCTGGCGGGAACTGCTCAGACCCGCAAAGATATCCGCGACCGTGGAATCCGTGCGCTTCAAGCCCACGATTTTGCAAAGGCCCAGCAGGCTTTCTCATTATTGGTGAAACACGATCCCTCAGCGGCCAATTTCAATTTCCTCGCAATGTCGGAAGCGGGTACGGGAAAACTGAACGCAGCGGCCGCGGACTTCAAGAAGTCCATCCAGTTAGGCAATTCGTCCGCAAACGTCCATTACAATCTCGGCCTGGTCTACGCCCAGCAGGGGCAATCACAGGAGGCGATTCCTGAGTTCGCACGGGCGATTGACCTCGACCCGCACTATCTTCCGGCACGGTACGCTCTGGGGATGACGCTTCTGGAATCGGGTCAGCCACGAAAGGCTACGGCATATTTCGAGGAGGCGCACCAGCAGTCGCCGCATGATCCGCGCATCTGGGCGGCTTTGGCGAGCGCGCAGTTTGAGGGCGGAGACGCCAAGTCCGCAATGAAGACGGTCAACGATGCGACGCAATCTGTTCCCAACAATGCTCGCCTCGCCGTAACCCTGGCCACGCTCTGTATTCAGCATGGGCAGATTCAGGCTGCCCGCAATTTACTTGAGGACGCTAATGAGCTGATGCCCGAAAACGGCGAGGTCCGGCTGCTCCTGGCCAAGGCCAGTCTGCTTGCGGGCGAACCGGTGGAAGCCCTGGCGGTGCTCAAAGATATGCCATCCGAAGCTTCGGCAAACCCGGAAAAGCTGCTCTTGTTGGGGAAGGCCCGGGCGCTTACCGGAAATATGAACGCCGCCGAGGCGGACCTCAAGGCCGCCGTCAAAGCGTCTCCCGCCGACCCGCAATATCTGGCGGCTTATGCGTGGCTCCAGCAACTTCGGGGCCGCTACACGGATGCTCTTGCTACGCTTTCCAAAGCTCGAACGCTGAACCCGCGCACGCCCGTTTTCCCTTACAGGATGGGAGTGAGCTACTACTTTTTAGGGCGATTACCGCAGGCCGAAAAATCCTGCCACCAGGCGCTGCAACTTTCGCCGCGATATGCCTCCGCCTATCTTTTGCTCGGCATCATTAAGCTGAAGGAGAAGGATTTCAAAGCTGCCCAGACTGAGCTTCGAAAAGCGCTCAGCCTGAATCCTGATGAGGCGTTATTCCACCGAGAGCTCGGCGTAGCGCTGTTTGAGGGCAAAGAACCTGCGGAGGCTAAGCAGGAGTTAGATCATGCCTTGAAGCTGAATCCGAAAGACAGCGAGGGTTACTTTTGGCGCGCGAAGGTGCTGGCCAGCCAGGGAGCACGGCGGGAAGCGATCGCGGATTTGAATACCACCATAGATCTGAAGCCGAATGACTCAGAAGCTTATACTGAGCTTGCGCAGCTTTACACCGAGGACGGCCAGCCGCAGCGCGCTCGCGCGGCGCTCGCCGCACAAAAGAAAATCAAAGCCTCCGCCAAACCAGCAGATCGCGACCGGCTGCTGCAGAATTTGCCGGACGCCATTCGCTAGAACTGATTGGCAACTCCGAGCAGCGCAGAAGCGATGATCAGCACGGCGAGCCCCACTCCCATGAATTGTTTGGCGCGCGCGCCCGCGCCTTTCCACTCGCCGGTAAGGAATCCCGTCACGGTCGACGCCAGGATCAGGATCGCCATGAAAAGCGGCCAGCCGATCACGGCGCCCAGGCTCCCCATTCCGGCGGCGCCCCAGCCGTAGAAGATCAGGCCAACGAACCACAGCACCGCCATGCCGAGTCCCACCAACCAGAAAAAACCGGTTCTCGGAAGCCCGTAGTTTCTCCACGTCCGGTTGCGGGTGAGCAGATACCCGGTATAGATCAGATTCGGAATAAACCCGCCGATCAGCGTGATGAGCCAGACAGCGTTCAGGGCGTTTGACGCGGTAGCCCCAAGCTTGACAGCAGCCTGGGAGATAGGCTGGCTGAAGGCGAACGCAAAATTCATCATGGCGGAGAAAATGCCGGAAAAAATACAAATGGCGAGACCCGCGGCAAAGCTTCCTTGCTGAATGGACTTCTTCGAGAGCGCCTGGTCGCGCTCGCGTTTTTTGCCCGCGATGCCGATCACGATGACGCCTACCAGCAGCGTGATGACGGCCGCGATCACAATAAGACCCTTCTGCTCGAACACGCTTTGCGGGCTGTTGATGAGCATGGGCACAAACGTTCCGACGACAGCGTCGATGCCGATCAGGACGGAGACTCCGATCGCCATGCCCATTCGCGCAACTCCCAGGCCGGAAAGCACGGAGCCGATCCCCCAACCCAGGCCGTAAAGCAGAATGTGCCAAACGTTACTCGGAGGAGCCGCGCCGAGAACTTCGACCAGATGGGGCACTGTTAGAAAGCCGAGCGCGACCGGCATGGCGATAAGAGCCAGCACGGCATAGAGCAGCCAGATGTTTTCCCACGTCCACGGCTCGACGTATTTCAGCCCTACAAAATAAACTCCGGTAGCGATGCCTGCCAGAACTACCAACGCGAAGCCTAGCCCTGCGCTCATAAGGGATATCTCCTGGTCTCTTTAACAGACAGGGATGGCGATAGAACCTGTTGCAAAATCGAAATGAGCCATTGTAGCGGCGATTTTACGTCGCCATCGTGTGTATTTCGAATACCAGAATGGCGGCATAAAGCCGCCACTACGGGTTTTGCAACAGGCGCTAGAGTTACGACCTACCATTCAACCAGCGCTTTCCTGAATTCGTGATCGCTGTTCATCCAACGCGGAAGATGATCGGCAACAGCCGTATAGGGGACGCGGTGGGTGATCCATCTTTCCACGTCAATCACACCGCTTTCCATCAGCCGGAGAATGCGATGGAATTCCTGGCCGGTCGAGTTGCGGCTGCTGTACAGCGTCATTTCGCGGCTGTGAAAGAAGGGATCGTTGAACGTCAAATCGCCAGCAACGAGGCCGACGAAGATCAGCTTGCCGCCGGGGGCGACGTAATGAAAAGCGTTCATCATGGATTGGGGATTACCTGTGCAGTCAAATACCACGGTGGGCAGTTCGCCGCCCAGCAAATCACGAAGCGGCGCCAAGGGGTCACCGCTGGCGCTAATGCAATGGGCGACCCTCAGAGTGTTCCGGCAGTAATCCAGCCGCTTTTCATTGATTTCCATGACCGCGACTTCCATGCCCGTCAGCCTTACAAACTCGGTGACGGCAAGCCCGATCGGTCCGGCGCCGATCACGAGCAGAGTATCCTCAGGCCGCAAAGATGCCCGCTCGACGGCATGCAGTCCAATACCCAGCATTTCCGCCAATGCCAACTGGTCAAATGAAAGCGAGTCTGACTTGTGCAATTTTGAGATCGGGACCACCAACTGTTCCTGCATTCCTCCATCGCGATGCACGCCCAGCACTTCCAGATTCGCGCAGCAATTGCTCTTCCCCTGACGGCAGGCGATACAATGGCCGCAATTGATGTAAGGCTCAACGGCGCAGCGGTCGCCCTCCTTCAATCCGGCGCTGTTTTCCCCGATTCTTATGATCTCGACACCCAGCTCGTGACCCAGGATTCGGGGATAGGTGAAATAAGGCTGATTACCGAGAAAGGCGTGGAGATCTGTACCGCAAATCCCCACCCGGCGGGTTCGGATGACTGCCTCACCCTGTCCCCAGACTTCGGGAGCCTTCACGTTTGACACGCGAAGCCGGCCCGCTTCCTCAAGCACCACGGCTTTCATCAAGTTCTCCCCTCTTCGATCCTTATTTTAGTGACTCGCCGCCGAAAGCGAGATTCTCTCCGGCTGCGTGGCTTCCTGGCGGATCCAAACGACTAAATCCGTGGCTTCCAGCCTAGTGACGAGTCCCCAGTGGAAATCCCTTCCCCGCGGTGTCGTCCGTCCATTGATTTTCAGGACAGGGGTCCGCTCGCCCCAGTTTTGAATCACAAAGGAAGGATTGATGACTGGAGACCGGTCACTTGCTTCAAATTCCAGATTCAGTGCTGAATGCTTCTCCGAACTATTCCGAACCAGGAGATAAGCGCGCTCAGAGGTCACATAGCCTTTGGAGACGAATCCTGATCCCGTCACCTTCAACTCCGGCGGATGCAGCCAGGATTTCGCAAGAGTTGTGAGAGCGCTCATCGGCAGCTTCGTGAGACCGAAGAGAAAGTAGACGCTTTGGGTGGGCCCGGGGCCTTTGATCATTACTTTATCGGGATCGGGAGACATGATCGCGGCGCTTGAATAGCGGTCCGGAAACAAGGCGAAGCGGCCATCGGAAGGCGCCTGATTCACCGGCCAGTGGTTCCAGGTGGGGAAGTGCGAGTACTCAGCACGAAGCTCCGGGGGCCATCCGTAGGGGCCCACCGGAGTTCCCGGAACGTAAATATAAAACGGCTTGTAGACGGACTTAAGATTTACCAAGGCAATGTTGGCATCCGCGGGATCGGGAAACGGAAACGGCGGCAACCCCTTGCTCCAGGAGTAAGTATGGCTGTGCCCCTTCATGTCGCCGGCGGTGACCGCGTCAAGTGAAATATAATCCTCGGCTTTCGTTCCAGGAGCAAGAAGCAAGGTGGGCTCCGTAAAGCTGTAGTGCTCTGCCGTGCCGTGCACCGTCCCGTAGCGCACGGCGACGCCGTCCGGGTAAATATAAAAGTATTCGTCCGCCCAATCGCCCCAGCCGGTCAGAGGATCGACGTTCGAGAAGTTGCCTTCAACGTCGACCAGGCCATACCGCCAGTGGAGTACCACGCGCGCATCGGTATTTTCCAGGACGCTGATGTATTGGTGAAGGGCCTTCTTATCGGACATGTGTTCCGCGCAGCCATCCCGCGTGCCGCTTTCGAAGCTTTGATCGCCCATCCAGATGCCGTTTCCGGTTACGAGATTTTCCTCAAAGTTTGTGCCTCTCCAGAAAACGTAGTGAAACGGAAGATTTTTGAACCGTACCACGACGTCAGAATACGGCCCGCTGCGCCACAGGGCGTCCCATTCGGGGTAAAGCTTGAGCTTCGTATACACGGCTCCAAACTGGCTGGAATTCGAAGGAAGCACTGGCCAATGCCGGGGCGTGAGCGGCGGCGGTGAGTGCGTCTTGCCTGCAACGTAAGCCTGCGCGATCTCGCTCGCGCTCAGCGTCCGATCATAAATTTTCACCTCATCAAGAATGCCATCCAGAGAATACAGGGCAGGGAAGCTCACCTTGGGACGAACGAGGCCCGTGGGAGGAAGATTGACGAAATTCCGGCCAATGCGAAGGCCCGTGCTGCGGGTGGGAGTCATCGCTCCCCTTACGGGAAGCTGGCCCGCGAGTTTCCCGTCGATGTAGAGCCTGATTCCGGATGTTTCGTCGTAGGCGCCGGCCACGTGAACCCATCGCATGCGAGGTACGCGCTCCTGGGAAACACATTGCTGCCAATTTCCCCAGATATCGAGTTGAAGACCCAGCCGTCCGCCGGAATCAATTCCGAAGTAGTAGCCCGAGCGATGATTCTTTTCCTGATCGACAATGGCCACCCAATTCCACGGGTACGCCTGGATTGCAACCCAAGCTTCGATGGTGAAATGCCCGCTTAAACGGGGAACATCCTTCGGGGCTGCTGTTACAACGGTCGTAAAACCATCAAACTTGAGCGCGCCCCCCGATACTCCTTGCACCCACTTGAAGTTATTGAGAATGGGACCTTTATGGCGGCTAACGCTTTCCATTGCGGACTTGCCCGCACCCTCATCAAAACGCCACCAGGCCACCAATCCTTGGCTCTGCGCGCACAAGCCAGGGCAGAGGCACACCAGAATCAGCGTCCAATAGGCGAGATGCCCGAGCCGGAGAGTATGAATCTTGACTGGAAATCCCAAATCTACCGCCCTGTAAATTCAATTGGCTCAACCACTCTCAGCGGCTGCTATGGTAGTCAGCGGAGCCGCGCGATGTCAAGCGTTATCTATTGCATGCATGAAGGCCCTGAATGGTTTCTGGACTGCCAGGCTCGCATCATACGCCGGAAAAGTACTTGACATTCGCGGGCCTGTTGACCAATAATCGCAGCGTATTTCGTAATGGCTGAGCCAATATAAAGAAGCTGTTAAGGGACGGCTTCGAGGGCTCAGGCGGCCTCTCCGCTGTGTTTCGCTTTCAATTGAATTGTCAGGAGGAGCATCATGACGCGCCCGACGTTTAGCCGAAAACTCTCCTCTTTCGCGCTTGTGTTTCTGATTACAGCCCTGTTTGCACTGGGTTTTTCGAGGCGCGCGCGGGCGCAGATCAGTACCGCCACAGCCTCGATCAATGGAACCGTGAAAGACTCGAGCGGCGCCGTAATTCCGGGCGCGGAGGTTACCTTGATCAACGCCCTCACCGGGGTCCGGCAAACCTCCCGAACCAATGGCAGCGGAGGCTACACCATCCTGGATGTCCCGCCGGGGCAGTATACGCTCGAGGTAAGCCGCAAGGGATTTATCAGCGCGCGGCAAACGCAATTTACCCTCTACGTCAACCAGACGGCGACGTTTGACTTCACCTTGTCGGTGGGTTCCGCCACGCAATCGGTGACGGTGACCGCCCTCGGCGGCCGCATTGAGAGTTCGACGGCGGAGCTTGGCAGCGTCATTGGCTCCCAGCAAGTCAATGACATGCCGCTGAACGGCAGAAATTTCACGGAGCTTCTGACCCTTTCTCCCGGAGTCAGCCCCATCAGTTCCGACCAGAACTCGAGCGGGTGGCCCGCGCAGCCCATCGGTTCGTTCACCTTTCCTTCCGTGAATGGCCAGCCGAATCGCAGCAACCTTTTCCTGCTGGACGGCGTCAATAACAACGCCTCGTTTACCAGCACCTACGCCGTGCAGCCTGTGCTGGATGACATCCAGGAGTTCAAGACGCAATCGCATAACGATGAGGCGCAATTTGGCGGCGTCCTAGGCGGAATTGTGAACGTCGTGACGAAGGCGGGAACTAACCAATTCCACGGCGACGTTTGGGAATTCCTGCGTAATGATAAGTTGGACGCCCGCAACTTTTTTGTCCCGGACCGGACGCCACTCAAGCAGAATCAGTTTGGCGCAGCGGTCGGAGGGCCCGTGATCCTCCCCGGATACAACGGGCGCAATCGAACCTTCTTCTTTGCATCCTATGAAGGGTTTCGCAATCACACTGCTTCTGAAAGTCTCTACCTGGTGCCGACTCAGGCGGAGCTGATGGGGGATTTGAGCGGCATTGAGTCGCAAATCTACAACCCTTTCAGCACCCGGCCGGACCCCGCCAATCCTGGCCAGTTTCTTCGCGACCCTTTCCCGGGAAATCAGGTTCCCCAAAATGTCCTCGATCCGGGAATGGTGTTGTTCGCGAAGACGCTCTATCCCGGGCCGATTGATACGGGAGTGGCCGGTTTTAACGGGCGCGACACCACGCCCAACGTGGTCCGGCAGGATGAAGGGACGATACGTTTTGACGAGCAGTTGAGGCCGGGTGACCGGTTTTTTGTGCGTTATACCGGCCTGAGCCAGCCATCTTCGGGGTCCGGAGGTTTCACCGGCCTTTCGAGCGACGTATTTTTCCATAGCTACAGCGCGGCGGCGAATTGGACCCACACCTTTGGCGGCAGCGCACTCTTGCAGGTGACGTTCGGCCGCAATTCGATGCAGTACAACCAGTTTGGCAGGTTCAAAAACGTTGATCCCGCACAGTTCGTGCAGCAAGTGGGCTTTTCACCCAATTACGTCGGTGATTTTTTCCTTCCCGGACTCACTTTGATTCCGAACATGTCGATCGAGGGATATCTTGGCGGCGGCGAATTAATCAACCTGCTGCATGCCTCGAACGTTTATCAATACAAAGCCGACTTCTCTAAAATTTACGGGCGCCACACGCTCCGGATGGGAGCGGACCTGGCGACCAATGGATTTGACAATCCCGTCGCCTGCCTCTGCTCGGAATCGTTCTGCGCCTTCAACACCTCAAATCTCGAAACATCGGATGGCGGTGACGCCCTGGCCTCTTTCCTGCTGGGGATTCCCGCGAGCGCCTTTCGGGGCAACGAAAAGATTGTCGATAGCGGCGGCCGGGTGGACGGATTCTATTTCCAGGATCAGTGGCATGCTACGAGTAAGCTGACTTTGAATCTGGGCTTGCGTTATGATGTCACCCTTCTGCCTACGTCCGGGGCGGCGGCCGATCGCTCGGACGCCGTCGGCAACTTTGACCTGAATAACGGCACGTATGTGCTGCAGGCCGCCGCTCCCGCCTGCTCCGCGACCGTGGGCGCCCCGTGCATTCCGGGCGGGACGCTTCCCGAACACGTGCTCGTTTCCCCCACTCGTCATCTTCTGCGCAACACCTATGACAACGTTCAGCCTCGCGTCGGCGTCGCTTACCGGCTGACGCCCAATACAGCATTGCGAGCGTCCTTTGGCAGGTTTTTTGATAACTGGGCGGGCGTGACGCAGGAGGGCGCGATTTACGCTTTGAGTTGGCCCAGCGTGGGCGCGTTAGGCGCGGGCCCGCTCAATACGACCATTCCCGACGTCACGGCGGAGAATCCGTTAAGCCAGGGAAATGGACCCATCGTGCCTTCATCGACGCCGATGGATCAAGTGATCCCAGGCGTCGATCCGTTGGCAAAAACCGCATACTCCGATCAGTGGAACGTGGGCTTTCAGCGGCAGCTCGGGCTGAACACCGTACTGGCCGCAAATTACGTCGGCGCGCATGATAGCCGCTTGCCGCTGTTTTTGTCGCAGAACGTGGCGCTCACGCCCGGTCCGGGTGATCCGCAGGCTCGCGCCCAGTTCCCTTACATCGCCGTCCAGCCCTATACACGCAGTTGGGGGAAGAGCAATTACAACGCGCTGCAAGTCTCCTTAAACCGGCAGACCAGCCGGGGATTAACTTATTTGATTTCGTACACCTGGTCCAAGGCGATGAACTTCGGCTGCGACGGATATTACAGTGATTGCTCGGTTCAGGACCCGAACCATTGGCAGAATAATCGGAGCGTGGCGGGCTTTGACCTCACGCACGTCTTCTCCGCAAGCTGGGTCTATCACCTTCCGTTCGGAAGCGGCAGGCGGTGGGCTTCGAGCAACCGCCTGGCGAGTGCGCTATTCGGAGGCTGGCAGCTTAACGGAATTGTATTTTTGTCCAGCGGCCAGCCCTATACCATCGGGAGCAGCGGCGACATCGCGAACATCGGGGGCGGGTCCGAGCGGGCAAATCTGGTGGGGAATCCCATCATTTCAAATCCGACGCCCGAGGAGTGGTTCAATACGGCGGCGTTCGTCAATCCGGATCCCTTCACGTTTGGCAACCTGGGGCGCAATACGCTTCGTGCCGACTGGAACAAGAACTTTGATCTTTCGATCTTCCGTGAATTTCCGATCACCGAAACCAAGAAGCTGGAGTTCCGGTTCGAGGGATTCAATATTACCAATACCCCCGTTTTCGGAATTCCGGATAATACCGTTGCCGACCCGAATTTCGGCGCTGTGAGTAACACCGCCAACACCGAAAGGCAGCTTCAGTTCGCGCTGAAGTTTTATTTCTAACCGGGCCCATCGCTCGTTAACTGGGGGATTGCCATGAAAATCGCCGCCGCGAATATCCAGAAAATCCTCAACGCAGCGGATATTGAAGGACTGCTGCGCCTCGGCGCCCCCACCGACGAATACGCGCCAGAAGCCCAAATGATCAGTAAGGCTATCGCGGGGACCGGTGAGCCGGAATTGACCCAGGAGAGCCTGGCGGCTCTTGTGAGAAATGTATGGCTGGCGATGACGGGACCGCTTTCCGAAGAGCAAATGGCAAAACGCGCCGGCGCGTTCTCCAGCGTGGCGAAGGAAATCCTGGCTCGCGGCGGGGCGCAACCGAAGTAAAGCCGCAGTCGCAGCCGCTTATCACCGTTTTCGCGTGACGGAGCGGCCTTCCAACCTGTGCGAACCTGGAAAAGCCGCGGCGTTAAAATTCGAACGCCGCGCTACATCCGCTATTCCCGCGGCGGCCGTCGTGGAATGGGATTAATCCGCTCGGTGAGCTGCTGGGGCGCTGGTTGCTTCGTGTGGGAGGAGAGCAGCATCGACTTCGCATCGAGCAAATGCTCCGCCATCTTGCGGCGAGCTTCACCGGCTTCCCGCCGGTAGATGGCCGCGTAGATGGCCTTGTGGAACGAGAGCGGCCGCTCCACATTAGCGCGATTAACGATGTTCGACATGCTCACCAGGATCGCGCGATGAATCACGGTGAAAATCAAGCGGCACACGCGATTGCCTGAAGCCAGGAAGATCGCTTCGTGAAAGGCCAGGTCCGCGTCGATTCGCGTTTGATTCGAGGTGCTGGCTTCCATCGCGGCGATTGCGCGCTCGAGCGCTGCAAGGTCCTGAACTGTCGCGCGCTCGGCGGCGCGCGCCGCAAGCTCCGATTCCACAATCATTCGCGCGTCGAAGAGTTCTTCATCGGAGATGTCCCCCATCAGGATCAAAAACTCAATGGGCTCGCGCAAAATGTTCGCCGCGTTGGCGCTGAGATAAGTACCGTCGCCCACGTGCTGCGAGAGAACGCCCATGAGCTGCAGCACTTTCAGCGCCTGCCGCAGTGATGACCGGTTCACTCCAAAACTCCGGGCCAGCTCCCGCTCAGGCGGCAACTTGCAACCGGGCACAAACGTTCCCTCTGCAATCAGGTTTTTGATGCTCGCGATCAGCTTGGCGGTGATATCACCTTGCGGGGATTGCTGCGGCGAAGATTGACCATCCGGACGGGCCATATTGGGTTGGTGCAACCTGCGGTTATTATGGGGCCTTCTCTCGCCTTACCGCAAGGCTCAGCCTTGGCGCACAGCGAAAACAGGCTCATCCTGGCTGCAAGCTTTGCGAGCCCCGAATTGAGGACCCTGCTGAAAGTTTTTAGGGCTCGCGCCATTGCGCGGGGAAATCAGGGAGTAGTCCAACCCCGTTAAGATCAAAAGTCTTGAACCCGAGCTTCAATGCGGGCGATGAGGCTTCGACCCGGTAATCACCTGTGGCGGGGTCAGTAAAGAGCGGGTCGGCGTAAAGCGAGTGCCGGTCATAACCGAGCGCCTGCCACTGCCCCAAGGTGTACCGGGTCGTCTCGCCCTGCCGCGTTTTAACAAGGGCGGAGAATTGGCCGGTATCGCTGAAGAAGAGGTTGTAATCAAGCTCCTGGACAATCGGGCCGTGAAGCGGCGGCGACAAAACCTGGTAGGAATCTCCTTGCGTGTTTCCCCATCCGTGGAGCTTCGAGCTTGTCACCACCACGTTGCGGAGAAACCGGTCGTGATTATACTCGCAGCCTTGATGAATTCCCGGGGGATTTGAAGGATTAATGAAAATATTGTTTTCGACCGTGCGGTAGTCGCCTTCCCGGAATTTTACGCTCATGCCGACGCAGAGGTTGTTATAAATGTGGTAGTGGGAAGAGCCATCGTCCAAATCGATGCCGAGCTTGTCTCTTTCCGGCTTCTCATGAAAATAATTGTTCCGGATCGTGGTGACGCTTCCATCTTCTTCGGGGTAGAAGAAAACGTAATCCGGGTCTCCGTCTTTGAAGCCCGCACCGTGTGAAACGCCATGCGGAGCATGCGCGTGGGACTGCTGAAAGCACCAGTATCTTCCCCGTCCCCACGAATTAAACGGTCCATGATCGGTGGTTTCGCGGACGGTATCGTGGATTTCATTGAACTCCACAAGATGCCCGCCGCCCCAGCCGTCATTGATGCAAATGCCGGCGCGCGGCATATTGTAGATGACGTTGTGGCTGATGGTATCTTTCTCGCTGATGGAAACGAAAACGCCCGCGACCTGCTTGCCAAAGATTCCGCAGTCATGAATCAGATTGTTTGAAATAGTATTTTCCATCGGGAGCGGGCGCTGCGAGCCCTGGATGAGGCCTTCCGATCCCACCAGGCACACGGCGCTGTCTCCTGCATCGGTGAACTTATTGCCGTAAATCCGGATGCGCCGGTTGTAGTTATTCACAAAAACCGCGTTGCCGCCCACCGCGTCGAAAAAACATTTTTCGATGGCGCAGTCTTCAGCGCCTTCCATGAACACGGCGCCGCCGCGATAAAGGGTCCAATCACCTCGTGAAGGCGCTTCATACGGATTCAAAAACGTGCTCGCCGTGTGCGCGAATCGGAAGCCCGAGAATGTGATGTGCTGAACGGGATTTCTCTGCGACCCATGAAATTCAATCACTCGATCGAGGATCGGGATATCCACCCGGGCGCTCGAAAGGTCCACGTCCTGCGGCGGCATGCAGTAAAGAATTCCACGCTCGGCATCCAGGTACCATTCTCCGGGCGCATCGAGTTCCTCGAAAACGTTTTCTATGAAGAAGCGTGAACCGAATCCCTCCGAGTACAACTTGCTGCGGCCGATTCCGGTGGCCGCCCTTCCGAATTCCATGGCGTTGATCTGGAAACCGCCCCAGCCCAGCTTCACCGCGTGCTGGTTCCAATCAACCTCCCGAACTTGCCACTGCAAATTGCCCCAATAGTCCTGCGGAAACATAAACACAACAGCTTCTTCGGGCCTCGACCATCTTTTCCTGGTGAACGTTTCGGGATTGTAGTGGAATTCAGAAGGAGGCCAGCTTTCTGTTTCGCGGCCTACGTCAAGATAGCCTTTTCCGCTCACGAGCGGATTTTGCACATCGTAGTTGGGATAACGCGCGCGGATTTGGCGCTTGCCGTCGACGAAGAGCTGAGTGAAAACACGCTGTTTCCCCTGGAATTCCGGCAGATGGCATTGCAGGATCCCATCCCGGTAAGGGCGCCATCGATGCGTTAGCCGTTGCCCTCCGCTAAGCGTCACGTTTTCGCCTGGATAGGCGGCATAGACAACCGGCGCTTCGGGCGCTCCCGAA
>DASUKV010000303.1:0-5212 GCA_036278555.1 Terriglobia bacterium
CCGGTGGTAGTGCTGACTTCCAAGGATACTTTCACCGACCGCGTCGAGGTGGCCCGGCGTGGGGGGCGGGGATTTATATCCAAATCTTCTTCCGCCTCGCAGATTCTCGAAGCAGTCTCGAAACTTGCCGACCGGCTGCACCGGACCGACGCACGGATTATGGCCGTGGATGACGATCCCCAGGTGCTCGCCCTTTTGCGCGCGCTCCTCGAGCCGCGAAGCGTTCAAATGACGACGCTGGACGATCCTTTGCAATTTTGGGAACGCTTCCGGGCTTTTTCACCGGACCTTTTGTTGTTGGATGTGGATATGCCGCACCTGAGCGGGATTGAGCTCTGCCGCGTCGTACGTAACGATCCGCGCGGGGTGGAAATCCCCGTGATATTTCTCACCCGGCGCAACGATGCGGGAACCATCCACCGCGTGTTCAGCGCGGGCGCGGACGACTTTGTGGCCAAGCCCATCGTGGGACCCGAACTTCTGACGCGCATCTTTAACCGGCTGGAGCGCGTCCGCCTGCGCCGAAGCCTTGCCGATACCGATCCGCTGACGGGAGTCCTGAACCGGCGCAAGTCTGCCCAGATGCTTTCGGATTTTTTGGAGCTCGCCAAAAAACACGCCCAGCCTTTTTCGCTGGCGATCCTCGACGTTGAGCACCTTGGAAAAATCAACCAGGAGTACGGGCACGGCGCTGGAGACGCGGTGATGCAGCACGTCGGCCGGCTTCTGCAGAAGTCGTTTCGCAGCGAAGATATCCTGGCGCGCTGGAAAGGCGATGAATTCATCGCCGGGATGTATGGGCTGAACCGCTATGACGGCATCGCGCGGCTGAGTGAGCTTGCGGAAAAAATTCGTCAAGAGGGGTTCAAGACTCCCGAAGGCGCTGAAATCCAGCCTGTCCTCAATGGCGGGGTTGCCGGGTATGCGGAGGATGGCGCGAGCATCGAAGCGCTTTACAAATCGGCAGAACAGGCGGCGGCGCAAGCGCGCGCGGCGGGAGGAGGAAAGATCGCGCCGGCAGGCTGGTTGCCCGGCGGCGCGAAAGAAGCCAAAAGCCTCGACGCCACTCTGGTGATGCGCGATGAAGCGCAGGCTTCGCTGCTGCTGCATTCTCTCGAGTCGCGGGGATATTGCGCGCGCTGGCTGCCGGACGGCAAGACCGCGGAAAAAATGCTGGCGGGCTCGCGGCCGCCGCTCCGCTCGAAGGTGGTAGTGCTCGATGTCGATTTGCCGCGCCTCGACGGACTTTCTCTGCTCAAAAAACTGGCCTGGGACGGCATCCTGCGTGAGGCTCGCGCCATCGTATTGACGGCTCCTTCCGTTGTTAATGAGGCGCAGGCCGCTCTTGAACTGGGCGCGTACGACTACGTGGCCAAACCTTTCAATCCGCCGGTCGTTGTGCAGCATATCCGCCGCGCCCTGGATTCCTGGGATTCCTAATTCCGGCCTGCACGCGCCGCTACAGCAAGATCTGCTTAACTCGCAGAGCGATGTCGATGTTATACGCAGGGGTGAGCACCGTCCAGTTTCCCGCGCGATGATGAAGATTCTCTGACCGGATGACCGCCCCTGATGCCGGATCAATCCAGTCGGCGTGATAATCTCCCGGCGGCAGGCTCAGATCAAGCCGGTCGCGGTACCATCCGGGCGTTACCGTGTACGCCGTGCCCGTCCCTCCCGCGCTGTGGTGGAGATAGAGCGCATACTGCTTGCCTGGCTCGCTCAGCACCCGGCAGTGAGCGCCCGCCGGAACCCCGCTGATTACGAAGCTCTTGTCCGGCCGCATTTTGACGAAATCGAAGCTGTTGATGAATGTTTTCAGGTGTTCGAGCGCGCTGAGAAGCCTGGCGTTATCAGGCGTGTCGCCCGCCGGATCATCCGCAGTATAGAGACCGTTGAGTTGATTGAAGCCCGCTCCGCCTCCCACAATAAACTCCCAAGCCTCCACCCGCGAGTCGCCGATCTTGTCACCCTGATACCACAACGGGTAATAGTCCGTTTCGTTTTCCTCGATCGGCTTGTCATGGCGATACTCAACATCCAGGCCCTTAAGCCCGCCCATCTGGCCATCTCCGGTGCTGTACAGATACTGGGTGACGATAACGGAAAGCGCCGGATTGCCAGACAAATCGATGGGGCCTCCCACCGGGCCCTGCACCTCCTGCGCGATGAGATGCTTCTTCGGCAGCTTGCTTTCGGCATCCTGGATGACTTTGAGGAAGTGGGCGACCCACGGACCGGCTTCCGGTACTGAAGTGAAGATGGCCGGCTCGTCGCAGATTTCGAGAATCACGTTGTCGTAGGCGTTGACTTCCCGCACGATTTTGCGAACGTAGTCGTCCTGCCGCCGAACCAGCTCAGGATGCTTCATGGTCTGGGCCTCTTTGAAATCGCCGCGCCCGATGCCCTGGATATTGTTCTTGAAATACAAGGGAGAGCGCGGCCACGTATCGGAATACTGCGAGTTGAATAAGCAGATCTCGACCACGATTCCGCGCCGCCCGGCCTGGGCAATAAAATCCTTCAGGCGGTTGAAGTACGCCGGATTCCATTTGTCGAGATCGAACTTGTTCCCGCAAATCAGGTACCCGGGCTGGCTGCTCCGAGCCCACGGCAGGATCACGCTTGCCGGCCGCGGTCCCAGAGTATTACCCGGCAAGAACTTGCCCATCGGTTCGAACAGCACGCCGGGGTAAATCCGCGTGTAGTTCATGCCGTAAGCCTTCAGTTTGTCGAGGTAGCGGATGTAGTCGAAATCCCGGTTGATCACGGCGCCGTAATGCTCCGCTGAGGTGATCAGAATCGTGGGCCGGCCCTGAAAATAGTAGTAGTGATGACTTGACGGGCACAGCGTGATGGGCTGGGCGCAGTTCGCGCCGCAAAAAGCCAGAACCAGCACGGCTGCCAGCATGATCTTTTTCATGATTTCCTCATGGCCGGTTGCCTCGCCGGCAAGCCGGAGGATCAACTGAATTGCGTAATTTCTGCCGCCGGGGAGGTTGCGCGGGCCGCACGACGGGTGGAAATCAGATAGATTGCGAGCGCTCCCAGCAATCCCGCGACAGTGATAATTTCCCAGGCCAGGTTATAGCTATGCCGCGTATCGAAGATGTGGGCGGCCAGCACCGGACCCGAGGTCTGGAGCAGCGAATCCGCCATGATAATCAAGGCCAGCAATTTTCCCAATGCGGCGAGCCCGAAGCAATCCGCTGTAACGAGTGGAATCAACATATAATCCGCACCCATGGCAAATCCGAAAACTACCGCGAACGCGAAAATCGCCTCGTTACTGTGGCGGATAAACAATATGGGAATGGCAAGCGCCAATACAAGGTAGAAGAGCGCCATCACGTTTTTGTGAGTGAAGCGGTCGGCGAGATAGCCGACGATCACGCGGCCCGCAAGGCTTGAAATCAGCAGAATGCTGAGGGCGCGGGAGGCCCAGCCCGCTGAGTGGCCCGCGTCGGTCAGGAATAGGATGAAGTGCGAAATGACGGTCCCGATGGCGCCGATGGTGAGAGCGCTTCCCACGAGCAGCAGCCAGAAATCCCATGTGCGGACGGCGCGGCGAACGGTGGCGGAATTCACCTCGGAGTCCAAAGATTTGGCGCTTTTGAGCGCGGCGCCGTCGGGGATCAAGCCCATCTCGCGCGGCGATGAGCGCGTGATCCAGATTCCCACCGGAAAAAGGATCACGAGCATCGCGACGCCGATGGTTTCAAACGCCCGCCGCCAACCGAAATCTTCAATCAGCCAGTGAATCAACACTGGCGACACCGCCCCGCCCAGACCCAATCCCAAGTAGGCATAGCCCATGGCCCGCCCGCGCAGGGCGCGGAACCAGTTGGCAATCAGCACCTGGTTGGGAATAGGTCCGGCAAGCACATAACCGATAACTTCCGTCAGGCAGAGCAGGTAATATTGCCGGACCGAGGACATCATGCCCATGAAGACCAGCGAGAGCCCGGCAAAGCCGATTCCGCACAAAATAATCGCCCGCGCGCCAACTCGGTCAATCAACGCGCCCGCCAGGATGCCAAACAGGGGAGCCATCAGGACAAAGCCAAAAAAAATTCCGCTGGTCGCCTGCTGGCGGCTGAATCCGAGAGAATGAGTGAGCGAAAGATAGAAGACCGGGAAGCCGTAGTAAACAATTCCGGTGGTGAGAAAAAGGTTCAGGAAGGCGGCGGCGACAATCCACCAACCGTAAAACATCCTGCTTGGTTTAGCGAGTTTCATCGGTTTTCGGGGGCAGGAAAGCTCGCCTTCAAGGCGCTGGCATTCACAAATGCGGCGCTGAACCATCCGGGGCGGCTCTGCCGCACTGACTTGCGGAAAGGCTCTGCCTTTCCGGACCAAAAGATTTCTCCTAAATATCCTGCAAGGCTGTGCCTTGCAGACATCCTACCGCGATTTGCGCCATGTGATCTTTTCTAAGTCCATCCGTAGTGGTTCGTCTTCTTGTGGCCGTTCTAACCAGCACCGGATACTTGACCAAAGGTAGTCTTCAGCACGCGCCGCCAGACTGGCGCGCACTGGGTTTTGGTGAAGATAATTTACCTTCTGCATGAAGTATGCTTCGCTGAATACCGGCACGGAGTTTGAGTGATGATCGACCAGCGAGTACACATGACCCCGGCCCTTCGGAGCACTTCGGAGTTTCTCCAGCGACTCTGTGAATCCGCTGTCCTTCAAATAGCCAAGTATACGGCGGCTGAGAATGCCGTTAATGTACCGTAAGGTTTCTGAGGCGCGGAGCTTCCCATCCGTGATGAGATGAAGGTGGTCAGGCATGATGACATAGGCGAATAAAGCGAAACCGCCCGAGCGGCGTGCCTCGTCCAGCGCGGCACACGTTACCGCCTTAAGCGCGGCAGTCCTGAACACGGGAAGACGGTTTCGCGCCACAGTAGTGATGAAGAGGCAAGGCTTGTCCTTGTTGATTGTGACCACGGCTTGCGGCCCAGAGCGAGGCGTAGCCTCGCCGTTTTTAATGGCAGCATCACGGAAAGGCAGAGCCTTTCCGCAAGTCAGTGCGGCAAAGCCGCCCGAGAAATCTTCGCAATTTAGGAATCACCTAAGTCTACCTGCATCCCGCGCTTGAGGCAGAGTCTTTCCGTACGCCGGTGCGGCGGAGCCACTACGGAACCCTCCGAAACTGGAGGCGGGCAGAAGATTATTTATCGCTTGTCGCGGGCAGCGCCCAAGCGTA
>DASUKV010000304.1:0-3649 GCA_036278555.1 Terriglobia bacterium
ATCCCGTTGCCCACGGCGCTGGCGGCCTGGTCGCCCGCTCCCGCCACCACCGGAGTGCCGGCGTGCAGTCCCGTGAGGAGAGCCGTTTCGCTCGAAATCTGTCCGGTAACTTCGATGGATTCGAAGGCGCGCGGCAGGAGGCTTGCGTCAATCTGGAGGCGCTCCAGCATTTTTTCGGACCAGCGCCGGTGAGCGACATCGAAAAGCAAGGTGCCGGAAGCGTCGGAAACGTCGGTGGCGAATTCACCCGTCAGCTTCAGCCGGACGTAATCCTTGGGCAGCAGAAAATGCGCGGCGCGTTCGTAAATTTCCGGCTCATGATCGCGAACCCAGAGGAGCTTGGGCGCGCTGAAGCCGGTGAGGGCGGGGTTCGAGACCAGCCGGATCAGGCGGGTGGCCCCTACTTTCGAGGTGATGGCGTCACATTGGGCCTGACTTCGTTGATCGCACCAGATGAGGGCGGGGCGGAGCACGGCCTTCGTCTTATCGAGCAGCGCAACCCCGTGCATCTGGCCGGAAAGTCCGACAGCCGCGATGTCCGTCCCTGGCAGAGCCGCTTGCGCGAGAGCGGCGCGCGCCGCGGAAATCGCCGCCTGCCACCAGTCTTCGGGGTCCTGCTCCGCCCAGCCGGGCTTGGGCATCCGCATGGGTTGGTGGTCCGCAATCGCCGCCGAAACCACGTGACCGTCATCACGCACAATGACGGCCCGCGTCCCGGTGGTCCCGACGTCAATTCCCATCATGTAAGGCATAGGAGATAAGAGGCTCTCGCTTCAGACGCATGAGGCATGTACCCTCACCCGGCCTTCGGCCACCCTCTCCCAAAGGGAGAGGGCAGAAACAAGAAACAAGAAACAAGAAAGCCCTCCCCCTCCGGGAGAGGGGGAACCACCCTTCGGCTCCGCTCAGGGTAAACTCCGCGGTGGGTGAGGGCTTTTTAGGCAAATTGCTAAGTTTTCACCCGCTCCCAGCGGCCGGCTTTGGCGGATTGCTCGATGGCCTCCAAAACCGCCTGAATTTTAACGCCATCGTAGAAATTCGGTTCCGGCTGGCGGTTTTTCTCTAAGGCGACGAGAAAATCGTGGATGGCGTGAACGAAAGTGTGTTCGTAGCCAATGATGTGGCCGGGCGGCCACCACGCTCCGACGTAAGGGTGAACGCTTTCCGTAACCAGAATGGTTTTGTAGCCCTGCTGCGCTTGCTCCGCCGTGCCGTCGAAGAACTCAAGCTCATTCATCCGCTCCAGGTTGAAGGCGAGGCTCCCTTTGCTGCCGTAAATCTGGAACGTATTATAATTCCGGCGGCCGCCGCAGAATCGGGAAGACTCAAAGACTCCGACACTTCCGTTCTTGAAGCGGGCCAGGAAGTTCGTGTCATCATCGACGGTGACCCGTCCTTTTCCTTTCTTCCCTTTGGCGCCCCAGGAGCCCGCGCCGGCGCCTGGCAGGGGCCGTTCCTTGATGAAAGTGGTCATCTGCGCCGTCACCGACTCGATGTCGCTGTTAAGATACTGCCCCAGGTCCGCGGCGTGCGAACCGATATCGCCCAGTGCGCCGCTTCCTGCGGTTTTCTTGTCCAGCCGCCAGACCAGCGGAAATTTGGGGTCCATAATCCAGTCCTGAAGATAAGCGCCGTGATAGTGATAGATCGTGCCCAGGCGCCCTTCCCGGATGATCTGCCGGGCGTAGGCCACGGCGGGAATCTTGCGGTAGTTGTGCATCAGCATGTGCTTGACGCCCGCCTTCTCGACAGCCTTCAACATTTCCTTGGCCTCTGCCAGCGTATTCCCCAGAGGTTTTTCACAGATGATATTCTTGCCCGCGCGAGCCGCCGCCATCACCATGGGGTAATGCATGTTGCCGGGGGTCGAGATATCCACCACGTCGATATCTTTGCGGCCGATCACCTTGCGCCAGTCGGTTTCAACCTCCTCCCAGCCAAAGAGCCGCGCGGCGTTTTCAACGCTTTCCCGGTCGCGGCCGCAAAGCACTTTCATCCGGACCTGATACTTTCCCGGAAAGAAATGGCCCACTTGCCGGTAGGCGTTTGAGTGGGCCTTTCCCATGAACTTGTAACCGATCAGGGCAACGTTGATTTCAGGCATGCAGGAAACTCCTTCCGCTTATGGCGACGTATCACGCACTTACTTGCAAGATTCCCCTCACCCGCCCTCGTACCTCGGTCACCCTCTCCCGAAGGGAGAGGGCGTGATTTCTTGCTTTTGTTGGCCCTCTCCCTTCGGGAGAGGGTGGCGAGCGGGGAAGCAGCGCTTCCCGTCGCGAGCCGGGTGAGGGTCCCGGTCGAGATACGTCGCCGCGTTTGCGAATACCAGTGCTAAGCCCACCACATTTCTGAAAGCTTTTCGCGGATCACTATCTGGTTCAGGAAATTCGCGGCTTTGGTGAGGCCCTCGTCGATGGACATCAAGCTGTCTTCGTGCTCGATTGAGAGAACGTCATCATAGCCGATCATCTGCAAAGTGGAGATGAGGTCGCCCCAGAAGTCAGGCCCGTGGCCGTAGCCCACCGTACGGAAAATCCAAGAGCGGTTCTTTTCATCCGAGTAGGGCTTGGTATCAAGCACGCCGTTCCGCTTGAAGTTCATTTCATAAAGGCGCGTGTCCTTGGCGTGCACGTGGAAGACGGCGTCGCCCAGGGCGCGCACCGCCACGCAAGGGTCGATCCCCTGCCAGAACATATGGCTGGGATCAAAGTTGCAGCCAATTGCGGCGCCCGCTTCCGCGCGCAGGCGCAGCATGGTCTCGGGGTTATAGGCCACAAACCCCGGGTGCATTTCGATGGCGATCTTTACGCCGTGCTTCTCAGCGAACTGAGCGTGCTTCTTCCAGTAGGGAATCACCTTCTTTTCCCACTGCCATTTAAGAACGTCCAGATAATCGGGGGGCCATGGGGTGGTCACCCAACTGGGGAATTTGGAGCCGTCGGAATCTCCGGGGCAGCCGGAAAAATCAATCACGCGCGTTACGCCGAGCTTTTCCGCCAGCAGGATGGTCTTGCGGCTTGTTTCGGCGCTGGTCTCGGCGAATTTTTTGTTCGGATGCAGCGCGTTGCCGTGGCAGCTTAGCGCGCTGATGGTGATCCCCTGGTCGTCGAGCTTCTGCTTGAACTCCTTCAGCTTGGGAGGCGAGCTCAGCCAATCGAGCTTCAGGTGCGGATCGCCCGGGTAATTACCCGTGCCCAGCTCGACGGTGCGAATGCCGAGCGGCTTGATTTTCTTGATGACGTCGTCGAAGCTCAGCTTTGCGAATAGTGCCGTGAAGAGTCCTACTTTCATAGCCTTCCTCCGTTTTGTGAATGCGCCCAACCTGGTTCGTTTTCGGATTTAAACTGCGCTTTGGGCGCCTTCGGATGTCCGCGCAAGTGCGAGCGGAATAAACGCTAAATTTATAAGCCGCCGCACCGGGCGTCAACCGAAAAATGCAAAGGCGGTACCGGGGCGCGATGAGCCAGTATAATCCAACAGCCGGATTCCGCGAATCGTAAGCTCGCAGACCAGGGGTCCGCATCAGCCTGCGGCGCGGGGTGGCTGCGGGAGGGTTACAAACATTGAAGCTCACGCCAGGAGATCGAGAGATTCTCCGATCACGTCATAGACATCGCGCAATTCATCTGGAGTGATGGCGAAGGGT
>DASUKV010000305.1:0-3437 GCA_036278555.1 Terriglobia bacterium
AAAAACCGTGCTGCCCGTTCTGGGCGTCCCTGTTGAATCGCGCGCCCTACACGGCATCGATTCTCTGCTTTCGATTGTCCAGATGCCCGCCGGTGTCCCGGTGGGGACGCTGGCCCTGGGCAAGGCGGGGGCAAAAAATGCCGCGCTCCTGGCCGCAGAAATCCTGGGCGTGAAGTATCCCCACATTCGGGATGCCGTGCGCCGGTACCGCGACGCTCAGATGCGCGCCGTTCTGGAGCATCCTGATCCGCAGGAAAGCTGATGCGGCGGGGCTTGGTGGTAGCCACGGCACGAGGTTTGTGCCGTGGGCATTTGGACGAGGCCGACGGCACATAATGCGTGCCGTCGCTACCCGGCTCTGGCCGCCGGTTTTATTAGGATAGGAGACCGGCGGCCAGAGGCCGCCGCTACAGTTTTCGGTGGCCGGCCGCCGCCATCACTTGTAAGATTTTGAACCATGAAGATAGGCGTTCTCGGAGGCGGGCAGCTCGGCCGGATGATGGCTCTTGCGGGCTATCCGCTTGGCTTCGTGCTGCGCTTTCTGGATAAAACGGACAATTCGCCCGCCGGACAAGTCAGCGATTGTGTGGCGGCGGATTTTAATGACACTGAGGCGCTCACGCGGTTTGCCCAAGGGCTCGACGCCGTCACTTACGAGTTCGAAAATATTCCTGCTTCGGCAGCTCATTATTTATCCGAGCACGTTCCGCGCTTCCTTCCACCGCCGCACGCGCTTGAGATCGCCCAGGACCGCCTTCGTCAGAAGCAGTTCTTTCAGAAGCTCGGCATTCCGGCTCCACGTTTCTACGCTGTCGAATCGCGCGGCGATCTCGAACGCGGCCTGGAATTCACCGGCTTGCCGGCGGTACTCAAAACGCAGCGCTGGGGATATGACGGCAAAGGACAGACTGTTCTTCGTCAGCCGGCGGAGATTGACGCAGCCTGGGCCGCCGTGGGCGGTGCCCCCACGGTGCTTGAGGGCTTCATCAGATTCGAGCGCGAGGTTTCGTTAGTCTCCGTCCGCAGCCCGGCGGGGCAGACGGCTTTTTATCCCCTCACGGAAAACCATCATCGGGAAGGAATCTTACGCCTCTCACTCGCGCCCGCGCCTGAAATCCCACAAGATATTCAGGAACAAGCGCAAAATTACGCCCGGAAGATATTTCAGGAGTTGGATTATGCCGGGGTTTTGACGATCGAGTTTTTTTACGTGGAAGGTAAACTCTTGGCCAATGAGATGGCCACGCGGGTTCACAACTCCGGCCACTGGACGATTGAGGGGACTGAGACCAGCCAGTTTGAAAATCATTTGCGGGCGATCGCCGGACTTCCTCTTGGCTCAACCCGTCCGCGCGGCTTCTCCGCGATGGTGAACTTCATCGGCTGTGTCCCCGCCCGCGACCAAGTATTGGAGATTCCGGGCGTGCATCTTCACCTCTACGGTAAGAAGCCCCGGCCAGGACGAAAGCTGGGTCACGCCACGGTGTGTGCTCCGCGATTCGAAGAGCTGGCGCCCGCGCTTGAGAAGCTGCAGAAGCTGGCAGGTTGCTGAATGCTCCGGAAGTGGATTCATGGAACAGCCGGGGGCACTGCTCTGAGCGGAGAGGACTCTAAAACCCTCACCCACCGCATGGCGGTCCCCCTTCTCCCAAAGGGAGAGGGCTGGCTATGACCTTTAGTTTTCCTGATGCCCATATTGCTTTTTGGCCCTCTCCCTCCGGGAGAGAGGGCTGGCTATCATCTTTACTCTTCGGCCCTCTCCCTCCGGGAGAGGGTGGCCGAAGGCCGGGTGAGGGGCACCATCGAAGTAACCGCCCCCCATCGTTGTGGCACGAGTCTATACCATCTAACGATGCTCTTCGGGGGTAATTCCATACGTCCCGCGGGCATTCAGCGCGGAAAGAATATCCGATTTCGTGACGATTCCTTCGAGCTTGCCGGTCGCGCCCATCACTAGCAGCATATGCCGGCCGCTCTGGTTCTCAAGCAGGCGCAAGGCCTCCATCAGATCACAATCCGGATCAATCTTGATCACCCCGCGGTCCATCAGGTCGCCCACCTTGATTTGAGTCCATTTGGGCGGCGGCACCTTCCCCAACGACCAAAGTGAGATGGCGCCGACTACTTGCTCGTCCTCATCGTAAACGGGAAATGCGGCGTGGCGCTGATGCGCGGTGACATTATCAGCAAACTCCCGCAGGTTGGAGGAAGATTGTGCGGAAATCACCTGTTTTTGCATCACCTCATGAACCGGAATCCGCCATAGGCCGGAAACCTTGACGCCTTCGTGCAGCCTCTGATCGCCGGAAACGGAAGCCTCGCCGGAAACGGCGTAGGCCACCGCGGCGCCGATCAGCGTTGGAACAATATAAGAATGCCCGCCGGTCGCCTCCGCGACGAACACCACCGCCGTGAGCGGAGTCTTATAGCCCCCGGCGATGAAAGCCGCCATTCCCACCGCTGCGAACAGGTCAATCGAAGAGCTATGCACGACGGACTGGGCGAACGCCGTGCCAAAGCTGCCCCCGGTCAGGAACAAGGGCACGAACATCGCGCTCACGCCTCCCACGCCGAGCGAGAAGAGTGTCGCGCCCAGCTTGAGAAAACCGAAGACAACGAGTTCGATGGAACTGTGCGGGTTCAGCAGGATTTCTCCCACCGCTTCGTAGTTGGGCCCGAGAGGGATCAGCGATCCTTTGAAAATCGAGACAAAAACCAGGCCGCAAATGCCGGTCAGAAGTCCGCCGATGGCCATTTTCATCCAGTGCGGAATGGAGGCTTTCACCGCGAAGGTGCGGGCGCGCCGGAAGGTAATATCAAAGGCCATGGCGATTAAGCCGCAGATGACGCCGAGCACGGCTGACCAGAAGAGGTCGGTTCGGGTATAAGTGCTGCCGGCGGCAAAGTCGAAAAGCGGGGTCGCGCCGAGGAAGGAAATCAGAACGGCGTAAGCAACCACCGAAGAAATGAGTGAAGGCAGCAGGGCTTCGTGCGCCAAGTCGTCCTTGTAAGGCATTTCGAGGGCGAAGACGAGGCCGGTGAGGGGCGCGCGGAACACCGCCGCCATTCCCGCCGCCGCGCCGCTGATCAACATAATCCGCCGGTCGCGCGGTTCCAGCCGGAAGCGCCTCAATCTTTTTAGCTTGGCCCAGAGCCAGGAACCCAGCGCGCCGCCGCCGTAGATGCTGGGACCTTCGAGCGCCGCGCTGCCCCCAAAGCCCACCGTAGTGATGGCCGCGATCAGCTTGGGGAAAAACGGGCGCATCTGAATGTCGCCCTGGTGCTCGTGGTAAGACCGGATGATCTCTTCGGTGGAATGTTCGTCCGGGTCGGGAGTGACGTACTGCATGATGAGACCGGTAATCAGAAAGCCGAACAGCAGGCCCGGAACAATGATCCAATGGTGCTTCAGGTAGTAGCTCAGAACCCGGGGCCAC
>DASUKV010000306.1:0-3951 GCA_036278555.1 Terriglobia bacterium
TCTAAAAACTGATGCGTAAAGCCACCTGAATAATTCGCGGGCCGCTATCTCCATTGAGTTGGCCGAAGGTGGTGTTAACCTGCTTCCCAGTCGCCGAATCAAATACCGCGGAATTATTCACCGAATCAAACTGCGTGTGATTGAACGCGTTGAACATGTCGAGCCGCAGTTGGGTACTAACCCTTTCTTTGATTGGAATATTCTTCATCAACGAGATGTCCCAGTCATTCACGCCGGGGCCGTAGAACGATGAGGCCCATTGATTACCAATTGTGCCAACTGCCGGCAGGGCAAATACGTTGGTGTTGAAATATCGATTAAATGTGCGCTGGCCTTTCGGGAGCACGGCGTTGCCCGTGACGATGACCCGCGCCCCGTCACCTCCGCCCGTGATATTTTCACCCGTCGTCGTGCCCAGACTGGCGCTATACGGACCGCCGGAGATGAATGAAGCAATCCCGGAGACTTGCCAGTTGTCCAGCACTGCGCGGCTGGATCTGTTGTTCAAATGCTCGCCCACGTTCGGGACGCTCCAAACCCAGTCTGCGGTCAACCGGTTGGCCCGGTTCAAGGCGCTCGGTCCGTAGGTGAGGGAGCCGGGAAGATAGGTTGTGCTCCTGTTGTCGTCCAGCGACTTGGACCAGGTATAGGCGATGCCAAATGTGAGGTTGTGGGCGAAACGGCGGTCGAGCGTCGCCTGCAGCGAATGATAATTTGAGTTGTCACCCCACTGGTGGTAGCTGATGGATGAATATCCCGGGTAGGGGACAAAGTACTCGTCTGGAAGAGGCGTGCCTGTGGTCGGGTCCTGGTTTTGCGGCAGGAACTCCGCGCCATAAGGAACCTCGTTCGAATTAAATCCATAGTTGCCGTGACGCGCCGCGTTTGCGACATAGGTGACACCAAGAACCGTCTTAAAGCCGATCGCCCGCTGAACACCCAGCGACCACTCGAGCAGCCTTTCCAAATTAAGCCTCGATTGGGGGCGCGACCCGCGGCTTTGCCGTTTGCTGTGCGGAAGGGCTTGCCCTTCCGGAAGCCCACAATCAAAACCAATCCGTTCCGGCTGGTCTTCCTACTTTTCCGACAGCGCTCGAAGCAGTTGGCGCTCAATGCGGCGGAACTGCCGCGCGTCCCGAACGTAGCCGGTGAAGGATGATATGGCGCTGTGCGAGATTTCCCGGGCCTCCGCCGGATTCCGCGATTGAAGGATCCGCAACATCTCATAGTCTTCGATTCCGGCCCGCAAAGCTTCGAGGCGGATGGAAGCCTTCACGGAAAGGTGGGCGCGGTCGGGATAAACGATGAACGCATCCCCGGGCGGCAGCAGGGTCTGGTTATCGTTGATCACCGGCTGAGTGTCCAGCATCGGTTTGGGAGTCCAGTCGTTTCCTCCCCAGTGCAGAAAGCCGGTAAGACCGTAGCGGAAGTCAAGCCAGGGAAGAAGCCGCGTCTTGACCAGAGGGAAATCAAGGAAGCGGTTCAGGTATCTTCCTTCGGGCGAAATGCAGGTATAGTACCAGACCGCGTGCCCCTCCTGGACATGCTGGCGAATAAGATTCAGGCTGCCGTCGAACGAACCCAGGATCGGGACCCAGATGTCGCAACTCTTTCGCAAGTCCTCCGTGATGTGGGCCAGATCGACAGCATCGATGGTGCGGACGCCGGGCATGGATTGGTGAACGATCGCAGCAAACTTCACGTAAAACGGCATCTCCGGGCCATGCGGCTCGTCGCTGATGTGCTGCACGTAAGAGTGCGTCCAGCCCTTTTCCTTTAAGTGGGAAGCCAACTGCGAAAGGAAGCTGGTGAGGAAGGGCACGACGCGCGGATCTCCCGCCGGAACCGTGATCTGTTGGACGGCGTTATTCGTGATTTCAAGGATCGGGACCATGAGCGATCCCTGATAGGCGCCCTGCGCCCGGGTCGTGAGATGACTGCCTTCAATGGTTCCAATCACACCCGCCTGCTGAAGCGTCTCCACCCAACGGTCGAAATTCGCGTAATCGTAAGAGAGCCGGCCATCGTCAATGCGCGGCTGGATCAACGTCATCAACGGCGTTAGCGCCACATTCTGCCGGTAATCGGCCAGAACGCGGCCGACGTTGGCCAACAGTTTCCACCAGGCCGGGGAAAACATGGGAACGCCGTAGAACTGGCGCGAGACATCATCATTCAGGCTGAACCAGTTCGTCACGTGGAGCGTCCGGGCCTGCGGCACGCGAGCCGCGACGACGTGCAGAACGAATCGATTGCGAGCAATGAGTTTTCCCTTGGCTCGCACCTGAATCGCGCCGCGGTAAACGCCCGGATGGGCTTCTTCGGGTATGTGGATTGTGATCCAGATGGGAACCGTCCAATCCGGCTTTAGATCGAACGGAAACTCCTCAAGCACGTCGGGATACCATCCCGGCGCAACTCCGACGAGTTCGTCAGGAGGAGAATCGGGCGTGTGCGATCCCGCGACAACGTACCCTACGTGGTGGACTTCAATCGCTCGAGATTCCGTCGCCCCTTTTTCAAAGAGAGGCTTCACCTGCACGGTGATTCCCTGGAAGGCCTTCCCGGAGCGCAGCGCGAGCTGAACACTGACGTGCTGGTTTCGGGCTCCCCAGTATTCCGCTGACGCCAGCCGATGGGCGCCCGGCGCATCCGCCGGGAAAACTTTGACGAGCGAATCCACAAACCACGCATGGACGTCCGCGGCGCGAGCAGCGTTCAACGGCCACGGGGTGATGACTACCGCAATCAGAACCACCATGACCGCACGAAGCATGAGCACCTGTAATGAACTGGCTTTCCTTGCGCTGTTCAACCTCACCACAATTCTCATAACTCCATGCTCCATCCGCGAGATAATCCTATTGAACATCTTATGGTTGCGCTTCAAAAAAGGTGTCTTGCGATCGTGGCCGCGCTGCTTCTCACCGTGGCGAATCAAGCGTCGCCTCAATCGGCGATCCGTCTGAGCACTCCGAATTCCGCGCAGTGCGAACTCGGGGAGGCGCAAGTGAAGCTGGGCGAGTCGCTGTTCCAACAAGGCAGCTATGACGGCGCGCTCCGGAAATTCACTTCAGCCATCAATCTCTGCCCCGGCAGCCTGCACGCACGGTCGAACTTGACACTCGTGTATCTGAAGCTCAGGCGATTTCAGGATGCTGAGCAGAGCGCCAAATTAGCGCTCCAGCAGGACCCGCGCTCGGAAGGCGCGCAGTTGAGGCTCGCGGACGCCTACTTCATGCAACAAAAATTCCCACAGGCCGGAAAGACACTTCAGAAGCTTCTTTCTCAAGATCCCGGCAATGCGAGCGCACACAAGCTGATGGGGTTAACCCTGTTTTTCTACAAGCGATATAGCATGGCGGAAAGTGAACTGCACGCCGCCCTCCGCCTTCGCCCCGGGGACAAGGAAGCGCTTTATAGTCTGGGGCGCATTTATTACACGCAAAATAATTTTCCTCCCGCGATCCGCGCCTTCCAAGATCTGATTAAACTCGACCCAGACTACTACAAGGCTTATAACAATCTCGGACTCTGTTATCAGGCGATACGAAAAAATCAGCAAGCCGAAATAATGTTCAGAAAAGCTCAGAAACTTGCGCAAAGGCTGAACCCCAAAGATGATTGGCCCTATGCGAACTTAGCAGCCATGTTTTTGAAAGAAAACCACACCGATGAAGCGCTGCCTTATCTTCAACAGGCGCTCCGCATCAATCCCACGTCCGCCCGTGACCTCTGTCTGATGGGTGAGGCGCTACTGCGACAAGGGCGGCCTCACGAAGCGTTGAAATATCTGCGCCAATCCGCAAAACTCGACACAGATTACGCAAAGCCGCACTATTTGCTCGGCCAAGCTTACGAAAAACTTCACGATCCTCGCCAGTCGCGAAATGAATTCGCCCTTTTCGAACGGCTAAGCGAACAGAAGCACGCCCCCAACCCCGCCGAAGT
>DASUKV010000307.1:0-35736 GCA_036278555.1 Terriglobia bacterium
GGCGATATGATCACCAGCACGCACCGCCCGCACTCGCATGCCGTGGCGCGGGGTGTTTCCATAAAAGGCCTGATGGGTGAGCTTTTTGCCAAAGAGACGGGCTGCTGCCGGGGCAAGGGCGGCTCGATGCACGTCGGCGACAGCGACGCCGGCATGCTGCCCGCGATCGCGATTGTCGGAGGCGGGATTCCGCTGGCGGCGGGCTATGCGCTGGCCTTCAAATACCTGAAGCAGCCGAACATTGTTGCTTGCTTCTTTGGCGAAGGGGCGACGAATATCGGCACGTTCCACGAGGCGGTCAATATGGCCGCCATTTGGGATTTACCAGTGGTTTTCGTCTGCGAGAACAACAAGTATGCGGCGTCAACTTCAGTGGACAAAGTGATGAAGGTGAAGCACGTGAGCGAGCGGGCGGCGGCTTACGGCATTCCGGGCGAGACGGTGGACGGAAATGACGTGGAGAAAGTTTATCGCGCGATGATGAAAGCTGGAGAACGCGCGCGGAGCGGACTTGGGCCCACGCTGCTTGAGCTTGAGACCTACCGCTTTGCGGGGCATTCGCGGAGCGATCCGGGCCATTACCGTACGGCAGAGGAAGTGGCCGCCTGGAAGGAGCGCGACCCCATCGCGCGTTATGAAAAGCAGCTTTCAACAGAGGGACTTTTGAAGTCCGATGATGTGGCCAGGATCACCTCCGAGATCGAGCGCGAATTAGAGGACGCCATTGCTCTGGCCGAACAAGCTCCCAGCCCCCAACCGGAGGATTGTCTCACCGATGTCTTCGCAAGCTAAAGTGATGCCAAACCAGGAATCTCATCAAGGCCGGGAAATGACGATGGTTGAGGCGCTGCGGGAAGCGCTGCGCGAGGAGATGCGGCGTGATGAGCGCGTCATCCTGCTGGGCGAAGATATTGGCGTCGAGGGCGGGTTCGGCGGGGCTTTCACCGTCACCTTGGGGCTGTCGGAAGAATTTGGGCACCATCGAGTGCTCGACACTCCCATTTCAGAGGCCGCCATTGCCGGAGTCGCGGCGGGCGCTGCCTTGGGCGGCCTGCGACCCGTGGCGGACGTGCAATATGGCGACTTCCTCTTCCTGGCCATGGACCAGCTCACCAACAACGCCGCGAAGCTGCGGTATATGTCGGGAGGCAAGCTGAACGTGCCGATGGTCTTCCGCGCCCCGGTGGGGGCGACGACGCGCGGCTCGCAGCACGGGCAGTCTCTCGAAGCATTTTTCATGCACGTGCCGGGGCTGAAAGTCGCTTGTCCTTCGAATCCCTACGATGGCAAAGGACTGCTGAAAAGTGCCATCCGCGACGATAATCCCGTCATGTTCTTCGAGCACAAGCTGCTGTATGGCAGCAAAGGCGCGCGGAAAGAGAAAGGCGGCCTGCAGGTGTTGGCCGTCGTGCCGGAGGAAGAATACCTGATCCCCCTGGGAAAGGCCAAAGTGGTTCGCGCTGGCCGCGATGTAACTTTAGTAGCGAATCTCCTGATGGTTCACAAATCCATGCAGGCGGCGGAGATTCTGGCGGGTGAGGGCGTTCAGGCGGAAGTCATCGACGTTCGCACGCTGGTTCCCTTGGATGAGGCGACCATTTTCGAATCGGTCCGAAAGACAGGACGCCTCATCATCGTCGAAGAAGATAATTTAACGGGCGGTTGGGGAGCGGAGGTTGCGGCTCGTGTGGCCGATCATTGCATCGGCTACCTCGACGCCCCGATCCGGCGCATTGCCGCCCCGGATACGCCCGTGCCGTTCGCCCCGGTGATGGAAAACTATTACATCCCTGCGGCCGAAACCATCGTGGCCACGGTGAAGCAGTTGGTCGCACCTTCTGAAACAGAAGCGCGGCCTCCTATTTCGCAAACCTGACTGCCACGCCCGGATTGCGGTTAGGTGGTACGCCCGGGGTGATTCGAACACCCGACCCCTTGCTTCGTAGATAGTTTTGAAAAGTCTATCTTGCTGGTTCGCTTGGCTTTTTCTTCGGTCTTAGGGCTCGGTTTTCGATGGTTTTTGGGCGGTTTTGTTCCCTAGTTGTTCCCCGTGTTTTCGGGCAGATGACCCCCTATCAAGAGCAAGACGTCGGCTCTCGGACGATCAACCATTGACAATCTCAGCAACTTTATGTGGCGGACGAAATTATGTGGCATTTGGTATCGAAATCGCCGATTTGCGCCATGACTCGAAGGACAAACGCCACATAATCGATGCCTCGTTCACAGTGTGCGCAGGAATCCCATGAGTTGCGAGTCTTCCCTCCAGTGCTTTTGACCCGTTCTTCCTGAAAGCTCACAGCACTCCAGCGCATGGACTTTGCTTTTCATATCGATGCGGGCATAGCGGTTGGTGGTGTCTACTGAAACATGGCCAAGCCAGTCGCGAATGATGTTAATGTCCACGCCGGCCTGCAAGAGATGAGTCGCAGCGGTGTGACGAATCGTGTGTGGACCAATCTTTGTGGTGCTAATCGAGGAGATTTGTTTAGCAAGTCGCCGGCCGTAGCGGCTCACAAGGTTGTGGATTCCGAAGCGGGTTAGAGGCTGACCGTGGCGGTTGAGAAAGACGTGTTCGGAAGGAGGTCGTCCTGCAGTTGCAGCACGGACCTGCAAGGCAGTCGCTCGCCATAGAGGGCAGCGGCGAACTTTCCGGCCCTTGCCCACAAATTTCACGAACGATTGCTCTTTATTAGGTCGGTCTGCGAGGTACAGATCGCCGATCGTCAATTGTGCTGCCTCGTCAGCGCGGCAGCCAGTGTTGTATAGGAATAGCAAAACGGTATAGTCGCGCTCGCCCTGGGAAGTCTGGCGGTCTGGAAGCCTAAGCAAGGCCTTAATTTCAGCCTTCTCCAAATAGGGAGTTAACTTCTCGGCGGATTTCTTCAGTGGGATGCTTCGAATCCGCCCAGCCCAGGCCAAGTACTCCGGACTACGAGTTCCAACGAAGTGAGCCAAGGAACGGAGAGCAGACAAACGCTGATTGCGGGTTTGAATTGCACAGTTGCGCGACTTTTCGAGGTCGAGCAAGAACGAGCGAACCAGATTCTCGGAGACGTCGTCCAACGCAAGACGATCCGCTGTCTTGCGCAGCTGTCGGCTGAGAAAACTGAGGAAGAGCACGACCGTGTCGCGGTAGCTGCGCTGGGTGTTGAGTGACAAGTTGCGATCTTCGATGAGGTGTTCCAAAAGAAAACGCTGGATCCAGTGCCCAAACGAATGAGTGTCATGCATGGTTCACCTCCATCCCAACGTAGCTTTCGAATCGTCGGTTGGCTTCCCGTAAGAGTTCCGGAATGGTGGTGAGGTAGATCTGAGTCGAAGCCAGCATTTTGTGACCCTAATAAACTGAGAGCGCAGGCAGCAACTTCTGTACGTCAGCGCCCCGCTGATACCAAGCCAACAGACGGTGCACAGCAAAGGAATGACGAATATCATGAACGCGTGGTCGTTGTCCGTCGGCGTGGAAAACCTTGGCAGACTCGCGCAGGGAATCGAATACATACCACACGTGTCTAGGTTTAACACAGGCACCAGATTGAAGCACAAAGAATGGCGCCGTTCCGAACCGTGAATGGCCCTGACGATTGCGTCAGTTGAAGTACCCCCTCATGATCCCGCGGAGCTGCGGGCCGAGAGGGACGAGGCGGGTTTTGTAGAACTTGGTCCGGCGCACAGTTAGAAGCGCCGCAGTCAGATTAACATCGTTCAGCGTCAGAGCGGCGGCTTCGCCCACTCGCAGCCCCGTCCCGTAGAGGAGAAGTAGGACGGTCCTTGCAGTTCGGGGTTGCAGCGATCGCCTTTTACAACAATGGGGCACTGCCTTCAGTAGCCGGCGGAATTCGTCGCACTTCAGCACATAGGGGACGAAAGTTCGTGAATAGTGGGGTTGGTGCAGGGGAAGAGGCAGTCCAGTGGTATACCCATGTCCAACGATATAGCGATTGAATCCCACCAGGCCCCAATATCTGCGCGCCCATGTGCGCGTCGGCTCGCCGGAGCCATCGAGGAAGGCCTGCACCTGAGCGGCCGTGATCCGGTTCAGGGAAACGTTCGGGCCAAGCGCACGACAGAAAGTAGTCAGCCCCGACGCGTCGTTTCCAAAGCGCATGCCGATAGCTTGCTTGTAGCGGACGTATTGATTGACAGCTTGGAGGAGTTTCAAAGCACACCTCCCAGGCCAAAATTAGCGACCCGACGCAGCGCGGGCAGATCAACCTTGGCATAAATCCGTGTCGTCTCCAGCGACCGATGGCCAAAGTGATCCGCGATTTGTTTCAATGAGAAGCCCTTTGACAAAAGACGTGACGCGCAGGAGTGCCGGAGGCAGTGCGGGCCTGAGTGAGGAAGAGCGATCTCCATTTTTCGCAAGCGTTCCCCGACCAAAGGCCAAATTGCTCCGCAACCGAGCGGTCGATACGGGCGTTTAAGGGTGAGGAAGAGAGTTCGGTCAGAGACTCGAGGGCGCACCTTCGTCAGGTAGCGCAAAATGGCGTCCCCTACAGAACGAACCAATGGATAGGTGTCAGCGCAGCGCTGTTTCGGCCGACGCAGATTGATCCGTTCCCGATCCCAATCTAGATCATCGAGCTGAAGGCAACGAACCTCACCGGCACGAAGACCGTAAGTAGCAAACAGCAGCAAAATGGCACGGTCACGAATGTCAGTCGGCCGATTCGTTTGTGTAGTAGCCAGCAGCCGACGTACATCGGCCCACGAGGGGCCGACGGGCAAGCTTTCATCCCGGTATAGGCGTGGTCCTGCGATGGCGACCGCGACACCAGGCCTGCACCATCCCTGGCGTTCACCGTACTTGAAGAACGACCGTAAGGCGCTGACATAAGTTGCCGTCGAGCGTCGGCTGTATCCGTGACAGCCCTGCCATGCCAAAAATTCATCGATCTGTCCCACGTTGAGAGCCCTCAATTCCTGACCATTCTGGACAATGTGGTCTAGGAACTTGCGCACAAACCAGCAGCGGCCAGCAATCGTATGAGGAGAAAGACCTCTCTCGTCGTCCATGTAGTTGCCAAAGGCGCGCACCAGTGGAGCATAGGGATTAGACCACGGGCTGGGAAGGGCCAGCAGGTCATAGGAAGCGCAGCCACTCCCGAGCTACCATACGGAACAGTCTTCGAGGGCCACGAGGTCCCCTGGTCTGGAATTGCCGAGGCCGGTCGCGGTAGGCCCAACGCTCAGCAGCAGCATCGATTTCTGCAGGGGAGAGTCGCAAGCCGGGAGTAAGCTTTAGCATGCGCGCGACCCAATAAACATATTCTGCTTTTTGGTAAAGATAACTTGGAGACGTCCCGCCTTCAGCTAGGTGTGCTAAATACCGACGGCGCTCCTCAGCCATCGGTCCTTGTTCGTGACGTGCAATGGTGGGGCGTCGTCTAAAGATTGTTTCGAACATTGGTTGAATCTCCTTTCGAAGTTCTGAGATTCAACCAGTATGATCCCTTGCACCGCAGGACAGAATTATGTGTTCATCAAGAACAAATCGAACCTACAGAGTTGCGCTATCACGAGGGCAACAGCACATAAGAGGGTCGGACACATAAAATATTTACCTCGACCTGCAAGGCGCGCCCTTCAAGAAAGATGACGCAACCCTTCTCCCGGAGGCCGGAGCTTGCACGACCTGCCCCAAACGGACAGGCTTTAACCCGTCGTTGTTTCCCGAGGTCAAAAAGCACGATTCGTGCCTTGATCGGGAGTGCTTCCAACGAAAGTTGAGTGCGTTCGTTCAGATCAAATTCGCCGAGGCGCCAGCCGGAAGCGTCGAGATCGCAACCTCGTGGCACTTCGGCAGCAAAGAAAGGCCGGAAGGAGTGCTCACTCGGGATGAATATCACGAGTCGAGGAAAGGTGCTGGCGAACACACTGTTCAAGCGATTGTTGCGCACGGCGAGAACATCGGCGCAACCAAATGGGTGTGCGTGAGCAAGGGGAACAATTGCCCAGTGCATGGGACCAGCACCCAATATGCCGGGGAGAGTCCGCAGGCGAAAGCTGCCCGGCTGAAGCGGGAAGCCGAGGCGCGGCTTGAACTTAAGCGGAGGCGAGCCATCTTTGAAGCGATCCGCGAGAAAGCACGAAAGGGCCGCTCCCTTGATCTCACAGACTACCGGCTTATCACGAGTGAATTCTTCGCCCGACTGCATTTCGACACCTCAAAGCAATTCGTAGTGCTGAACGGTTACGTTACGCCGGCAATGGCGAAACAGCGCAAGGTCGAGCCAAGCGGGAGTGATAACGGCAACGACTACACTACGTACTTTCAGAATCTGGTAGCCAAAGCTGACCTGAAACAGCTTGGAGCATGGCTCTTGGAACTGGCGCTCATCCAGCACCGGGATCACGCGCCTTATTCTTACGCCGGTGACAAAACCATGAGCGATCCTCTCTTCGAGACCGCGCGAAGGTGGAGAGTGGACGCGAAATCCGTTTGTCCCGCCGCAGGGAACAAGTCAAACCCGGCGCAACAAAGGAAAACAGAAAAGCCAGCCACCAGCAAGAAGGGCAAGAGAAGTTAACCCACAGGGGGTAGATGGGCGCGCCCTCCTACCCCCTATTTTTCTACCGCCCAAGAGGAAGAAACCAGCATGACCATACTCCGCAAAGCTATTAAGCGCGAACTCCCGGAACGAGTCGCTTACCGCCAAATGGTGGTGGAGCTTCATCCCAGTTTCGTTCGGTTCCGGAAAAAACATTTGCGGACCGCCTGGGATATCTCGTGGGAGAGCGTTTATTGGAAGGCGGCGGAAATTCAGGCGCGAAGGCAAAAGGCTGAGAGGGCTCGAAACCAGAACAACTCCGTTCACTTCTGAAACCACTGCCCTGACCATGGTCCCCGGCGAGCAGGGGGAGAAAACCAGCCATTTGTGCCGCCCTACTTACGGTTTTGACCATTTTATATTTTCCAGAGACAACCGGGCTTGCCCCCTACATTGAAAACCCACCTTCGCTCGCCTTATGATGGCGGGCAGGATCAGGCGTATGAGAAAGCGGCGCGTAAAGATTATCTTGGGCGCGATTGCGGCCATAGTAGCGGCGGCTGTATTTGCTGTAGCATGGGTTTTGTACGGTCCGTTCTCTTTTGCAACCGCAGCAGCCAGGGCCAAAGAAGAAGCGGTTCTGCTCAACGAACGCGGTCCGCAACGGATGCTGGCCGAGGCCAACCGGTTCTATTGGGGCCACAATCTGCCCATGGCCGCGCCTCTTTACCAACGGGCCGAGACACTCTTTATTCAGGCTCATGATGCGCGTGACACTCTCTACGCCAAGATCGGGGTGATGCGCACCGAGGATCGAACCTCATTTCCAGCGATTTCTACTTTTATCGCCACCCGAATTCAAACTCCCCTTGTCCGACATGATCCTTTTCTGCGATTGTGGTGCCTTGGCGTGAAAGGCGATGCTGACCAGGAGACCAACGTTGCGGCAGCGGAGCAGGATTGGAACCGTGTCAAGACCCTTGCAACGCGGTTAGGGCAGAAAGAATGGGCGAATCGCGCGACGGGAGAATTGGGCATCGTCGCTTACCTTCACGGCGATTATACCCAGGCCGCCGCGCTGATGAAGAAAGCCCTCATCACGGCGGGAATGGAAGGGGATGACGGCACCGAGATCCGATATCTTGAGCTCGTTGGCAACGGCATGAATGGGTTGAACCGGCACGCTGAAGCGATGATCTTCCTGGACCGCGCCATTCGAATTGCGAAGCACGATGGTTACGTGGGCACTCCGTTCATGGCTTTCGAAGGCAAGGCGGAAGCGCTGGCGGCAACAGGTCACAAGGCGCAAGCTGAGACGCTCATGAAGCGCACGCTTGCTCAGGTGCGGCGCGAGAAGATGTGGGAGCACGAAGGGCAAGACCTTCTGATCCTCGGTGAAATGGCAACAAGTTCCGGCGATAGCGCTCATGCACACGAATATCTGAATGAGGCTGTAAAATCTGCAAACAAAATGGGCCTCTATCGCGTTGTCGCGCAATCCTACTATGACCTTGCTCAACTATCGCAGGACACAGGCAATCTACTGGATGCAACGGCGGAAACTGAACAGGGTGTCCATTACATGAGCATGGTGGGGGATACGATCTACCTGCCTCGTTCATTGGATGCGCTGGCGGCGCTCAAGGCAAAGACGGGACAGGCGGATGAAGCGCATCGTCTCTACGCCCAGGCCGAGGGCGTGATTGATGAGATGCTTCAGCGCGTTCCGGGCGCGTATACCGAGAGCTCATTGCTCAGCGTGATGAGCGCCACCTATCTTGGAGACTTCAAGCTGGCTGTGGATCAAGACGACCCCGGAACGGCTTTTGACACCATCGAACGGGCGCGCGGCCGGACAGTGGCGGATATGCTGGTGAGCCGGGCCTCAGACCCGCCTCCCGTGAAAATGGACACGGCACTCGCCGACCAGGTTGCCGATCTGCAAGCGCACCTACTCAAGGCTGCCGACGAGAAGGAAAGCTCAAGGTTGATGGCAAGTCTCGTCGAGGATGAGCAAGAAATTGGATATATCAACGACGGGCTCGATCCCGATCAGCGCCACGTAACCACGCATCCCGTTGAACTCTCCGCCGCTCAGCGCAGCCTGCTGCCGGGCGAAGCGGTTCTTGAATACGTGCTCGCCGATCCTGTTTCGTTCTGTTTGGCGTTCAGCCATGAAGATTCGGCGATTGTGAAGCTGCCAGCGGGACAAACTGAAATCCAGCAGTTGGTAGCCGCCTACCTTGCCAAAATCGCAGACAGAAAATATGACGTTCAGGATGCTCGAAAGCTCTTCGCCGTGCTCGTGGCTCCGGTGCCGGATTCCCTCCGGCCAGAGCGCCTTGTCATTGTTCCCGACGGGGCGCTGGACGATTTGCCCTTCGAGGCGCTTCAAGATTCGTCCGGCCATTACTTGCTTCAATCTCATATAATCAGCTATTCGCCTTCGGCCACGTTGCTCAACTATTTGCGGGACCGGAAGCCAGCGCATCATCCCGAAATGGCATTCCTGGGAATTGGAGCCGTTCCTTACGGCTATGAAGCGAAAAGCACTGGGGCAAGCGGAAACCTGATGCACTTTCTCGCTCGCGGCGTTTACGATCTCCGTCATCTTTACAATCTGCCCTCGACTCATGAGGAGTTGATTGATGCAGACGAGGCGCTTGGCCACCCCAAGCAGACCGTGTTGCTCACGGGGACGAATGCCACTGAAACAAGGCTTGAGTCCGAGCCGCTCTCGAATTTCAAGATCATTCACTTCGCGGTTCATGGACTTTCAACGCCCAATTTCCCGGAGCGGTCAGGCCTGGTTTTAGGCCGCGATCCGCATTCACACAAAAGCGGTGTGCTTCAAGTCCGCGACATCGCGCGTTTGTCGCTCGATGCGGACCTGGTGACACTCTCTTCCTGCGATACGGGCACGGGCAAGCTCGAAGGCGAAGAGGGAATCGCGGGTCTGGTGCCCGCGTTTCTCTTTGCGGGAGCGAAAAGCGTGGTAGGGTCATTGTGGGACGTGGACGATTCCTCGACTGGAATACAGATGAAACAATTCTACGTGCACCTGGCGCAAGGCGAAGACGAAGCAGCCGCGCTCCGCCACGCGAAGCTGGATTATATTCGACTGCTTGGGAACCGCCCGCCGGTTTTCTGGGCAGGCTTTATCCTTGTAGGAGATGGCTCCGCGCCGATAAACTTTTAACCATGATCCCTCTCGGAATCAAAGAACGAACAGAAGTGTTTGACAACGTCCGCAAGGCGGTTGTGAAGAAGATTTTTGCTCCCGGCTTTGATCCGGCAGCGTGGGTTTCAATGGTGGAGGCCCGGCGCCAGCAAATTCTCAAGGCTGATACCGTGGAAGAGTTTGAGCGGGAAGTCCGGGACCTGCTCGCGCAACTGAAGATCAGCCATATCACGTTCTTCCATCGAAGCTTGCTGAAGATTCCGCCACAATACGCGATCGGGGCCACGTTCCAGCGCGAGCAGGTGAACGGCGCGGCTCACTGGATGTTTCAGGACGTGCACGAAGGCAGTCCGCCGCACATGGCGGGCGTTCAGCCGGGCGATCTGCTGCTGGAGATTGAAGGAAATCAGGTTTCGCCGCCAGAGCCGCCCGCCTTCCGCATGGGCGGCTTCTGTAAGGTGGGCATCGAGAAGCTCAATGGGGAGCAAACCGCAGTCAAACTGGGCGTTCCTCTGCCCAGCTCAAAATGGCACCCGATTGTGCGGCCGCGGCTGGTATCGTGGTCGAGGCCAAAGCCGCGTATTGGCTTGCTGAAGGTTACCGGCTTCCCAGGTCAGGTTGGCATTGATGTGGCCAAGGAAATTGATCACGCCATTGCGGAGCTTCGCGGCTGCGACCGCCTGATTATCGACCTGCGAGGTAATCCGGGCGGCGGCGCCGGTGGCTTGCGGCTCATGAGTTATATGACGCCCGGCAAAATCCCCGTGGGTTACAGCCTCACTCAGAAGCGGGCGGCAAAGGGATTCAAGAAAGAAAAACTTCCGCGATTCGGAAGGATACCGTCAAAGAAGATCGAACTCTTTCCGTTGCTGCTCCGCTTCGCCTTGAGCGACCGGTCGATCGTGATGGTCACCGAGGGTCTCGGCCCGCAGCCTTTTCACGGCCGGATCGTTTTGCTGGTGAATCAGCACACCGCGAGCGCCGCCGAGACTATCACCGGCTTTGCCAAAGAAAACAAGCTGGCCATGATTGTAGGGACGAAGACGCCCGGCCAAGTCCTTGGAGGTACAGGTTTCAAGATGGGACATGGTTTCGTGCTGCGAATTCCCGTGGTGACGTTTCACACATGGAATGGGAAGACGCTTGAAGGAAAGGGAGTAGAACCTGATTATGCTGTAGAACTTTCTCGCGACGGCTTAAGAGAGGGCCGGGATACGCAAATTGGAAAGGCTCTAAACATCGTAGGTGGGCTTTAAGAACTGCTATCTCTACGAGGTGACCAGAAATCATCGAGATTTCAGGTTTTGGAATCTGGGCCCCGGCTCTCCCGTCATGGCTCGATTACTTCCGAATGGGCCGTCCAGCGAGCAAATTCTGTAGCGGGCATCGCAAGCGCTCGACGTGGCCAACTGCTTTCCAGGTAGATGAGATAGGGTGTGTTGTGCTTCGGGCATCCCATAAGGGGACTCAAGAGCAACATTGATCGTTGTCTCTGAATGGTTTACATCGTGCCATACTGAACCAGAGTGTTACCCCTTCCAACGATTAAACCGTTGCGAATCTGAGGGGCCGTACCCCTGGCTTAACATATCGATGAGTTGAATTCTAACCCTACCGAACGCATGAACGTCGTGGTCAGCTAAATATCCCCACTCAAGATCTGATTGAGGGTTGCCAAATCGACGTGGCAGCGGATGAGCGTTGCCAGCGTGTCCAGGACCGTTGACGTTTTGGTGGCGGCTGAGAGCGGCTCCCAATTCCGGCGCAAGCGCAATTCGTTCAGAATCCGACGCCGGAAGTGGGCGGCGTCAAACACGCCGTGCAAGTACGTTCCCCATACCAACCCATCCGAGGAAACTGTCCCGTCAAGGCGGTCCACGGGTTTTCCGCTCTCTTCGGTGATTCGAAACATAGGGCGCACATGATTGCTGGCTTCGCTTCGTCCCATGTGAATCTCGTAGCCGACGATTTCCTCCTCGCCATCAAGGCTTACGCCACGAACTTGCACGGTGGTCTTTTGAGGCTCAAAGATTGTTGTGGTGTCGAGAAGGCCCAGGCCCTCCATCGATGCCGTCGAGGATTCAACGCCGAGAGGATCAAGCAGCGCCTGGCCCAGCATTTGATAGCCGCCGCAAATCCCCACAACCGGGACTCTGGATTCGTGGCAGCGCCGGACGTACTGCGCGATCCGTGAGGATTTCAGATACGCGAGGTCCGACATGGCGCTCTTTGAACCCGGGATGATGAGCAGGTCCGGCAGCGGCTCACGGGGTGGCGGCGCCGAAGTCACATAGTGCAGGGCGACGTCAGGTTCTGTCTCAAGGCTGTCAAAGTCGGTCGAATTTGAAATGTGCGGCAAAAGGATGACCTGAATCCCAAGTTTCGTACTATCCTGAAGCCAAGCCGCTTTCCACTTGAAATCAGGAAGACTGTCTTCCTCCGCGACGGCGAGGTCTTTGAGAAAAGGCAGAACCCCGAGGACTTTTTTCCCTGTTCTCTCCTCAAGGAAATCCAGGCCGTCTTTCAGGAGCGACAAGTCGCCTCTAAATTTGTTAATAAGGAACGCCTTCACCATCGAGCGCTCTTCGCTGGTAAGCAGCTCGAGTGTTCCCACCAGCCACGCAAACACGCCGCCCAGGTTAATGTCACCGACCAGGATTACGGGAGCAGCGGCCATGCGCGCTACGGCCATATTCACGATGTCAAACGGCCGCAGGTTGACCTCGGCCGGGCTTCCAGCTCCCTCAATCACGACGAAATCGTGCTGTCGGGAAAGCTGGTCCAAGGAGTCTCGGATAATGCCAAGCAGTTGAGGCTGGTACTGGTGATAATCCCTGGCGCTCATCACTCCAACCGCCTTCCCCAGCACCACCACTTGAGCGCCGATGTCGCTGCCAGGCTTCAGCAGGATCGGATTCATCTCCACGCGCGGCTCAATCCCACAAGCCTGAGCCTGGAAAACCTGGGCGCGCCCCATTTCTCCGCCGTCGGCCGTTACGAACGAGTTGTTGGACATGTTCTGCGCCTTGAAGGGAGCGACCCGGAACCCTTCTTGCCGGAAATAGCTGCAGAAGGCCGCCGTGACAACGCTCTTGCCCACGTAAGAGCCGGTTCCCTGAATCATGATCATGCGAGCGGGCATTGTCATTTCTCTCTCGCGTTTTCGAGTACATTTCCGATCTCGCGCAGCGCTTCAAGAAGAATACGGTTCTCCCTCCGGGTGCGAATCGCCAAGCGTATGTATTGTTGACCCAGACCGTCGAACCCAGTGCATTCACGAATAAGGAGGCGCTTGATTTCGAGCTCTTTGCGCAAGTCAGTGGCACACACATCTCGACGCTTGATCCGTGCCAAGAGAAAGTTTGCCTCCGAAGGGTAAGGATCGAGCCAGCCGAGTTTGGCCAGACCTTGCGAAAGGTAACGACGTTCCCTGGCGGCGAGCGCGAGTGACTTCTTCCGGAAGACCGAGTCCTTCATAGATTCGGCCGCCGCGATCGCGCCCAGGGTATTCACAGACCACGGTTCGATCTCGCGTGCGAGAGCGCCAACGGTCGAAGGCTGAGCCACGAGGCATCCAATTCTCAGGCCCGGAAGTGAAAAGAATTTTGTAAAGGAACGTAGAACCATAAGATACCGATGCTGACTGGCGCGCCCGGCGAGCGATGGCTGAGTGGTGAAGTCGATAAAGGACTCATCAACCACTAAATGAATGCGCCGCTTGGCGCAGACGGTGGTGATCTCGGAAAGAACTTCTGGAGGGGTCGACGTGCCGGTTGGATTATTGGGATTGCCCAGGATCAGCATGTCTGGCCGCTCATTCGCAAGGGCGCGAAGGAATTCATTCGGCTCGATGCGAAAGTTCCTCTCCGGTTGCAACCGGTAGTTCCTTACCTGGCAGCCCGAGAGCCTAAGCGCAACGGCATATTCAGAGAAGGTGGGTTGAACCAGCAGCGCCTTCCGCGGCTCAAAATGGCGCGGAACGAGGTGAATGAGCTGCATAGCCCCGCTGCCGAAGAGGATGCTGTCCGGGTCGATGTTCTCGTGACGGGCCACCAAGCTGCGAAGCTCTGCCTGGCACGTGTCTGGGTAGTGGCATACCAGGTGCAGGTCTTCCCTTAGCCTGCGGCGAGCCATTGACGAGGGACCCAGGGGATTGATGTTGGCGCTGAAGTCCATGATTGCTGACACCGGTACGCCCAGCCGCCGGGCGGCGCCGAAGATGTCTCCGCCATGGACTGCTAACGCCATAGGAGTGTCCGGCACAATGCAATAAGCCCGAGCGAAGCCAGAAGTATCAACGCCGAAGTCAGATAGAGTAGGCATCGCACTTTAGGATATAAGCTTGGCTTGAGTTCGCGGACCGCATCACCGAGATATGCCTTCCGGACAAGCTGGCTGCTATAGACACTGCTTCCACCGAGCCGGATGCCGAGCGCGCCCGCGTAGGCCGCCTCGGGAAATCCGCTGTTAGGGCTGGGCTGTGAGCGGGCATCCCGCCCGACAATCCGCCAAGACTCTCTCCAGGAAAGGCGCAGGATCGCTGCCGCCGCGATCACGCCTAACGCTGTAAGACGGGCCGGCACAAGGTTAACAAGGTCGTCCAAGAGCGCGGCCGCCCATCCGAAGTAAAAGTAGCAATCATTTTTGTATCCGATCATTGAATCCAGAGTATTGATGGCTTTATATGCCAGCGCAGCCGGTACTCCGCCGAGAGCGAGGTAGAGCATCGGTGCAACCACACCATCCGACGTGTTTTCGGCCACCGTTTCAATGACCGCTCGCACGATCTCCGGCTCGTCGAGTGTCCGGGTGTCCCGCCCGACCATCATTGCCAGGGCAGATCGTGCACTTTTCAGCCGCCCACTTTCAAGATGAGCAAGGACTTCCCTACCAGCGCGGTCAAGTCCTCGCACCGACAGCGTCGTGTATGCCAGATAAATTGTTACGGCGGACGCGGCAAATGGCGAGGACTCTGTTATCCATTTCAGCAGCAGCCATGCGCCCAGGCCCGCACCGGAGCTGATCGTCAGCGTCGTGAGAACGCCTGCCATGCGCGGCGCCTGCGGGGAAGGGGCGACCTTGCGGCAGACCGTCTCCATGACCACCGTTACCAGCCCGAAAAGCCGGACCGGATGAGGCAGCCAAGGAGGGTCACCAAATACCAGGTCGGCAATATAAGCCAAGAAGAGTTGTGAGGATGTCACGAGCATCGAATGTTTTTCTGGGTTACGCCAGCGGTGAGAATCGCTGCGACATACGCTGGGTGGATATCTGAGTCTCAGGGCCCCACTCGAGCTTCACCACAGTTCCCGAAAGAATCAGCCCTGAAAAAAGCTCCGGGTGGAGGATCTCGGCAAGAATTTCGAGTCCGTTGACGGTCCGAGGTCCAGGGCGGCTGAAGTAAGAGCCGCTGTCCACGACGTAGATGCGCTCTTCGCGCACCGCAGGCAGGTCGCGCCATCCAGGCCGAGACGACAGTCGATCGATTTCACCCAAAGTTCGATCAATCTTGTATCCGCATGGCATGACGATCAAAACTTCCGGGGCAAATTCCACTACCTGGTCCCACTTGATGACGGTCGAGAATTGACCCTCGCGGCCCAAGCCATCGAGGCCGCCGGCCAGCCTGACCATTTCTGGTACCCAGTGCCCGCCGGCCATCGGCGGATCCATCCATTCCATGCAGAACACCCTCGGACGCGACGCGGCACGAGCGGCGGCCACGGTGACATGGGCAATGCGCTGCTCGAGAGCGAGAACTATAGTGCGGGCGCGCTCCTCACAACCTGTTATCTCTCCGAGGGCAAGAATGTTGTCGAGAATCTGGCGGAGATTGGCCGGTTCGAGAGAAAGGATGCGGCAAGGCCCGGCTAAAATTCTGGCCGCCTCCCGAACCTGCGAAACTGGAACCGCGCAGACACTGCAAAGCTCTTGGGTCAGTATGATTTCTGGGGCAAGGCGCTCGAGCAATGGCTCGTCAATGCGGTACAGGCTGTGGCTTGAGTGGCGATGCCCGCTGACCTCGCCGTGGATTTCTTCGCTCCGCAGCGCGGGGGAAAGATCGCTGGTCGAAACTACGGGTTTTGTCCGGACTTCAGGCGGATAATCGCATTCGTGTGAAACCCCCACGAGGTTGTCCCCAAGCCCCAATGCATACACAATTTCGGTCGCGCTCGGAAGCAGCGAGAGAATTCGCATCATAACCTCCGTTTCAGAAGTACTGCATCTTGGTAAAATCCATGCCGGCGCCCGGTGCGAGGACAACGCCGTCGCGGTCATTGTTCATTCGGCAGATCGCGGAACCGGGATACTGGAAAGACGATCGGGGTTTTGCTGTCACCGCTCCGGAAGATCTCTACTGGGCCGTCATAGGCCTCTTCCATAAAATCCGTCCGTAAAACCCTCTCCGGCGGCCCGTCGGCGAGAACGGTCCCGTTATGCAACAGAATCAGCCGGTCAAAGTACCGGCCGGCAAGATTTAAGTCATGGATCGCAGCAATGACGGTAAGGCCCCAGCGTCGATTGAGGCCGATGATCAAATCCATGACTTCCGCCTGGCGAGTGATGTCGAGTTGCTGTGTCGGCTCATCGAGCAGCAGTAATTCAGGTTCCTGGGCAAGCGCCATGGCGATCATGACGCGCTGGCGTTCTCCACCGCTCAGCTCGTTGAAGACACGGCTGGAGAACTGCACAACATCGGTTTGTTCCATTGCTTTCTCGACGGCGAGCCGGTCACTGGCACGCAGGCCCGATAAAATCCGCACATAGGGCGTGCGGCCGAGCTCGACCACTTCCCGCACCGCAAAAGCAAATGGAACCACAAACTCTTGCGGGACGATAGCCGTTTTACGAGATAATTCACGCTTCGGAAGACGGTTGATTCGTTGCCCGTCCAACACTATCGTCCCCTGAACCGGTTGCAACACGCCGCCGATCAACTTGAGCAAAGTTGTTTTGCCGGCGCCATTGGATCCCAGCAGCGCCACGCGCTCTCCGCTGGCGACACCCAGCGACACGTGCCGCAGCACCGGGCAGCCGTTATAAGCGAATGCAATGTCAGTCAGTTGGATACTCGCCACAATTAGAACCTGTACTCTTGCTTCGTCCGGCGAAGAAGATAGAGGAAGGCCGGGCCACCGATAAAAGCTGTTAAGATGCCAACCGGAAGCTCGGTCGGCCGCAATATGACGCGGGACAGCAGATCAGCGGTAACCAGAAATGCCGCCCCGCCTAGAACTGAAAGAGGCAACAGCGTCGTGTGATTGGGGCCAAAGATAAGACGCACGAAGTGAGGCACAATCAAACCGACAAAGCCGATCAACCCGCCAGCGGAGACGGCCGCTGCGGTTAAGAGTGATCCCACGGCAATAATGACGGTCTTATGGAGCTCCACTGGAATACCCAGTGAAGCGGCGCATTCCTCTCCCAGGGAGAGAGCATTCAAACTTCTGCCTAGCGCCAAGGCGCCTCCCATGCCGATGGCGACGATGAGTGCGATTGCTCCGACCTGCGACCAGCGGGTTACCGTAATTCCACCCAACAACCATGCATACAGAACGGGCAAGTCGAGCTGTAGTCTATTGTTTACAATCAACAGGAAGGACATCGTGTAACCCAAAATGACACTTGCAGCAAAGCCAGCCAGCAGCAGGGTGACGATCGGCGTGCGGCCACCAACCCTCGATATGCGATAGACCATAATCATGGTTGCCAATGCGCCCACGAAGGCAAATGTGGGCGTTACGCCAAACCCAAGAATCGAAAAACGCGCAGAAATGATGAAGCCCACAGCGGCTCCGAGGGCAGCGCCGCCGGAAGTACCAATCACATAAGGATCAGCCATGGGATTGCGCAAAAGCCCCTGAAACAGTACGCCGGCCACGGAGAGTGCCGCACCCACCAGGGCGGCGGCGGCAACCCGGGGCAGGCGGATTTGAAGCAGGATGACCGCATCGCTCTTTGGCCAAGTCCGCGAAAAGTGGAAAAGGCCCGAGTGATTGAGGAGAATCAACAGGATGGTTTTCAGCGGGACATGCACTGCCCCGATGGCACATGCCAGAAGGATGGAAGCGATCAGCAAGCCGGCGAGGACTACCATGCCCAAACGGGATTTCCTATGGGAGAGTTGAGCGGTTGGAAGAGAAGCAATTCCACTGCTCTGCTCACTCGGAGCCGCCCGGGATGGAGACATCGTGGGCATTCAGATTCGCCAAGCTACTTTGTTTCACGAACCGCGATACAGTCTGAAACAATTACCACTTCAACCCTTCGTTACCTAGCGTGAATTTCACTCCAGCTCGAAACGTGTAAGGCAACGCGGGATAGCCAAAAGCCGCCATATACCGTTGGTTCAGAAGATTGCCCATGCTGGTATAAAGCTCGACTCCAGGGCGGACGTTGTACCAACCACTGAAGTCGATAAGTTGATACCCCATAAGGAGATTATGGTTGGGCAGGAGCAGGGTGTTTCCGAAGTTGGCGTCAGTTAGATAGGTACTGTCATCCGAGCGGCTTACAAAGTATCCTGTCAAATTCAGGCCATAGCGCCGCCGGGAGTATCCAAAAAGCACGCTGCCCGTGTGCCGTGGCCGTCTGAATGGCCGCCCACCCACCAAGGGTGCGAATGCGCCAATCGGAATATTTGGAAACGCAGGGTTGGTGGCCGGAAAAAGCGCACTGCTGGCAAAAGACTGGGTCACGACCGTATCAAGGTATGTGTAATTTACTTTGAGAATCCAGTTCTGACTGAGGCTCAGATCAACTCCCGCCTCCGCGCCCATGCTACGGAATGAATCCGAGTTGATTGTGGCGCCTTCCGGGGCCAGAGCGACAACTGGGGCGGGCACGCCAAGCTGCGGAAGAGCACTTTGCGGAACGTAGTCAAGCAAATTAGAGAAGCGATCGTGGAAGAAGGTAATCTCTGCGCGCATTCGCTCATTCCAGAGCCCTTGCTCGATCCCAAAATCCAGCGTTGAACTTCTTTCAGCTCCCACCGGGGAAATGCCGTATTGCTGGATCAATGCTGTACCCTCGGATGTTGCTGAAAGCAGGCTATAGAGCGAAGCGCCTTGATCAAAGATGCTTGGCTCTTCGATTCCCTTGCCAAAGTTGAACCTCAGCTTCGTGTGTCCCCACGCGGCTCCGGCGGCGGGTTGCCGCAGATAGTAAGCGGCGGAGACTCGCGGCGTGGCGGCAAATCCGAAGATGGCATTGCTATCGAGCCCTACGCCGGCGGTAGCAAACAAACGGCGTCCGAGGCTGCTGTGAACCTCCAGAAAACCGTTATAGTTGTTGCGCACACTGGCGGACTTTGGCTCGCCCGAGGACTGGGTAAATCCTGTTTCGTTGTCGTATTCGAACCCCGCTGTGACGCCCAGTGCAGGATTCAAGGCATAGTTCGATTGCGCGTAGACTGACCGCACGGTGGTGTCTGAGTTGAAAAGCTGCGGATAGACACCCCCATAATCCAGAATGGCCTGGCCGTGAGCACAATAACCGTTCGCGCCGCAGATGGTCACGGGATCACCGAGATAGTTTGCTCCAAAGCCACTAGGATTAAACGGGACTCCCGCTGGCGAAGGGTCATCGAAATGATATTGAATATTTGTTGAAGTGAGCCGCAGAAGATTGTGCCAGCGGGACGTCGTCTGATTTTGGGCTGTAATTCCGAGATAAGTGTCCTGGTCCCGCTGGAATGAAGTATCAGGAATGCCGTATAAGTTCAGGGCGTTGGGATCTCCAAGGCCGGTCGTATCGTGGCGCACGGTGAAGCGCACACTGCTTGATTTGCCTGGTTCCCAACCGAAGTTTCCGGAATATGTACCGTTGTGAAAGGAACTGTTGGGAAGGCCGTTCTGAGTGTCAAAGCGTGAGAAATCCGAGAAGTAGTCAAACTGGCGATAAACGCCGCCGAGCGAAACCGCCTGATGAAGGGTGTTGAAGTTCCCGCCATCCACCGAATAAGTTAGTTGAGGAACCGGAGTAGTTCCTTTGCGCGTGGTTATATTCATAACGGAAGAGAGCGCGTCGCTTCCGTACAATGCACTGTTCGGCCCCCGCAGGACTTCCAGGCTGTCGATTCCGCTGGTCGAGGCGTCCGCGAACTCAAAGGCGCCTCCGATGTCGTTTGCCGGGATGCCGTCGATGAGAACTTTATTGAAGTCGGCATCACCACCACGCACGAAAACCGATGTGGTCCCGCCGCGCTGCCCGGTTTGAACCACCTGAACTCCCGGCATCAGTCGCAGCACATCAGCAAGGCTCAGCTTGCCGAGAGCATCCAACTCCTGCCGGTCAATAAGACTGATGGACGCTCCGACCTGGGACGCCGGCAGTTTGCTTCCGCTGTCAGAAACCACGACTTGCTGGCGGAGTGGGCCGATTTGTAGAAGGACCTTGACGTTGGCCGTGGCATCCTTTGAACCGAAAACGGAAGGGCTATCCTGATTATTGAAACCTTCCGCTTCCACGTGTACGTGATAGCGTCCTGCAACGGTCGTCGTAAATTGATAGAAACCTTGTTCGTTGGTGTGGGTCTGGCCTGACGCCTTTTGGAGCCGGAAGAGAACTACCTTTGCGCCCGGCACAGCGGCGCCGACCGGGTCAACCACCCGGCCCTTTATCATTCCTGCCCGAGCCGGTGATGGTTGCAAGATCAAAATACAGAATATACAAGCCGCGCATAGAAATATCGCTTTGAGAAACTGATGTAAACGCATGCCCTCCTCCTTCACCCTCGTAAGAGTGGACTTTTGAAGTGAAGCTGGCAGGACCGGTCTCCTGACTCGCGGCCTCGTGCAAATCGCCTGCGCCTTCCCACCCTTATGGGCAGTGACTTTGTGCAGACTTCATGGGCCGCTTACAGTTGCGGGGCAGTGGCGGAATTTCACCGCGCTTCCCGTTCATCCGGCCAGCGTATCGTGTGTTTGAATACTTCGGCAGGTTCGGGTTGGCGCCAACTCCTTGATCACGGAGCGACCGCGCTCGTCTCCCTTAACTGCCTTCCAACAATAATCCGTCTAATCCATCGTTCTCCTCCACTTCACGGGGCTAAAACTCGACCCCCTTTTGCGCTGAAATTCCCTGTTTGAACGGGTGCTTGATTTCCCGCATTTCGGTAACAAGGTCTGCAATTTCGATGACCTCGGGCTTGGCATTCCTGCCCGTCAGGATTGCGTGCAGCATGGGAGGTTTGTTCTTAAGGAACTCCACCACGTCATCGACAGGCAGGAAGCCATAGTCCAGCGCGTAGTTGATTTCATCCATGATCACCATGTCGTAACCACCGGAGAGGATCTTCTCCTTGGCCGCTTGCCAGGCGGATCGCACCATGGCTTTATCCACTTCGATATCCTTACTCTCCCAGGTAAAGCCTTTTCCCATGGGATGAATCTCGAAAGTTCCTAATTTAGGAGCGCTCCGCAGCTCACCACACTTCCATTTCCCCTTGAAGAACTGCAGCATGATCACTTTCATTCCGTATCCGCATGCCCGGAGCGCCACACCTAAGGCCGCTGTCGTTTTCCCTTTGCCGTTACCCGTGTTCACGATGATCAGCCCCTTCTTCTTCCGGGCAATGGCGCCTGCGCGTTCAATGGCCATCTTCATAATTTGTCCTCACTGTGGTCTAAACGCATTGGGGTGGAGCTTGCGGGCCAGATCCTCCATCGCGTCGAAAATGACCGGACTGGCGTGAAACAAGCGATCATCAATGTAAATCACATGCCCGTCCCTGACTGCATTAAGGCTGCTCCAGCCCCCCGCCGCTTTCAGTGTTTCGAGACTTGGGCCGCTGTGCTCTCCTGCATTTCTGACTAATAGAAGCTTGTCCGGAGCAAGTTCTGGCACTCGCTCCAGACTGACTTGTGGCCAGGCCTGAGGAATATCCGCTGTGACAGACCGCCCTCCAGCGGCGGTTATGACGTCCGTCACAAAGGCTCCCTTTCCAACCGTAATTACTGGTTGATACCATATGACTACAAAGACCTTCGGTCGTGGCAGACCTCGAACGCGGGCGGCCACGCGGGCTTCTCTTGCTTCCAACCTTTTTACGAGTTCTTGGGCCGCAGGCTCGCGATTTGTGGCCTGCCCGATCTGGTTAATCGACTCGAGGATCCCCTCCAAGCCTAGTGGGTGAACAACGAAGACAGGTATCCCCAAGTGGTCTAGCTGCTCTACCACGTGCTCCTGATTAATCCCTCCGCCGGCGATGATCAAGTCCGGATGCAGAGAGATAATCGTTTCAACCGAGGGGTTATCCGGCCCGCCCACCTTAGGCTTCAGACGAGCTTGCGGCGGATAATCCGTGTAGTTCGTTATCCCTACGACATCGTTGCCCAGCCCCAATGCGTACACCGTCTCGGTGAGGTTCGGAGCAAGACAAATAATTCGATGGGGCTGGTCCGGCACGTTGACAAGGCGGCCCATTCCATCCCGCAATTCACGGGAAGCAAGGTTCGCAGCCGTCGTGAACAGAAATAGTGCCAGCAGAACGGCCCGCGTGGCTCGCGTCAGCATGACCGCTCCATTTCGACGGGTTCTTTCACCCGGCGTTCCTTCGACGCGCAGCGAATGCTTCTTGCCAGAAATTTCGGTATCTCCGGGTTCGAGAGAAAATGCAGGTGGATATAGCTCGCCAATACGTTTCTTATACAAAAGCCCTCATGCTCTTCCTTTCCCGCCAGCCCATAGCGCACGTGGTAGACGCAATCCACATTTCCTGCCTCTGTGATTGACGAGCAATGGAAGCTGTGCCCTCGCGCTGTTGTCCCTGCAGCACCCCAAAGGCGATCCCTCAGGAGGCGCACCTCGGCATAGCCGAATTTCACCACGCGGCTGGTCATTTGCACTTTGAGAGGCAGGACGCTTGCCATGGGGAACGCTTGGCCCTCGACGCTCACAATTTCTTCTGCCAGAACCATCAAGCCTCCGCACTCCGCATAGATAGGCCTTCTCTCCGCTGCGAACCGCCGTATGGCGGCCAGCATCGGCTCATTGCTGCTGAGCTGGTTGGCGTACAACTCGGGATAACCGCCGCCCAAATATAAAGCATCCAGGGAAGGTGGCAAATGACCGTCGTTAAGAGGGCTGAACTCGACGATCTCTAAACCCGCCGCTCGCAAGGCATCCAGATTGTCTTCGTAATAGAAGCAGAATGCCCGGTCCCGGGCGACTCCAATTCGAAGGTCACGATGGAGAGCAGGTGTTAGAGGAACATCACAAACTGGCACAGAAGGAAGTGCTTCAATGAACCGCTTCAAGTCGATGCTGCCTTCCACAATACTCGCCAGCAGCGAGACCTTTGACTCCGTCACCAGGTCTTCTCCCTCGGTGAATAAGCCCAGATACCGCTCCGGGATCTGGATGGATTCATTCCGCTCAATGAATCCCAGCACGGGCGTCCGGCAGTTACTCTCCATCGCTTCCCGAATCAAGCGGGCATGGCTGGGTCCACCCACTCTGTTGAAAATCACGCCCGCCATATGGAGCGCCGGATCGAAGGTTTCAAATCCACGGACGATGGCCGCCGCGCTCCCCGCCATGGCGGAAGCATCCACCACCAGAACCACCGGCAGGCCCAGGAGCTTGGCCATCTCCGCCGTGCTGCCGGATTGCGATTTTCCGCTGGCCCCGTCAAAGAGACCCATGACACCTTCGACCACGCACACGTCCGCGCCCTGGGCACAAGAGTTAAAAATGCTGCGATTGGTCTCGGAGGAAAGCATCCAGCCATCCAGATTTCTTGACGGACAGCCGCAAATACGGGAATGATGCCCGGCGTCAATAAAATCCGGACCACACTTGAAAGGCTGCACCCGCAACCCCATTTTTCGAAGCGCCGCCATCAACCCCAGGCTGACCGTGGTTTTGCCCACGCCGCTGGAGACGCCCGCAACAACAATGCCCTTAACTGATTTATCCATTAATGCACCGGACCTCGTTTCCGTTCTCCAGGTAGTCAATCACAGTCAGCCCACAGTGATCCTGCGCCATTCTGAAAAGGTGACGGCTATGCAATCCGAGTGCGCGCGCCAACAAGCAGCGGATCACGCCCGCATGCGTTACCACGAGAACGCACTCCCCGCGATGCTCCTTAACGAGGTGCGCACGTTCCCTGTGAACTCGCCTTCTGAAATCACTGAAATTCTCGGCGCCTGGGATGGTCCCGCGAGGAAAGTTGGCAACCCAGCGACGGGCTAAATTCGGAAACTGCTCCTCAACCTCTGCCCACGACAATCCCTGCCAACGGCCAAAGTGCATTTCGCGCAGGCCGGGACGTACGCCAACTGTCATTTTCCGTGCACGCGCCACAGATTCCGCGGTAATTCGAGCACGCTGAAGGTCGCTCGAATAAATTGCGTCAACCCTGTATCGCGACATCTTTTGGCCCAGGCCGCGAAGTTGCCTGCGTCCCTCCCGAGTGAGCGGGACATCCAGTTGACCTATAAAGCGCCCTTCTTCAGCGACTGCGTGCCTCATCAACACAATCCGGCATTGAAGGCCGGATTGAAGAAGGCTACTCGGATTCTCGCTTGCCCCACTGGTCATAAAAGACAAGTTCATCCAAAGGCATTCGAGGAAGCCATCCAGCCGTTTCCAACTCCGGTTGCGGCGGGAATTCGCTGACGTAACCCATACAGAGATAGGCCACAGGAATAACTTGTTCCGGGATATTCAGGACGCTTCCCAGTTCATGCGAATCGAAAATGCTCACCCATCCCACGCCGATTCCTTCGGCGCGGGCCGCCAGCCATAGGTTCTGAATCGCGCAGCACGTGCTGTAGACATCTGTTTCCCGGATCGAATGACGGCCAAGAACGTGCGGGCCACGCCGCGTGGGATCACAAGTCACGCAGAGATTCACAGGCGATTCCAGAATGCCTTCCAGCTTCAAACTCGTGTAAAGATTGCGCCGTTCCCCCTGGAAGACCTTCTCTGCCCGTTCGTTAGCCTGTTCAAAAAGGTGCTTAATCCTCTTCCTGACTTCTATGCTGCGAATGACAATGAAAGACCATGGCTGCATGAATCCTACCGATCCGGCGTGGTGCGCGGCATCCAGCAATCTGCGCAAAAGCTCATCGGGAACTGGGTCCGGGAGGAATTGGCGGCGAATGTCACGCCGCTTGTAAATTGCGTTATATACCCCCTGCTTTTCAGGTTCGGAAAAAGCATGAGATGGATTGCTCATATTCACCGGTCCTTCAATGCAGGACGACTCCGGTCAAGTAGACGGCCGCCTCAGCAATCTGATTCGTGGCGCCCATGCAATCACCCGTCACGCCGCCGATCTGGCTCCTGTAATAGGCTGCGCTTGCGGCGGTCACTCCAACGGTCACCAAAACAGGCCAAATCATTTGCGAGACGCCCAAGACGGCCCACACGATTCCCAATGCAAGCACGATTCCCACCACCAAAGAAACGATGCCGATTTCGCCTGCCACTCTCGCCCCTTGGCCTGCCTGACCGCGAGCAGGGCGGAGAAAGTGACCGAGGGGCAACGCGGTCCACCGGCTTAAGACCTGCGCTGTAATGAGGAAACCGGAAAATCTTTCGCGCGGCAGGCTTATCAAAAAGACGAAGCGAGCCAGCAGGCTCAGCGTAACGGCGAGAGCTCCAAAGCTTCCAATCCTGCTGTCGTGCATGATCGTGAGAATCTGATCCTTGTTCCATCCCCCACCCAAGCCGTCCGCAGCATCAGCAAGCGCATCCTCGTGGAAACCACCCGTTACGAGGACGAGATAGATGAGGATCAGGACAACAACGACATCCCGATTGAGCCGGGTGCGCAGGGCGCTATTGATTCCAACCGCGCCTAAAGCCACAAGCAATCCCACCACGGGGAAGAAAATCGACGCGTTGCCCAAGTCCTCCGGCGCCGTGGGGTTTTTGCGCCGAAGCGGCAAGCGGGTCAGGAATTCGACCGCCAGAAGGAATAAATTGAAAATGTGCTTCATGCCAGCGCTCCACTGACTCCCGCCGAAGAGAAGGTGGCCATCTCGTTCATGATCTTTGACGCCGCCTGGATAATGTGTATTGCCAAAGCTGCGCCGGTCCCCTCGCCCAGTCTCATTTCAAGATCCAGCAACGGCTTCTGTTGAATGAACTCCAGCAACGCGGAGTGGCCGGGTTCAATGGATCGGTGTGCGGCAAAGATAAAGTTCGACACTCTTGGCTGGACCGCGCAAGCCACCGCCGCGGCTGAGGTGGAAATAAAGCCATCAACTACGATGGCGATGCGACGGGTTGCCGCTCCGAGGATCAAGCCGGTAAGTCCGGCAACCTCGAGTCCACCCACCTTGCGTAAGGTATCCATAGGGTCTGCGGGATCGGGCCGGTTGACCGCCAGGGCTTGTTCAATCACTCGAATTTTGTGCCGCACTCTCGCGTCATCGAGGCCCGTCCCACTCCCTGTCACCTCAGCGGCGGGTTTCCCGGTCAGTGCAGCGGTAAGGGCGCTGGCAGCCGTGCTATTGCCAATACCCATTTCTCCGGCGCCAATGACCTTTCGTTCCTGCCGCTCAGCCATCGCTGCGAGCTCGATGCCGGCACTCAAGGCCAGTTGAAGCTCCTCTTCAGTCATTGCGGGACCATGCGCCATGTTCCGTGTGCCATGGGCAACTTTCCGCTTGAGAAGGCCGGTGACATCGTCAAAGTCGCCGTCCACGCCCATATCGACAACAACGACGTCAATTCCGCAATGGCGGCACAACACGTTAATTGCGGCGCCGCCGGAGAGAAAAGTCAAAACCATCTGGCGTGTTACCGTTTTCGGATACGCACTCACACCTTCTTCGGTGACGCCGTGATCGGCAGCAAGAGTGAAAATAGCCGGGTTCGAACATTGAGGGCTTTCTGTTTCCTGGATTGCGGCCAGTCGTGCAGCAATGCTCTCTAAGCGTCCCAGGCTACCAATAGGCTTTGTGAGATCATTCAATTGCGCCCAAGCGCGGTCTTGCCATTCCGGGCTCAGAGGGCGGATCGAGGCAATGATTTCCTGAACCGTTCTTACGGCCGCATCATGTTGATTAACGGTGAGTGGCATTCTCCAAACCTTTGAGACCATCAATTTGGCCATGCCGTATCTGAAGGACACAGATAGAAGCGTTGGGCACGGGAAAATCTCCCATGCGCCCCAACGGAAACCCCATCGCCGCACAGACCATGAGGCCATTCAAGACCCCGTGGCTGACCACTGCCACATCCACTTTCCTTGCCACACCCATCACTCGCGACAAAAACGCTCCCACTCTGTGATAAGCGCCCTCCACGGAGTCGGCTCTTTTTAACCGAAGCTTCTCAGGAGCGGATTGCCAGCATCTGTAGTCATCAGGAAGCCGCCGTGCAATCTCGCTAACTTCCAACCCTGTCCAAACTCCGTGGTCAATTTCGCGCAGCTCATCATCTGCAATCACCGGCCATCGGCGCGACCCCCGCAATAATCGCGCCGTATCGCTAGCCCGCCGAAGCGGGCTGGTAAACACACAGCCCATTGCTCGCCGCCGGAGACAGTGCCCGATCTCGATTGCCTGGACGATTCCAGTACGGTTTAGCGGTACGTCGGTGAGCCCTTGCAGCCGGCCGCTCCGGTTCCAGTCCGTTTCGCCGTGGCGAATGAGATAGATATTAGCTTCTTTACGAAACACGCTGTTCCTTGACTGCCAACGGTAATCCAGCCACCATCAGGATGACCCGATCGGCGATCTTCGCGATCTCCTGGTTGAGCTGGCCCAATAAATCCCTGTAAATCCGGCCGCTGCGATAGGCAGGGACGATTCCGCTTCCCACTTCATTCGAGACGGCGATAACGGAAGCCGCCGTGCTTTGAAAGGCCTCGCCAATCTGCAGGATGTGCGTGTGGCATCTTTGCAGCTCGGTGCGCTTTATTCCCATGACATTCGCCAAGTACACGGTGAGGCAGTCGATCAGAAGCACATCGGCCTTGGCTCCTTCCTTCCGCATAGCCGCCGGAAGATCCATCGGGGCTTCGACCGTCTTCCAAGCCGCCGGGCGCTCCTCACGGTGGGTCGCGATCTTGCGCCTCATATCAGCATCAGCCGGTTGCGCCGTCGCGATGAAGGTGACTTTCTTGAACTCAGCCGCCAATTGTTGCGCGTACCAGCTTTTGCCGCTACGTGCGCCGCCAATAACCAGCGCAATGGTTTTCATGATTCACAAACGTAAGGATCCATCAAGAGGGGCTTCAAGCAGAAAAGAGAGAGTGGTGCTGGCAGGAGTTGCGAACAGAACGGATTCCGGCCGGGCGCTCATCGATCTTCACATCCCGAAGTCGATACGAACTCTTGAGGGTGCCTGGTCGGTCTCCTGACTTGCGTATCATCGAGCTAAGGCTGCCTTCCCAGGGTCTTCGCCCCAGTGGCTTTGATTGCCCTGCTCTCCACGCTTACAGTGGTGGAGCCGTGCCGGAATTTCACCGGCTTCCCTAAAAACCAGACAGAGGAAATTTAGCTCAGTACAATACGTGGAGTCAAGAGAAACTTCTTCTTCACAAACCTCTATGGTGCAGAACAAAAGAAATTCTACCGAGTTGTGGTTGCTGCGTCAAAACGTGCCGTTGAACTGCCATGGAGCTTTCCGGAACAAGTAATCAGAGGTCCATGCGAAGCTGATAACTTGAAGCCTTTCCCTCCGACCTCCGTGGTTCACCGGCCAACCGTCCCAGAAACGGGCCTATAGAAAATAATCTGTCATCACAGCCTCCACTTAGTCTGCCTTTCCCGCATGCCACAGAAGTGGGTTACTAACCGTTTCAAGCCCATTCAGCGAGTGCAAGAGGTTGAGGAATGGCCTGGTCCACACGGAAGCTACCATCAGAATTACGGTGCAATTCCACTGGAGGCCAGCCATAAACCGGGTTAGTCAAATCGCGTAGAACAATTTGTCGTTACTGTTGTGCCTGACGGAGACGTTAATAAACGAACGGCTGACCGAATGGAGCTTTTCAATCCAGACTGGCCATAGGTGATCGGAGTTCCTCAAAACCAAGGGGTAGTAGTTCCAATCAATTCCGGGCAGACGGATGCCCAGCAGATAATGACCGGAGTGCAAGGTGGCAAGATCGAGCTTGGCCTTGAGAACAGTTAGATTACCTTCCAGTGTGGCTGTCCCTGCCGCGCTCGCAAGCGGCGTCCCAGGTTCCTCAAAAATACCCACGTCATAAGTTCCGGTGCGGCTGCCTGAGGGAAGATATAGCGACACGGTGTCAACGCCCCGGAGAAGCATCAGCGGTTCTTGAGTCGGCTCTCCCGTTTTAGGCACGCCGCGCAGAACCAGCCGGTTTCTCAAATCCAGCACCACAGCCGTATACGTACCTGCCGTGTGCCGTCTGCTTTTAACTACGAACCACGACGCGACGCACACAACGATAATAATGGCCGCGATTGCTAAAGCCTTTCTGCGTTTTTCTCTTTGAGCGGCTTTGCGGAACGCAGAAAAATCGTTGAAGCAGGGCGAGCAGCGGGACATATGAACGAAGAAATCCCGCTGTTGAGCCGGATCGCCTTTCCCGCGGACAATCGCCTCGATGACCTCACGGTTGGGACAACCTTCGCGGGTTGGGTTGGGAAAAGAATTCGAGAAGACCGAACGGCCTGCCTTTAGCAACCGTTCCTCTTCGCGCTTCGACAGCGGTTTCGTGTCATCGGGGGGATTGTTACTCAACGTCGTTGTCCGGCCTCAATGGGTGGGCCCGGGCTCGTTCTTGGGGCCGTCTTCGATGAACCGCCTCATTCGTTCGAAGCCTCGCTGAAGTTGTTTCCGCACGGCCCAGTCGCTTGCGCCTACAGCCGCAGCGATCTCTTTGGGCTTCAGGCCCTACGACCAACTACAAGGAAGCCGGCTCCTTCAACGAGCAGGTGAACCTGTTCGGCTTCATTGGCGATCAGGTTTTCCTGACCAAGAGCGGCGATGTGGGCGTGGTGCTGGAAGTCCGGGGAGTGGATTACGAGTGCCTGGAATCTGCGGCAATTGATAATCTCACCAAGCGGCTCGAATCAGCCTTCCGAATCTTCGATGAGAAATGCCGGGTGTACCAGTACCTGTTTAAGCACAATCACGAGCAGATTCCTTACGAGACTTATGGCAGTCCGGTGGTTGATGCCGCAATCGAGAATCGCATCGCATTCCTGCAGGGCAAGGCCGAATCCCTCTATTCCCTCCAAATCTATTTCGTCATCCTCTTCGAAGGCTTTCGGTATAAGCAGGCCCTCGTTTCAACCCTTGCGAAGCTCGGGTCCGAGCCTCGGGAGGCGTGGAAGGAACTGAAGGCTTATCTTTCCCGACGCAATCAGGTGATCCTGATTGATTCCGAGATCGAAAAGGCCCGGCCGACTTCCGCACTGACACGGAGCGGCGGCACCATCTATGTTTCGGAGTTTCTGCCCTTGGGCATCACAAAGAAGTACCGGCTGTCACCGCTAGACTCGCCTTGATGAGAAATTGCAGCTCGTTTTCTATACTCTCCGCATTCTCGTTGCCGACAGCAGCGGTAGGCGGGGCTTCCAGTCGAGTCACCAATTCAATGATTTTCTTGGCAGTTCGTCTATCAGGGGGTAGTGGTATCGGAATTTCCCTCAAGTACGATTCGGTGATCGCGTATGAGCCTTTCGGCGTGGGGCGATGACCGGTCAGCAGCCTCTCCTGCGCGTAGGCGCTGTTCAAAAAGGCGAGGCAATACCGAAGAAGGTCCGTTTTGGAAAGGTGCTCACCCAGCGTGGCCTCTATGCCCTTATGGAACTCTCGCCATGATCGCTCCGTTTTCTTGGTGGGTTGGATCATCAGGCAAGCGTGATCGGAAAGGTAGCCAGTGTCATCGAGCACGAATCGAACCGACCTGATTAGGGTTGGGGAGAGTATTCGAGGCTTCGCCAGCATTATCTTGGCATCCCGTGGACGATGATATTCGTACCAGCGTTTTCCATGGTCCGTGAATTTCTTTTTTTCGAACACCCGGCCTTCAAGAAATTCGTAATATCGCACGAGGTATTCCGCTGCCCTCGGGTACTTCACGAGTCCGAGTGAAATACGATGCTTGAGCAATTCTTTCACAGAATCGGCGTTGATCCCGCTTCGCTTTACAATCTGCGTTTCGCGGTCGTCGATTTGGTGGTCAAAATCAAGGGCGTCCTCAATACCCAGAGCAAGCAGCCGCTTCTTGAGCCTGCCGTCTTCAACCGCATCCCATTGGATAGTAAACGCGGGTTCGGACTCGTCGTTCTTCTCGTGATACGGGTAGAAGAGCACTCGCTCTTTCCAGTCAGCCCTCCAGCGCTCGAGCTGCTTGCTCTTAATAGCCTTGTGAACGAGTTCAGCCTCCAGATTCAAAAATGTCGCCTTCTTTTTGTCCATCAGAAAGACATCCAGGCAGCCGCCCGGAGTAACCCCTTGCCGCATTTCAAGAAGTTCGGCGGCGGTAAACCAGTTTTCGGGAAACGCGCTTGCGGCGTTGCCGCCGCTCAAATCCCAACGATCTTGGGCAGTCTTTCGAAACACCCGCTGTGGGACACGAGCGGCGCTCCCAAAATCCAGCTTCGCCTGAGCCTTTTTCGCGCCTAGTCCTGCGATCACTCCGCGAATGGTTGCTGCAACCTTTTCCCGCCGCTCCTGCGGGTCCAGCCCTTTGAAGTCCTTCGGAGAATGCGAGATCACGCAAACGCACTCGCCATCGGCCTCCCTACTGGCGTTGGTGGCAACCGTTATGCACGGGGCGTTCATAGCGTGAAAAAAGAGATGGCCAAAAGGATTCAGGTCCACTATGTATTCCAGCTTGGTCTGCGAAGCGAGGAGTTCGCGCAAACCCTTTGCCCACTCCTTATCCAAGAAGGTACCTTGACTCAAGAGAGCAAGCTTTCCGCCGGTTTGCAGTAATTGCAGGCTGCGCTCCATGAACAATCCATAGACATCGTATTTCCCGGCAGACGAAGACGGAAAGGCGTTTGCGAAGTGTTTCTTTTTGGCGGTGTCGTAAACAGGAGCAAGCGGGCCCTTTAGGACGCCTCCCCATGGCGGATTTCCAAAGATGCGGTCAAACTTCGTATCCATAATTCGGCGGTATCGTTCGTAGCTGTCCGCGCTGAGTTGCACCCGCGAGTTCATCTGCGCAAACATCTCTGCCTGCTCGTTCGTTTGCCTGCCGGGCTTTTCAAGGCTATCAAAAGCAAAAACGTGGAAGTCCATGGTGAAGTCGGGGTCTTTGTCCCTCGTTTTGACGTACAGGGGCAGCACCATGAAAAGGACATTGAGGGTGGTAAGAAAGCTTGCGAATGGATGGATGTCAATGGCGTGCAGTCGTTGAGCCACGAGCGACAACCGCTCCTCGGCTGTCTTCCACTCGGGCTCGCGCTTCTTGGACGCCTTTCTGTGGCAAGGCAAGTCCAAATCGAGGTGCGCGAGCAACCGGCCGAGCGCGCCGGTGACGAACGCGCCGCTACCGCAGGCGGGGTCGATGTAACTGAGGCGGCACAGCCCCTCGGTTTCCGGCTGATAGCCATCCAAGTCGAGAACCAGATTCACCAGTTCGTCAGGCGTATAGAAACCGCCCAACCTTTGGCGCTCTTCTTCTGGCAAATAGTGCTCGTAGATATTCCGCCAGATATCAACATCCACGGACTCAAACAGGTAATTACTCAAACGGCGCAGAAGGATTCTGGAAAGCTTTTCCATCTCCTCGTCGAGGTTCCGCAACCAGTTTAGCTGCCCAGGCGTAAGCAAGGCCCGTTTTTCGGGTAAAACCGCCCACCAGTCAAACTCGCCCCGCAGGTATACGGTCGGAAGGAAGCTCTGCATCTCGCTTCGCACGACTTCGAGAAGCTCAGTAGCGCGAAAATGACGTCCGATGAATGTGGTGGTCGGCTCGGCAAGCTCGTTAGTGAGGGCATCGCCTGAGATCTTACGATCGAAGACTCTCTCGTCCTCACCGACTCGATATAGGAGCGCGCGGGCGAGTGTCACGTGGGCGCTCTGTGCACAAAGCTGGTCTACGGAGACTGCAAAGGCAGGCCACAAGGTTTCGATCAGGACACTGGCATCCTCACGCCTGGCTGGTGCAAGGCTCATGATGGATTCGGCGACTGTGGCTGTTTGTGTTCCGTCCAGCCCCAAGGCAGAAAGCGCACGGGTAATGTTAAGGGGATTGGCCCCCTCGTGCCTAAAAAGGCTGATTAGGTTCTGCGCTGCCAGACGAGGCGTAACACGGAGTGATTTCCCGCACCATTGTTCGTACACAGCCAGCGTGACTTGTTGGGCGGCTACACCGGCGTTGCCCTCGCGCAATCCATAGAATAGCCGGCGGTAGAATGCTTTGAAGTCACCAACAACCTGGTCGAGGTCCCCCGCCAGCCGGGTTAGCGTGGTTTTGATAAACGCATTATCTCGATTGACGCAGTAGACTTGGCCGATAGCAATGCGGTTTTCGGATTCGTAAAGGAGTGGCGCAAAGAACAGTTCAGCCATGGCCGGGGCGTCCTTTCGGATGTCCAAACGAGACCGGTCAAGGGTGGAGAGTTGGCCGTTGCTTACAAAAACGTCCAGCCTGTCCCACTCTGGGCCGTTGGTGAAGTAAGCGGTTCTCAGTGTGGGGAAGCCGGACAACCTAGCCTCAAAATCTTTTCGCTCCTTGGCTGACGCATTGTGGTAAGGGGTTTTGGTTTCGATTGTCGCGAGCGCATGATGCTCGTCATCAAGCAAGAGCAAGTCAAAGATCTCGCCCACCGCCACGTTCCTTGAGGGCCAGCCGAGAGTCGATTGGAGGAGGTCGGAGTTGAGCCAAGCGCGGAAGCGCCTTTCTCCACCCTCCCCAGGGTAGCCGATTCTTTCACCGACCTCTTCACAGCGCCGCAACACGCTGCTAATGCAGGTCAGTATTTTGACGCCAAGCTGCTTTTCACCTTTTTGTCTTTGACGTTGTGGCATTTCGTTCCTGGGTGTAAGCAATAACCATCACTAACGTAACGACGGCATCATATTTGTTATCGTATGGTGGCGCAAGAGGATTCGCGGATGGCTCGCCCCGGGCGTGGCGAACGGTGATGGCCTGTACCATTTCTTCCTTAGCGCGGTAAAGAAACCGCCGTGCGGTGGCCATCGCGTAGAGGCGCAACCGCTGGTGACGCGCGTACATCCCCGCCTTTGGGGTGTGTGGGACCCGCAAATTTGGTCGCCAGCCAGATATCCAGATATAGATATAATGATGGTCGAAACAAGGCCTGTTTACGCCTACAATTCTTGCGCGTCCCCTCGCACATTTCCATCTAATATGTTCCTGAGCTGCCAATCGCGCCGCCCTACCGCGACTGATCTGAATCCGTCCAGTTGCAATCCATTGTTATAAGCACCGCCGCGCCGAGCCTGGCCGCGCCCAGGCAGTCAGCTACGATTTCTTCGCCTATAAGCCCGAGGCCAAAGAAGCGAAATATTTTCTGACGCAATTCTGCGAGCTCTATTACCGCCGCAACCGCTACACCATCAACGACGACTTCACGAAATCTTTCTACTTTCTTGGCGGTAAACTCGCCAACGACATCATCGCCGCCGACAAGAAGGACAAAGTTGTCGAAACCTTTCTCGACAATCCTTCCGCCCCCGAAGTTGATATCGACGTGCAGCAGGTGGCTATCGAACCGATGATCAAGCCGCCTTACCGGGCGAGCGTCGATTTCTACATGGTCCAGTATTCGCCCGTCGATCATTCAGTTTTGAAGAAAACCCTTTGCACCGCGAGTTTTGTCTTTATGTTTCGCAGCCATGTGCCCAACCAGTTGATTCCCATCAACCCGCTGGGCCTGACGATCACCTATTTCCGCGAGGACGAAGCTTTTAACTGAACCAAAATCAAACCAGGAGCAACGACTATGCCCATCATTCAACCACCGCCAGCGCCGCCGAAGAAGATCACTATCGGCGTGCGCTTTGAGGAACAGAAGCTCGCTGCGCTCAGGCGCTACGGCGTGTTTCTTGGAACGAGGAACCTTTCGCACATCATTTCGGAGAGCCTGGAACGGGTCTACAAGATGGACACGGAATACAAAGCCTGGCTCAAGAATCATCCGAACTTTGTCACTGAGCGAAAGCCTCAGCGGAACGGCGCCGTGCAACAACAATCGAGGTCCAATCTCTCCGGCGCCCCAGCGTCGTCCATTGTGGACGCCGCGGACGCGGCGCATTGATGTGGAGCCTTTATGGGTGTGATGTGCGCACATGGCGAGTGTCCCTTATGCCCAAAACGCTGCTTCGCAGCGGCAGAGGGAGGGTCCTGGTTTCGCCGGACCCTGACACGCCACCCCTGGAAAGGGTGCTGCACAGAATCCTTCGGATTCTCGAAGGAACCCATTACAAACACGCGGGTTACGAAACAACAGGTTTCCTAGGGAAACTTTGGTTTCCCTGCGGCAACCTCTTAAGTCACAGCGAGTTAAAAAAGCCGAGGAATCATGAACGATTCACAAAGACTCACAAAAAGCGTCACCTCAAAATTCAGAGAATCAGATTTCCAAGAACTCCGGGAACTCGCCGCCCGTGAGCTTAAACGCCCTGCCGAGTGGTGCCGCGACAAGGTTCTTAAAGCGCTCAAGCCACAGAGTCCAAGGCCCTCCGATTACGCCCTGATGGCTGAGATCAGCGCAACAGAAGCGATCGTCATCGACCTGCTTTGTGCCATTGGACGGGACGGCAAGATCAGCCAGCAGAAGGCCCAGGAGTTAGTCGATGCGGCCCACAATGCGAAGTACAAGGAGGCCGCTGAACTACTGAAATACGCCTACGACCGGTTCCAGAGTGGCCGTCTGGAGGCCGCTTCCGATCAAGGCACTGCAAGCAAGAGGTAGACCTATGAACTCTCAACGCGCAGGTGAACGCGATCATCCCAACGGACAGCGCCATTCATTGGCCCCGCAATAGGCCGGTATCCGTCCTGATGGCGATCCTGCTCGCGCTCGCGTGTGGCGCCGCGGTTTTCGCTTATCAGTACAAAACCCGCTGGACGCCGCTCGACCGATACTACCTTCCCACCTACATCCGCACCGCTCATCTTGTCAAAAGTCGGAACCG